>NZ_PDJK01000001.1:1011514-1348686 GCF_002564045.1 Amycolatopsis sulphurea | reverse complement strand
TACAGAGCCGCGAGAGATCCCGTGCTCTTCGGCCAACTCCCCTTCGCTCGGCACCATGTCGCCAGGTTTCAGATCGCCTGCGGCGATGCGCTCTTGAAGGTCGTCTAGTACCCGCTGGTACGCGGGCCGGTAGTCGCGCGTCATGCGCTCATCTTACATGACAAACGACCAACGTCTGTGGTTGAAGATTTGCCTTCGCACACGATCTAACGTCTGACGTTGACCCACTGACGTCTGTGGTTTAGCGTTAGTGTCAGCAAGCGAGAACACCGACAAAGGAGAAGGCCATGCGGAACATTCCGTGCGACTTGAGTAACTACACCGCCCGTGTTGCGGAGGTGCCGGGCGTGAAGATCGCGAAGGACGAGAAGGGTCGCGAGTTCGAGGTGACGGACCGGCAGACGGGTGAGAAGAAGTTTGCGGTGTCGCTGTTCCTGAAGGCGAAGGTCCGGGGTGAGAAGGGTGAGGAGGTCCGGTTCACGCTGGACGCGGACCCGGGTGAGGGTTTCGAGGAGGGCATGGTGGTTGAGCTGATTGCCCCGCGGATGTCGCCGTACTCGTTTAAGAACAAGGACGGCGAGACGGTGTCGGGTGTGGCGTTCGCTGCGGTCGGCCTGAAGTCGGTCGCCTCGTTTTAGTCCCGCGGTAACCGCCCTCCCTATTTCTGGTTAGCGGCCCGTTTCGAGTCGGGCGGGGGCTCTTTGTTTGATTGACAAATTCAGAGTGTGCCTGACTGCGCCCAAAAACATGCCTGTTACGGCTGTTCGCGTTGATTCCCGAACTCATTTCTTCGGGGGTCTTCGGGAGTGTCCGTACGAGTTGTTTGGAGCAGAGCAATGGATGAGTGTGATGTGTATTCGGCTCAATTGTTGGCGTGGCCGTGGCTGCACCTGGCCGAGTCTGTGGAGGTCGTGGCATGAGTTCCAGTTGCGTAGAAGGCCTGTCGACGTTTGACCCGCACGGCCCGAGGCGGGGTGTGTGATGTCAGCGAATGTGGTGGCCCATGGCGTGGTGCCGGTGCTGGTGTGGCTGGTGATGCTGGCGGCGCTGGCGTTGGCGTGTCCTGCTGCGGCGGGGGTTGTCGTCGCGATTGTGGCGGCAGGGCTGATTCTTGCGCGTTCCGGTCGGACCGCACGGAGGTGACTGCGGTGACGGAGGGATCGCTGGACTTGTTTGGTAGTCCGCTGGCTGATTCTGGGGCGAGGGCACCGGTTCGGTTGCCGGTGAATGATATGGCGTTGATTGAGAAGGTGCTGCATATTGCGGAACGTGGGTTATGTGCTGGTTGGTCCGGGGGAGAGGGTGTATCGCTTGTATGCGCGCCTCGCGATCGAGGTCGCCCCCCGGGATGAATCAGACGCGGTGCATCACCTTTTGGATGCGAGGTGGCTGACGAAGGGAGGAACCCACTTCTACACCTGTTATGGGTATCCGGTGCTGGTAATTCGGTGCTGGTACCCCGTGCGACGAAGGACAAGGCCCGGCGCTGGCGTGTGCTGGCGGCCCGGCCAACGACCACGGGTGAACAACGACGAAAGGCAAACGGATGACGTCGCAAACGATCAATAAGCACAACAAGGCTAAGTACAACCGAGTTCGAGCTGGCGCTGGATCAGGTCCGGGCTGCGTTCGATGAGCTGGCGAAGCTGGGCAAGGGGTTGAACGAGCGGGGTGGGGGTGACCGGTTTGAGGCTGGCAGGTCCCGGGCCGCTCGGAGGTTCAGTCGAGTATCCGCGGGGCGTCGGCGTCGCTGGACTCGCTGCGCGCGGCGGCGACGAAGCGTAAGGCGGAGCTGATTTCGCGGGGGTGGCGGGTGTGAGTGATGAGCGGGGCCTGCTGCATGTGACGGCGGAATGTTCGTTGTGGTCCGGCCGTATTACCGCGGTGTGCGGGGTGAGTGCGGAGGCCGGTGGATCGAGGTGTTCCACGTGTTCGGGTTCGGCCCGAGGTGCCCGGACTGCAGGCGCCTGTCTGACCGCGACGCCTGATCAACCGATAGGGAAGGGACTGATTGTGAGTTCACAGCTGGATAGCAAGATCACTGAGCTTGACAAGGCCATGCGGAAGCTGCGTGAGGCCATGACCACGATGCCGAACCGGGTGGGTGGTTTCAAGAAGGAGCATGACGAGGCTGCCCGCAAGGTCGCCGCGATGACCACCACGATGGAGGCAGCGAAACCGCTGTTCAGCTCGGAGGGCAAGCGCGGCCCGCGGGCTCGCCGCCGCTGATCCCGCGGCCCGCCATCACCGCACATCGATAGTGATCACCCAACCCCGGGGCGAGGTCAGGGCCGCGTTCCCCTGGTCGTCCCGGGGTGGGTGCGGCCCTGGCTCGTCTCCTGACCAGGGAGTGCCTGATTCATGAGCCGCAAACCCAAGACCGGTACGGCCATCCGCCGTAACCGCTATAAGACCCGCCGGAAGCCCGCTGCGCGTTGTGGCTGGCTCGGCATCCCGGCTTCCTCGCCACACCGGCCGCGGTGACCGCGAGTGTGCTGGAACTCGGCCCGGTCACGACGGGCAGCCTCGCGGCGAGCACGCTCGTGGCCGGGCTGGGCTGGTACCGGGCGCACCCGGAGTCGTTCACCCGGATCGCCTCGCCGCGGCTGCGCTCGGCGCGTCGCCGCTGGACTCGCTATATCGGCCAGTCCTGGAGGTCCACTCTCGACTTCTGTGATCTGACCGTGGATGACCGCAGGACCGGGGAAGTGCTGGTGCCGCGCCTGCTGAAGGTTGCCAGCCCCACCCCGTCGATCGATGTGGTGACGGTGGCGATCCGCAAGGGACAGTCGGTGGAGACGTTCCGCAACGCGCAGGCAGAGCTTGCCTCCGCGCTGGGTGCGGATGCGATCTCGATCGAGAAGGCCAAGCCGCGGGTCCTGACGGTCACGCTGGTGTTCGGCAACCCGTTCGAGGACGTGATCCCACCCGCGGACATCCCCGGCGACCCCAGCGAGGTTGACCTGGCCGCGATCGAGCTGGGTGACACCGAGTACGGCGCGGTGTGGACTGAGCCGCTGGCCGGGCAGCACTGGCTGATCTCCGGGGGAACCGGTTCGGGTAAGGGGTCGCTGCTGTGGAACCCGTTGCGGGCGATGGGGCCGATGATCCGGGACCGGGTGGCCCGGATCTCGATGATCGACCCGAAGGGCGGGATGGAAACCGAGCGTGGCAGGCCGCTGTTCTTCGACTACGCCACCTCCGCCGATGACGAGACCGAGTACGACAACGGTGACGGTGACGAGGTCGTTGATCCGATGCTGGCGGTGCTGTTCCGGTTCCGGGACCGGATGCGGGAACGGCAGGAACAGCTCCGCGAGGACGGCCTGCGCAAGTTCACCGCCTCGGCCGGGACTCCGTTCGAGGTCCTCATGATCGATGAGCTGATGATGCTGACCGCACTGTCCGGTCGCCGCACGGTCAGCGAGGTTAACCGGGTGCTGGCCGAGATCCTCACCCAGGGCCGCGCGGCCGGGTATGCGGTGATCGCCTATGTGCAGGAACCGGCCAAGGACATCGTGCCGGTCCGGGACCTGTTCACCCGCCGGATCTCGCTGCGCACCGGCGCGGCGTCCTTTGTGGACATGGTGCTGGGTGAGGGAGCCCGTGACCGGGGTGCGCTGGCGGACGAGATCCCGGAAACCGGGTGTGAGGGTATCGGCTACCGCACCTCCGAGACCTCTCGCCAGCCCATCCGCGTCCGCGCGGGATACAGCACCGATGACGACATTGACGAACTCGTCCGCCTCTGCACCCCGGCAGACGAGCCACCTGCTGACTCCAACGTCTACCCGATCGCTGCCTGACCGTCTGGAAAGGACTGTCCACTATGTCTGCACCGGCCTCCGTGCCCGATACTGCCCGGCTCACGGCCGTGGCGGCCCGCTATGTCCGGGACACCCCCGCGCCTGACCCGGCCTCGATCAGCCTGTATCCGGGCCTGCGGCGTATCGATATCCAGCCGTCCGTACCGTCGTGGGATCGCGTGGCGGTTCTCGATTCCCTGCTGATCTGGACACACCAGCTGACCGGGATCACCGGCGACTGGTGGCACACCCCCGGCGGGGACCTGCACATCACCCTGACCGGCCGCGGACCCTGCGGGGTCACCGTCCGAGTTTACGACGCCTTCCCCTACCGCACCGTCCGCCAGCACGTCGCGCTCACTGAGGGCGCGTCCGAATCGGTCACCCCCGGCGAGCTGTACCGGCTCGCCCTGGAACTCCGCAAAGGACACCTCGCATGATCACCCTGAAGTTCCTTGCCGCCTGGCTGAAGATCACCGGCGCCGCCGTGGTCGCGCTGGTGCTCGAAATCGTGTTGATCCGCTCGTGGTGGCTGTTCCTCCTCGTCATGGTCCCGACGCTGCTGGTGTTCGCCGGGCTGTCAGCAGCGATGTGGCGGGAATGGCGCTCCACCCGCCACGGTGACAGCGCCTACAGCTACTCCTACGTCCGCTACGAAGAGGACTGACCCGCCATGACCAGCCCCGACCCCGTGCCCCCGCCGGACGCGGAGATCTGGCACACCGCCGTAGCCACCCTCGAAGACGGGCTCGGCATCTACCCCCTGCGCTCGATTGATGGAGTCCGCTACGGCGGTGCCGGAGTCACCAACACCGCCGTAGCAGCCACCTCCACCACGGTCCTGCTCCGCGTCACCCAGCACCGGCACGGACACCCCGAGGTGACCGAACTGGAAATGCCACCCGCGTTCGCCCGTTACCTCGCCGCCCTGCTCGACTCCACCGCCCGCTACCTCCACACCACCCCGGAAGGAACCCGCTGATGCGCATCCGTGAATCCATCGTCATGAAGCTTGCCCGGCTGCACGAAGAGTTCTATGCGATCGACCGGACGGTGATCAACCCGGAGGGTGGTCGCAACCGCAAGGCGCTGTTGCAGCTGGCAGACCTGGCCAGCGAAATGGTCCAGCTCTATGAGGAAGGGGCCGCCGAAATGCGCCGGGAAGCCCATGAGGCCTACGACCTGGCCACCGGCAGGTAATCGGTTTCGGCATGCCGTGAGTCCTCGTGACGCTTGCCGCGAGGACTCACGGCATGCCACACGCGCCCATCCGCCATACCCCCCGCCCGAGCGAAAGGCTAGGCATGTCCGACGACTTTAACGAGCTGTTCCAGGTGGTTCGACCCCTGGTCAACGAGTATTTCGAGCTGCATCGGCGACTGGTCCGCGCATACGACGGCAACACCGATTTTCGCAGCAATGAACTAGCGGAACTCGCTGAGAAAATACCCGTCTACCTCGAAACTCAAGCACGGATCTTCCGCCGCGAAGCCGACCGATACCGCACCGGCCGCTACTGACCATCAGCACCGCCGACGCCCTCTGAAAGGAGGTACCTGACGTGTTCCGCAAGTCCGCCCCGAAAAGCGCGGCCCGCCCGGTCTCGCGCCGGGTCCGTACCCTGGAAACCCAGCTCACCGAAGCCCACGACGTGCACCGCCTCGCCACCGATCCGCTTCTCGGGGCGGTCACCGCGGACCGCTTCCGCACCTCGATCACCCGCACCATGTGGTTCTTCCTCACTGTCGGGCTCGGCTTCACCACCACCGGCGTGCATGACTTCCTCGCCGGGCGCCTCACCGCCACCGACCCGCTGTGGTGGGGCGCCTGGCTGGCCGAACCCGCCCTCGCCGGAATCCTGGTCACCCTGCTCCGATGGGAAGCCGCGATGCTCGCCGCCGACATCCCCGTCACCGACAAACCCGTCACGCACCTCAAACGGCTCCTGCTCGCCGCCACGTTCGCCGCGAACGTGTGGGCCGCCCTCACCCCCGCCACCGGCGGCATCTCCCAGGGCAGCGTGTTCTTCCACATCGTCATCCCGCTCGTGGTCTACCTGCTCGCCGAAGTCATGCCGATTATCCAGCAACGCTGCACCCAAGCACGCAACGACGCCCTCACCACCCCACCGGCCACCACCCACCCAGCACCCCCACCCCCACCGGCGGCGGCTGAACCCGTTACGCCCCAACCCGTTCCGGCGCCCGCGCCCGTCAAGCCAACCCCAACCCCAACCTCGGCCCCGGCCCCGGCCCCGGCCCCGGCGGGGAGCGTCCTTGCGAGTCTCCCGGCCAGCATCCGCACCACGATCACCGACATCACCGCCGACGCCCACACCGCCGGTCGCCCCGTCACCCCCGCGGATCTCTCCGCCCGCGTCACCCTCCCCGCCGGAATGCTCGCCTCCCTCGCGGACGAGCTGAACACCACCGTGAACCACCACAAGGTCACCACCTGACCAGATCACCCCCTCGCACCACAGTCGGGACGTCTCCCCCGACCGCGGTGCGACGTCCCGGCCCCTGCGTGCACCCGCACGAAAGAGGCCAGCATGATCACCGAGCACGACGGGTCCGCACTGGCGGCCCGCATCACCAACCGCATGACCCCCGCCGTCATCCGCGCCGTGCGCGCCCGCGCCGAAGCCACCGGCGGATGCCTGCAACCAGTCCACCTCACTGGCTACCGCACCGTCACCGACCACACCGGCCGCATCCTCGACCACACCGCAGGCGTCGTCTACACACCCTGCGGCAACCGGCGGGAAAGCGTCTGCCCCGCCTGCTCCGACCGCTACGCCGCCGACGCGTTCCACCTCCTCCGCGCAGGCATGACCGGCGGCAAAACCATCCCCGAAACCGTCACCAGCAAGCCCCGCCTGTTCCTCACCATCACCGCCCCCAGCTTCGGCGCCGTCCACAACCGGCCCACCACCCGCACCGGACGCCGCCTGCCCTGCCGCTGCGGCGAATACCACCACGACGCCGACACCCGGATCGGGACCGCGATCGACCCCGCCCACTACGACTACCCCGGGTCCGTGTTGTGGCAGGGCCACGCCGGGGAACTGTGGCACGCCTTCACCGTCCGCCTCCGCCGGGAACTCGCCACCGCAGCCGGCATCCGGGTCAAAGACTTCCCCGAGCACGCACGCCTGTCCTACGCCAAAGTCGCCGAATACCAGCGCCGCGGACTCGTCCACTTCCACGCCGTCATCCGCCTCGACGGCCCCGAAGGACCCGCAGACCCCGCACCCGGCTGGGCCGACAACGCGCTCCTCGAACACGCGACCCGCGCCGCCGTGGAGAACACCCGCATTACCCGCACCCTCACCATCGGCGGCGACACCACCCGGCACGTGTTCACCTGGGGCCAGCAGGCCGACATCCGCCCCATCCGCCCCGCCCACACCACCGACCCCGACGACGGCGACATCACTGACCGCGCCCTCGCCGGTTACATCGCCAAATACGCCACCAAAGGCACCTCCACCAGCGAAGTCCCCGACCGCCCCATCCGCTCCGAACAAGCGATCGAGGCACTCGACGTCCACCCCCACCACCGGCGCATGATCACCACCGCGTGGACGCTCGGCGCCAACCCGGACCTCGGTTTCCTGCGGAAATGGGCGCACATGCTCGGGTTCCGCGGCCACTTCCTCACCAAATCAATCGCCTACTCCATCACCTTCACCACCATCCGCGGCGACCGACGCACCCACCAGCACCTCGCCACCCTCCACGCCACCGGCACCGACCCCGACACCGTGCTCGTGGTCAACCACTGGAAACACACCGGCAACGGCTACCGCCACCACCACGACCGCGACATCGCAGCCGCCATCTACGAAGGACAACGCCAGCAACGCCAGGAAAAGCTCGACAAGGAGGAACGACCATGAGCAAAACCCTGATGACCATCGAAGACCTCTCCAACCACCTCGGAATCCCCATCAACACCCTCTACAAATGGCGCACCAAAAACTACGGCCCCACCGGCCGCCGCATCGGCAAATACATCCGCTACCGCCCCGAAGACGTCGACACCTGGATCGAAGACCAAGGAGGCGCATGATGGCGCGGGCATGGGTGTATGACCGGCTGAAGAAGTCATCCCACCGTGAAGCCGTGGCGAAAGCGAAGGCGGCAGGGCGGCAACCACCGGCCCGCTGGGAGGTTCGCTACTACGACCTGACCGGCAAGCTGCGCTCGGAGACAGCGCCGAGCAAGGACAAGGCGGAGGCGCGTCGGACCGATGTTGAGAACAGTCTCCGTGGTGGGTCCTATGTGGATCCAAAGTCATCCAAGGTCACGTTCTCCGAGATGGGGGAGAAGTGGTTGGAGAGCCGACACGACCTGCGCCAGTCGACGTGGTGGAAGTACCGGGGGCTCCTCGACAACCACGTGAACGTCAGGTGGGGTGGTCTGCCGCTCAACGCGATTCACCGGGAAGATGTGGCGCTATGGGTGGCGGACCTGTTGAAGGCGAAGGACAAGGGTGGCAGCGGCCTCGGTCCTTCGCAGGCTCGGCACGCATACCGGGTGTTCTCGATGGTGCTCGACTGGTGCGTGCCGCGCCGCATCCCGGCCAACCCCGCGCAGGGCGTCAAGCTGCCGGTGCGTCCGGAGGCTGAGCACGTCTACCTTACGTATGAACAGGTGGAGACGCTGGCCGTCGCCGCTGCTGGCCTCCGGACGAAGTACGACCGGCCGACGGCTGGAGCTGAAATCAATCGCGCGTTGATCCTGCTGCTGGCCTACACCGGTCTTCGCTGGGGTGAGGCTGCCGCACTGCGTGTTGGCCATGTGGACCTGGCCAAGCGGCGCATTCGGGTTGCCGTGACGTTCTTTGAGGTTGGCGGTGTGCAGCACGAGGGACCGCCGAAGACGGGGAAGAAGAGAACCGTGTCGTTCCCGGCCTCGCTCGTATCGGTACTCCGGCCGCTCGTGATCGGACGGCAGCCCGACGACTTGATGTTCACCACGGGTCGAGGCCAGGCGCTGAGAGCGAACAACTGGCGCGTCCGGGAGTTCAACGCGGCACAGAAAGCTGCTGACCTCCGCGTCGCTGGGCTTACTCCGCACAAGCTCCGACACACGGCCGCATCCCTTGCTATCGCGGCTGGTGCTGACGTGAAGGTCGTTCAGCAGATGCTCGGCCACGCCGATGCGGCCATGACCCTGAACGTGTACGGGCACCTGTTCCCGGATCGTCTCGATGAGGTCGCGGACGTACTCGACATGCGGCGTACCCGGGCGCTGGCGAGCATGGCAGCGTGATGATCAGCCCCGGGGCATGTGGGCAAAATGTGGGCAGCCCCGGGGCTGAGTCATGCCCAGACATGAAGAAAGCCACGTCCACCTGCGTGAACGTGGCCGATCCGGTCGGGCTGACAGGATTTGAACCTGCGACCCCTTGACCCCCAGTCAAGTGCGCTACCAAACTGCGCCACAGCCCGGACTCAACACCCCTCCCGAATCCCGTCGCCGGGCTCCCGTGAAGTGCGTACTGAATACTCTAGCGGGTCCCTCCGCCTCCCTCGCGGGGAGGTCGCCCTACCGCCCCCCACCTGCGCGAACGCGCCACAACAGCGCAGGCGGGGGTCGGGCTCAAACCCCGCGGTCCTCGGTCTCGATCAGGTCGTCCCAGTACGCCTGCGCGCCGGGGCGCCACTCGACGTGCTTGCGGTGGAAGAGTTCGGCGGCCTTCGTGCCGCTCCAGCCGGCGGGGAGCAGGGCGCCGGGGAGTTGCGGGTCGAGGAACGGGAAGCGGCGCCATTCGTGCACCAGTTCAGTTTGGGCGCGCAGCACGGGGCGGCCGCCGGACGGGCTCAGGCCGGTGAACCGGTCGATGAAGTCCTCGTACCGGTCGGTCAGCTCCGACAGGTCCCACGAACGCGCGACCATGCCCTCCTCGCCGCCGATTTCGCCGTAGGCGGCGGTGAACGACATCGCCTGGGCATCGAGGCCGAGTTCGGCGACGATCTGCTGGGCCTCGCGTTCGCGGCGGGGGTCCGGGCTGACCCACACGCCTGCCACGGGGGAGCCGAAGCCGGCCCAGGTGAGGCGGGTGCGCAGGCGGTGCCGCAGATCCCGCTTCGCCTCGGGGACCGAGACGATCAGCATCAGCCAGCGGCCTTGCCAGCCGTGCGCGTCGCGGCCGAAGGCGTAGATCCGGTCGGCGCCCTCGGTGAGGAGCCTGCGGCCGGGCGGGGTCAGGGACCAGCGCACGCGGCGGCCGACCCGTTCGGACACCAGCCAGCCCTCGGCCGACGATCGGGCCAGGGCCTGCCGGGCGGACTTCTCTTCGACCTCCAGCAGGCCCAGCGCCTCCACCAGGATCGAAGTCCACACCGGACGGTCGCGGGGCAGCACGTACTCGCCGAGCACGGTCATCAGCAACGACCGGGCGCTGGCGTGGCTCACCTCCCGGCGCCTGCTCACCTTCGGGCGGGGCGCCGCGCCGCGCGGCTTCCTCCGCTCACCGAGAGTGACCGAAGGGGCGGGATCCGCCATTGCTCTTCACCGACCTCACTGCTGTATACGACTGCTTTCTGCCCCGACAACCCGCCCAGGGTACCCACTGGGAGTGACCATGACGCCACTCGACACACACGCTGCGGCCGCTCGCGGCGGTGCCCGTAGACTCGGCCGCGACATGAGCGCCACACTCGTCGCGAAGGACCTGGCCGCGGGCCACGGTGATCGCGTTCTCTTCGCCGGACTCGATCTGGTCGTCGCCCCGGGTGACGTGATCGGGCTGGTCGGGGTCAACGGGGCGGGCAAGTCCACGCTGCTGCGCACGCTGGCGGGGCTGGCCCGGCCGGAGTCGGGGGAGATCCGCCTGAACCCGCCGGCCGCCACGGTCGGCCACCTCCCGCAGGAGCCGGAACGGCGCGCGGGCGAAGCGGTGCGCGAGTTCCTCGCCCGCCGCACCGGGGTGGCAGAGGCGCAGGCCGCCCTCGACGCCGCCACCGAAGCGCTCACGGCCGGGGCGGAAGGCGCCGACGACGCGTACGGCACCGCGCTCGACCGCTGGCTCGCGCTGGGCGGCGCCGACCTCGACGACCGCGCCGCCGAGGTGGCCGCGGACCTCGGCCTGACCGTCGGTCTCGACCAGCCGATGACGTCGCTGTCCGGTGGGCAGGCGGCCCGCGCCGGGCTGGCGTCGCTGCTGTTGAGCCGATATGACGTGTTCCTGCTTGACGAGCCCACGAACGATCTCGACCTGGACGGGCTGGCCCGGCTGGAGCGGTTCGTCACCGGGCTGCGTGCCGGGACCGTGCTGGTGAGTCACGACCGGGAGTTCCTTGCCCGCACCGTGGATCGCGTGGTGGAGCTGGACTTGGCCCAGCGTCAGGTGCGGGCGTACGGCGGCGGGTACGAGTCCTATTTGGAGGAACGCGCGGTCGCGCGGCGGCATGCGCGGGAGGACTACGAGGAGTACGCGAACACCCGCACCGCGCTGGAATCCCGGGCGAGCACGCAGCGGGCGTGGATGGAGAAGGGCGTGAAGAACGCCCGGCGCAAGGCCCCCGACAACGACAAGGTGGGCCGCAAGTTCCGCAGTGAGGCCACCGAGAAACAGGCGTCGAAGGCCCGGCAGACCGACCGGATGATCGAGCGGCTGGAGGTGGTCGAGGAGCCGCGGAAGGAATGGGAGCTGCGGATGGAGATCGCCGCGGCCCCACGCGCCGGTGCGGTCGTCGCCACGCTGCGCGGGGCGGTCGTGCGCCGCGGCGGGTTCACGCTCGGCCCGGTGGATCTCCAGGTGGACTGGGCGGACAAGGTCGCGATCACCGGGGCGAACGGCGCGGGCAAGACCACGCTGCTGGCCGCGTTGCTCGGCCGGGTGCCGCTCGACGAGGGCAACGCCGCGCTCGGTCCCGGCGTCGTGGTCGGCGAGGTCGACCAGGCTCGACGGTTGTTCCTGGGGGAGGTGCCGCTGGCCGAGGCATTCTCGCGCGAGGTGCCTGCGTTCGCGGACGCGGAAGTGCGCACTCTGCTGGCGAAATTCGGTCTCAAGGCGGCGCACGTGCTGCGCCCGGCCGGCACGCTCTCGCCCGGCGAGCGCACCCGGGCCGCGCTGGCCCTGCTGCAGGCCCGCGGGGTCAACCTGCTGGTGCTGGACGAGCCGACCAACCACCTCGACCTGCCCGCGATCGAACAGCTCGAGTCCGCTTTGGACGAATACCCGGGCACTCTGCTGCTGGTCACCCACGACCGCCGGATGCTGGACGCCGTCTCGGTCACCCGCCGCCTCGCAGTCGACCGCGGCCACGTCACCGAACACTGACCCGCGCGGCCATTCCGGTAGCGAGGTCGACTCAGCCGGCTACGGCGTCGACGCCGGTCAGCCGGGCCGGACGGACGCGTACCAGGACCTTCCCCGGCGAGACGGCGTAGCCGACGTATCCGTCCCTGGCCTCGGCGGGCAGGTACCGCCGGGCGATTGCCTCGGCGCCCGCGCGGACCTGCGCCGGGTCGGCGACGATCTCGCCGTCGCCCTCGACGGTGACGAACGAGTACGGCGCCACGTCGTCGTGCACGGTCAGCGCCAGCGTCGGCGTGTTGTCCAGGTTGCGTCCCTTGACGCTGTCCCGGCTGAGATTCAGCAGCACGTCGGAGCCGTCGACCGCGTACCAGAGCGGCACCGCGTGCGGGCGTCCGTCCGGACGGACGGTGGCGAGCACCGCGCTGCGGGTGCCTTCGGCGAGGAAGGCCAGCGCACGGTCAGGAGTCATCGTGGTGGGCATTGGAACCTCCGGAATCAGTGTCAAATCAGGGTCAGTAGGTGGCGGCGAGGCCGAACGCGGGGAACAGCGTTGCGTCGAACGTGGTGAATTCGGCGACCTTGCCTTCGCGCATGCGCATGACGTCGAGCTTGAACGCGCGGAAGACGGTGTCCCCGGGACGGCGCAGATAGCTGGCCAGGGTGGGCTGGCGGTTCGCACGCGTGGTGACCAGCCGCCAGTCGCCCATCCGGTCCGGGCCGAAGGCGATCTCGTGCAGCGGCGCCATCGAGGCGAGGCCGTCGTAGCAATCCGGGTTCGGCGGCATGGTCACGCGCACGTCGTCGCGGATCAGCGTGGTGAACGCGCTGGTGTCGCACTCCTCGTGGGCGCGGGCGAGCTTCCGCACGAGTTCGCGTTCCTCGGTGGTCGGATCGTCGGTCACCCATTCGGCAGAGCGCGCGGGCAGCCGGTCCCGCATGGTGGCGCGCGCCCGCTGGAGCGCGCTGTTCACCGACGGCACGCTGCTTTCCAGCAGCGTCGCGGTCTCGGCGGCCGGCCAGTCCAGTACCTCGCGCAGGATGAACACGGCGCGTTGCTGCGGGGGCAGGAACTGCAGCACGGCGAGGAATCCGAGTTCGATCGTCTCGCGCGCCACCGCGGCTTCCTCGGGTGCTTCGTCGAGCAGCCGGTCCGGATACGGCTGCAGCCACGGCACTTCGGCGAACGAGGTCAGCGCCGGAACCTGACGGCCGCGGCGGCGGATCGCGTCGAGACACGCCGTCGTGGCCACCCGGTACAGCCAGGCACGCAGGTTGGTGCCGTCCTCGTACTGCTCGCGCGAACGCCATGCGCGCAGCATCGTGTCCTGTACGGCGTCGTCGGCGTCCTCGAACGAACCGAGCATCCGGTAACAGTGCACGTGCAGTTCGCGGCGGTGCTGGTCGGCGCGCGCGGCGAACTCGGGGTCGGCGGCGATGAGCTGCTCCATTCCGGTCATGGCGGATTCCCTCCGGTGCGAGTCTGCCCTGCTGGCAGCGCTTACGGGAGGTGGAACGACGCCTGGCCCGGAAACTCATCGGTCCGCCGACGACTCTTTCCGGCGGGCCCCGAGGCTCTCGGCGAAGGCTGTGAAGGGGCCCTTCACGGACTCAGAGTCCGTGAAGGGCCCCTTCACAGCCCTGCGTCAGTGCCCGCCGTGGTCACCGGCACCACCGTGTCACTCGTCGTGGAAAGGTTAGGTTAGTCTAAGCTTTGCTGCCCTGTTCCCCGGAGGTGTCGTGGTTGTCAGCGTGAGCCCACCGGCGCCGGTGGGCCCGCCGGTCCGGCGTGGCCGGACGGCGCGTGGTACCGGGCTGATCGTGGCGTTCGCCGCGCTCGTGCTCATCATGCTCGTGAGCGTCTGGATCGGTTCGAAGAGCATCCCGTTCGGCTCGATCTGGTCGGTGCTCTGGCACGCCGACGGCAGCGCGGACGCCGTGATCATCCACGATCAGCGCATCCCGCGGACGCTGCTGGGCGCGCTCGTCGGCGCGGCGCTCGGGCTGGCCGGCGCGGTGATGCAAGCGTTGACCCGCAACCCGCTGGCCGATCCCGGGCTGCTCGGGGTGAACAACGGCGCCTCCGCCGCGGTGGTGTCCGCGATCGCGTTCTTCGGGGTCAGCGGCGTGCTCGGCTACGTCTGGTTCGCCTTCCTCGGCGCGGCCGTGGCCTCGGTGGTGGTGTACGTGCTGGGCACGACGGGCCGGGCCGGAGCCAGCCCGGACAGGCTGGTGATGTCCGGCGCCGCGCTCACCGCCGTGCTGCAGGCGTACCTGAGCGCGATCCTGCTGCTCGACCCGAACACCTTCAACCAGTTCCGGTTCTGGAACGTCGGCTCGCTCAGCGGCCGCCGGGCGGACGTGCTGGTGCAGATCGCGCCGTTCGTGGCCGTGGGGATCGTGCTGGCCCTGCTGCTGGCGCGGCCACTGAACGCGCTCGCGCTCGGCGAGCAGACCGGGCGGGCACTGGGCGCGCGGCCCGGCCGGACCCGGGTGCTCGGCGCGGTCGCGGTGACCCTGCTGTGCGGCGCCTCGACCGCGGCGATCGGGCCGATCACGTTCATCGGGCTGGCCGTCCCGCAGATGGTGCGGATCCTGGTCGGCCCGGACCAGCGCTGGGTGCTGCCCTACTCGATGGTGCTCTCCCCGGTGTTGCTGCTCGGTTCGGACGTCGTGGGCCGGGTGCTGAACCCGCCGGAGGAGCTGCAGGTCGGCATCGTCACCGCGTTCCTCGGCGCGCCGGTGTTCCTGGCGCTGTGCCGGCGGCGGAAGCTGGCGCGGCTGTGACCGCCCTGCGGGAGCGGCCCGCGGCGGTCCGGGTGCGGCCGCGGGCGCTGGTCACCGCGATCGTGCTCCTGGTCCTGGTGTTCGCGCTGGCCGCGGTGAGCATGACCACCGGGGACTATCCGCTGTCGGTGGCGGACGTGGTCAAGACGCTGTTCGGCTTCGGCGATTCCGGCACCGAGTTCATCGTGACCACGCTCCGGCTGCCACGGCTGGTGCTCGCGGTGCTGGTCGGCGCCGCGCTCGCGGTGAGCGGCGGGATCCTGCAGAGCCTGTCCGGCAATCCGCTGGGCAGCCCGGACGTGATCGGTTTCACCCAGGGCTCGGCTACCGGCGCGCTGCTGGTGATCGTGCTGGCACACGGCGATTCCGGGCAGGTCGCGCTCGGCGCGCTGGCCGGGGGAATACTCACCGCGCTGGTGGTCGGGCTGCTCGCCTACCGCCGCGGCGTTCAGGGCTTCCGGCTGATCCTGGTGGGCATCGGGATGGCCGCGATGCTGCTCGCGGCGAACTCGTACCTGGTCACCCGCGCCTCGCTGCAGGACGCCTTTTCGGCGCAGGCCTGGCAGGTGGGCGGGCTCAACGGCCGTGGCTGGGAGGAGGCCGTCCCGCTCGCGGTGGTCGTGGCGGTGCTGCTGCCGGTGGCCTTCGGCCTCGGGCGGCGGCTCTCCCTGCTGGAGATGGGCGACGACGCGGCCAAAGGCCTCGGCGTGCCGGTGGAACGCAGCCGGACGCTGCTGATCGTCGCCGCGGTGGTGCTCTGCGCGGTCGCCACGGCGGCGGCCGGACCGATCTCCTTCGTCGCGCTTTCCGCGCCACAGCTGGCGAAACGGCTCACACGCGCGGCGCAGCCGGTCCTGGTGTGCTCGGCGCTGATGGGGGCGCTGCTGCTGGTCGCGAGCGATCTGGTGACCCGGGTCGTGTTCGGCGAGGAGGGCCTGCCGGTGGGTATCGCCACCGCCGCGATCGGCGGGCTGTACCTGATGTGGCTGCTGTCCAGCCAATGGCGGCGCAACCGCGGCTGAACACCGAGTCAGTGCTCGGCCGGTTCGGGGGCCTGCTCGATCGGCGTCGGCTCGCCGAACCGGGCCAGCGCGAGCGCCGCCGCGACCGCGAGCACGAACCCGGCCAGCGCCACCACCAGGAATCCCGGCCGGGTGCGGTCGCCGAGGAGCACGACGCCGATCAGGGAGGGCAGCACGGTCTCGCCGAGCACCATCATCGCGGTCGAGGTGGTCACGCTGCCGCGCTGCAATGCCGTGGCGTAGAACAACATCGCCAGGCCGCCCGCGACGGCCACCACGTACAGCGCGGGATCGCGCAGCAGGTCCAGCGGGGCGAGGCTCGGGATCACCCGGCCGCTCACCGCGACCACGCCGAAGCACAGCCCGGCGACCAGCCCGAGCGCGGGCGTCCGGATCCGGCGCCCGGCTTTGCCCGCGGCCAGCCCGGCCACCCCGAGCACCACGACCGTGCCGATCAGAGCGAGCCGGAAACCGAGACCGACCTCGTTCGCCCCTTCGCTTTCCGCGGACGAGCCGAGCAACGCCAGCCCCGCGCAGACCACCGCGACCGCGGTCCACTCGCGCGCACCCAGCCGGACGCCGAATACCCGCACGGCCACCGCCGTCACCGCGAGGCTGGCGGCCTGCGTCGCCTGGACCACGAAAAGCGGAAGCACGTGCAGCGCACCGATCTGCGCGACGAACCCGAGGACGTCGAGCCCCAGCCCGACCACGAACTTCCACTGCCGGAGCACCCGCAGCAGCAGCCGCGGATCGACGCCCGCGCCGGCGTCCGGCGTTCCGGCAAGTTGGTCGCGGACCCGGGCGATGCGGAGGTGTGTGCGACCACCTCGTGGCGTGCGCCGGACCGGTTTCGGGTCCGTGAAGGGGCCCTTCACGGACTCAGAGTCTGTGAGGGGCCCCTTCACGGACTTCCACACCGACTTTGCCGACACCCTGCCCGCGCCGGCGTCCGGCGTCGCTTTCGCCGCCACCGCCTGCATCACCGAAGCGACGCCGTAGGCGACGGCTGAAAGCAACGCGCCCAGGAATCCCCACACCATGGCGTCGACCCTATGCCGGTCGTGATCGGCGCGCGCCGCCCGGACTCGCCGGCCCGGCCGATAGGCTGCGGGCATGGCAGATCAGCTGTACTTCCGCCAGTTGCTCGCCGGCCGGGACTTCGCGGCCGGCGATCCGGTCGCGACCCAGATGAGGAACTTCGCCTACCTCGTCGGCGACCGGGAGACCGGGGAAGCGGTGGTGGTCGACCCGGCCTACGCGGTGCGCGACCTGGTGGCCCTGCTCGAAGCGGACGGGATGCGGCTGACCGGCGCGATCGCCACGCACTACCACGCCGACCACGTCGGCGGCGACCTGATGGGCATTCCGCTGCCCGGGATCGCCGAGCTGCTCGCCGAAGCGCCGGTGCCGGTGCACGTCAACGCGGTGGAACGGGAGTGGGTCCGCCGGGTCACCGGCGTGCCCGAGGCCGACCTGCGCGCGCACGAGCACGACGATGTGCTGAGTGTCGGCTCGATCGACATCCGGCTGCTGCACACGCCCGGGCACACCCAGGGCAGCCAGTGCCTGTTGATCGGCGACCGGCTGATCACCGGGGACACGCTGTTCCTCGAAGGCTGCGGCCGCACCGACCTGCCCGGCGGCGATGCGGACGAGATCTTCCGCAGCCTGCAGGGCCTCGCCGGGCTGCCCGGCGACCCGGTGGTCTACCCCGGGCACCAGTACTCGCCGGAGCCCTCGGCCGCGCTGTCGCGGGTGAAGGCGGCCAACTTCGTGTTCCGGCCGCGGTCGCTGGAGCAGTGGCGGCAGTTGTTCTCGGGCTGACCGGGCGCCGAGGCGGGTCGGCCGGGGCCGCCGACGGCGTCGTGCCGGAATGAGGTTAGGCTAACCTCGTGTCCGGTTCGGCGCCGGGTTTCGCGGCGCCCGGGAGAAAGGTCCGTCGTCATCGTGAACAAACCCTCCCTCCTCGGTGCGGTGTCCGCTGCCGCACTGCTCCTGCTGAGCGCGTGTTCGAGCGGGACGGAGCCCGCCAAGCCCGCCGATGGCGCCGCGGCGGCCGACGGGTCCGCGTTCCCGGTCACCGTGCCGACGAAGTTCGGCGACGTCACCGTGGAGAAGAAGCCCGAACGCGTGGTCGCGCTCGGCTGGGGTGACGCGGAGACGGCGCTGGAGCTGGGCGTCCAGCCGGTCGGGGCGTCGGACTGGCTGCAGTTCGGCGGCACCGGCGTCGGCCCGTGGGACGCGGCCAAGTACCAGACCCCGCCGCAGCTGATCCAGACGCTCGAACCGAGCTACGAGAAGATCGCCGCGCTCAAGCCCGACCTGATTCTCGACGTGCGCGGCTCCGGTGATCAGAAGCGGCACGACCTGCTCTCGAAGATCGCGACCACGGTCGGGGTCCCGGCCGGGGCGGACAACTACCTGACCTCCGCCGAGCAGGAGACCAAGACCATCGCCGCCGCGCTCGGCGCGAAGAAGCAGGGTGACGAGCTGCTCGCCAAGGTGGACAAGGCTTTTGCCGCGGCGGCCGCGGCGCACCCCGCGTGGAAGGGCAAGTCGGTCACGGTGGCGACCCGCACCGCGGAGGGCTGGGGCGCCTACACCGAGGGCGACGTGCGCCTCGGGTTCCTGCAGAAACTCGGCTTCACGCAGTCGCCCTCGATCGCGAAGCTCAAGCCGAACTCGGGCGGGTTCTCCGCCTCGATCTCCGACGAGCAGCTCGGTCTTCTGGACGCGAACCTGATCGTCGCGTTCCCGATCTTCATCGACCGCAAGCAGATCGACGGCGATCCACAGTGGACACTGATCCCGGCGGTCAAGGACAACCGCTCGATCGTGATCGACGGGGAGCTGTCCAACGCGTTCTCCGCCGGCACCCCGGGCGCGCAGCTCTACGCGCTCGACAAGCTCGTGCCGCTGATGGAGAAGTCCGGGCTCAAGTAGGTCCCGCTGACCCGGGTCCGGCAGGTCCGGGACAGGGCGTCGGCAAAGTCGGTGTGGAGGGCCCTGCGCAGCTGTGGAGGGCTGTGAAGGGCCCCTTCACGGACCCGAAACCGGTCGGGCAGCCACGGCTCTGTCTGCTGATCACGGGCCCTCGACCAACTTTGCCGAGGCCCTGGATGCTGAGTCTGTGAAGGGCCCCTTCACGGACCCGGGACAGGTCTGGCGCACACCGCGTGGTGGTCGCGCGTCTCGAACACCTCCGCTGGTCACGGGTCCTCGACCGACTTTGCCGGGACCCTGCGGGTCCGCCAGGTCAGAGGCGCTCGGGGGAGACTTCGATCAACGGCAGTTTCTCCAGCTCCGCAACGGACATCGACCCCGTCGCGCGGCGCAGCCGGTCCTGATGCTCGGTGATCCGGCGTTCCACGATCCCGCTGAGTTCGTAGGCCAGCGCGCCGGTCTGGCGGACGGTGGTGTCGTCCAGCGCGGCGTGCGGGGTGGAGGTGACGGCGATGCCGGCGGCGTGTCCTCCGGCGTCCTGCGCGGCACCGACCGCGAACTGCTCGCGCGGGTTGCGGGAGGGGTCGGCGTAGTGCTTGCGCAGCTTCCGCAAAACCTTGTGCCACTCCAGGACTTCGCCGCGCAACCGGGTCGAGGTGACGTCCTCGTCGGTCAGCGGGCCACGGGCGAAGCATCGCGCGTAGGACAGCAGCGCGGTCGTCCACAGCGACTCCACGGTCAGGTCGTCCCGTTCGCCGTCGCGGGCGAGCGCCGCGATCAGCCGTTCACAGCAGGTCAGCACGGTCTGCAACTCGTCGAGCGCGGACACGAGCCCGGCCAGTGCCTGCGCGTCCGGGGTGGCGAGCTGCCGGATCGCTGAGGGCCGGTCGGTCGCGTTCGTCTTGCCGGGGTTCGTCATGGGAGGGCCTGCTTGCCTCAACGGTCGGGGGTGACGATGCCGTACTCGTGGATCTTGCGGTAGATCGTCGCTCGCGAGACGCCGAGCAGCCGTGCCGCGCGGGCTTTGTTGCCGTCCGCGTCCTCCAGGCCGCGCACGATCGCGTCGCGTTCGGTCTCTTCGAGGCGGTTGAGCTGCTTGCGTGCGACGGTGTGGAATTCCGGCGGCAGATCGTAGGGATGGACGGCTCCGGTCCGGCGCTGCTGCCCGACCCGTTTGAGCACCGCGTAAAGCTGCGTGATGTTGCCCGGCCAGGCAGCCCGCATCAGCAGGTGCATCGCCGTCGGTGCGCAGGTGAGCTGGCCACCGTGGCCGAGTCTGGACAGGAAGAGCGGCACCAGCTCGCTCAAATCCTCCGCGTGCGCGCGTAGCGGCGGAACGGTGACGGTGCGCGGGAAGAGCGACAGCAGGGCGGCCAGTTCGGACCCGGTCCCGGTGTCCGAACCCAACGTGAGCACGACCCACGGCGGCTTCGCGCCGGACGGCGAGCGGGCTTCGCGAAGCACCTCGGCGAGGGTATGTGCCTCCGGCACGCCGAGCCGGTCGGCGTGCCGGACGATCAAGGCTTCCACCGGATCCGTGAGCAGATCCTCGGCCAGCTCCCGGTCCCAGGACGGACCGGCGAGGACGGCGTCGAGCGTGTGCACCCGGCCTGCTGGGTTGTGCCGCCGGTGCACACCTTGGGCCACGGCGTGCTTGCCGGTGCCCGGTTCGCCCGCGAGGACCAGCCAGTCGCGCCGCGCGTACGCGTCGTCGACTTCATGACAGCAGCGCAACCACAGGGCCGACGAGCCGACCACGCCCGGCAGATACAGCGGCAGGATCGGTGCCGCCTGCACCCGCTCGTCGTCGTTCTCCAGGAGCTTGGCCGACAGCACGGTGCCGGCGGTGGACGTCTCGTTGTCTCCGCTGATCGTGCGGCAGTGCATCCGCACCCGGCTGCCGGTGGTCAATGCGACGGTGGCGGTCGCCCGCGGGCCGGTGGCCAGCGCTTCGGCGGCGTGGGCCAGCAGCACGGTCTGGTCGGCCGGGTCCAGCAGCTGCCGCGCGGCGTCGTTCATCATCACCAGGTTGTCGTTGACCGCCATGACGATGCCCGTGCTGCGGCGGCACGCTTGCAGATATGCCTGGAACAGGATCAGTTCACGGATATTGCTGTGCAGCAGCAGCGACTGTCGGATCTGCTCGGCCGCCGTGCGGGCCAGCGCGATCAGCAGCCCGCCGGCGTCCCGGCGCCAGCAGGTGAGGTCGACCGCGCCGATCGTCTTGCCGGAGATCGGGTGCTGGATGGGCACCGCCGCGCAGGCGAGGTCCTCCAGGTGCTCGGCGTAGTGCTCGTGGCCGAACACGTGCGTCGGCCGTCCCTCGTACAGCGCGGTCCCGATCCCGTTCGTGCCCACGAACCGCTCGCCGTAGCTGAATCCGGGCAATAACTCCACTCCCTCCAGATGCCGGTGCAGGTCCGGGTCGCCGGTGCGCTGGCTCAGCACGACTCCGCTCTGGTCGGTCACGATGAGGCTGATCGGCTGCCCGGCGAGCTGGTCACCCAGCCGGGCGAGCACGGGCGCGGCGCCGCGGACGAGGGGGACGTCGAGATCCCGGTCGTCGACGTAGGGCAGGGCGATGTGATCGGCGGGCACCCGGAAGTCGCGCGAGCGGCGCCAGGAGGACAGGATCGGCTGCCGCACCTGGTCGGTCTCGACTGCGGCGGACGTCAGGAACCGCACCCGGACCTGCGCCAGGTTGTCGTCGTCGGCGGCCACGGTGGCCGGAGGACTCTTCGATTGGGGAAGATCGTCCACGGGATCTCCCTCCTGCGCCCGCCGGGCACGGCGGAAGGAACGCATGCGGGTGTCCTGGGTGCCAGCGTACGGGACCGGACGCGCCCCGGCGGTGTCTCAGATTGAGACAGCTCCGGGACCGGTCCGGGCGTCTGCTGGATGAGGGGGACGAAGGAGGCGCCCGATGTCCGGCGAGCGGCCGTCCCGGCCGGCACCGCAGACCTGCAACCCGTGGACGATCGTCGACCTGGTCTTCCAGTACCTGGCCGACCAGGGCCTGCGGCCGGTACTGGGGGAGACCGGCAATCCCGGCGAACCGGCCGCGCAGCTGCTGTGCGTGCTCGGGATCGTGCCGGAAAAGCAGGGCGACCAGCGGGCGCGCGACGCCGCGAAGGAGGAGCTCGCACGGTTGCGCACGACGTTGCTGGACGAGCCCGGAGATGTCCCAGATTGAGACTCGGCGCCCGTGCGGGCGGGCTTCTAATCGAAGTGTGGGACGTGCGTCCCGAGCCGAACCGTGCTGCCCGATCCGGGCGCCAGGTCGGTGCAGCACCAGCCGTCGGTGCGAGCGACGGGTGAGGAGATACCCCATGAGCCGCCAGAGTGTGGCGAAGGCCCATCAGAAGATCCAGGAACTGTCCTGGGAACCGGCCTATCACGAGCCGGTGTCGCAGTACGGGACCGACTACACCTTCCAGAAGGCGAAGAAGAAGGACCCGCTCAAGCAGGTTCTGCGGTCCTACTTCCCGATGCAGGAGGAAAAGGACCACCGCGTGTACGGCGCGGAGGACGGTGCCATCCGCGGCAACATGTTCCGTCAGGTGCAGGAGCGCTGGCTGGAGTGGCAGAAGCTGTTCCTGAGCATCATCCCGCTGCCGGAGATCTCGGCGGCCCGGGCGATGCCGCTGCTGTTCCGCACGGTGCCGAATCCGGAGCTGCACAACGGCCAGGCGATCCAGATGATCGACGAGGTCCGGCACTCCACGATCCAGCAGAACCTCAAGCGCCTCTACATGAACAACTACATCGACCCGGCGGGCTTCAACTCCAGCCTGCGCAACTTCCAGAACGACTACTGCGGGACCATCGGCCGGCAGTTCGCCGAGGGGTTCATCACCGGCGACGCGATCACCGCGGCCAGCATCTACCTGACGATCGTCGCGGAGACGGCGTTCACCAACACGCTGTTCGTGGCCATGCCCGCCGAGGCCGCCGCCAACGGCGACTACCTGCTGCCGACGGTGTTCCACTCGGTGCAGTCCGACGAGTCCCGGCACATCAGCAACGGCTACGCGACGCTGCTGATGGCGCTGTCCGACGAGAGCAACCACCAGCTGCTCGAACGCGACCTGCGGTACGCGTGGTGGAACAACCACCGGGTGGTGGACGCCGCGATCGGCACGTTCATCGAATACGGCACGAAGGACCGCCGCAAGGAACGGGAAAGCTACGCGGAGATGTGGCGCCGCTGGATCTACGACGACTACTACCGCAGCTACCTGGTACCGCTGGAGAAGTACGGCCTGGTCATTCCGCACGACCTGATCGAGGAGGCGTGGAACCAGATCTGGAACAAGGGGTACGTGCACGAGGTGGCCCAGTTCTTCGCGACCGGCTGGCTGGCCAACTACTGGCGGATCGACCCGATGACCGACGAGGACTTCGAGTGGTTCGAGTACAAGTACCCCGGCTGGTATGACAAGTACGGCAAGTGGTGGGAGAACTACGCGCGGCTGTCCATGCCGAACGGGCACAACCCGATCGCGCTGGAAGACGTCGACTACGTGTACCCGCATCGCTGCTGGACCTGCATGGTGCCGTGCCTGGTCCGCGAGGACATGGTGATGGAGAAGGTGGACGGGCAGTGGCGGACCTACTGCTCGGAGCCGTGCCGCTGGACCGACGCCGAGGCGTTCCGGCCGACCTACCAGGGCCGGCAGACGCCGAACATGGGCCAGCTGATCGGCCTGCGGGAGTGGGAGACCCTCTACCACGGCTGGAACTGGGCGGACGTCGTGTCCGACATGGGCTACGTCCGCGACGACGGGAAGACGCTGGTCGCGCAGCCGCATCTGAACCTGGATCCGAGCAAGATGTGGACGCTGGACCACCTGCGCCGGTGCCCGCCGCTGCAGAGCCCGAACGTGCTGCTCAACGAGATGACCGATGCCGAGCGAGCCGCGTTCGCGGCCGACTACAACCGCCAGGGGCCGGCCGGGCGCCCGGCGCCCGCGAACGTCTGAGGCGGACCGGGAGAGCCGGCAGCGGAAGGGTTCCACCGGGTCCTTCCGCCGCCGGTGCCGCGGGAGCGCAGCGCCGGACCCGATGAGGAGCCATGGGAGAAAAGCACCTGGTGCGGTTCGAGCCGGTCGGGATCGAGATCGAGGCCGACGAGGACCAGACCGTTTTGCGTGCCGCGGCCGAGCAGGGCGTGCTGCTCATGCACGGCTGCAAGGAGGGCCAGTGCGCCTCCTGCAAGTCGTTCCTGCTCGAAGGCGACGATGTCGAGCTGGATCGTTACTCGACCTTCGCGCTGCCCGACTACGAGAAGGAGGAGGGGTTCACGCTGCTGTGCCGGGCGCACGCCTACGAGGACCTGACGATCGAGTTGCTCAACTACGACGAGGAGATGATCCGCTCCGGGCTGCCGATCGTGCGGGCGGTCGTGGAGGTGGTGTCGGCCGAGCACGTCACGCACGATCTGCGGCACCTGATCGTGCGGCTGGTCGAGCCTGCGGAGCTGAAGTTCTTTCCCGGGCAGTACCTGGACTTCGCGATCCCGGGCACCGCGGAGACCCGGTCGTTCTCGATGGCGAACGTCCCGGGACGGGCGGGCGGCCGGCTGGAGTTCGTGATCAAGATCTATCCGGACGGGTTGTTCTCCCGGTTTCTCGACACCCAGGTCCACCCCGGCGACCGGCTGGAGGTCTCCGGGCCGTTCGGCGCGTTCACCCTGCGGGACGCGCCGGGCGCCGATCTGGTCTTCGTCGGCGGCGGAGCGGGCATGGCGCCGATCCTGTCGCTGCTGCGGTCGATGGCCGAGCGTGGCATCGACCGGAAGGCGACCTTCTACTACGGCGCGCGGGCCAGGCGGGACCTGTGCTTCGAGCAGGAGTTGCGGGCGTTGGAGGAGACATTGCCGTCGTTCCGCTACGTGCCCGCCCTGTCCGAGCCCGGGGAAGAGGACGAGTGGGACGGGGCGACCGGCCTGATCACCGACGTGCTGCGCCGCAGCGAGTCCGATCTGGCCGGTGCCGACGCGTATGTGTGCGGGCCGCCGCCGATGGTGGAGGCCGCGCTGGACCTGCTGCCGAAGCTCGGGGTCGCGGAGAAACGCGTCTTCTACGACAAGTTCACCACCACCGGGGAGCCGGACGGGCCCTGACCGGGACGAATTCCTTGACAGGTAAAGGAAGAAGCCGATGACCACCACGCCAGAGCGCAGCGTGCCGAAGCCGGTTTTCACCGACGCCGAGGCGGGCGCGAAGAACTTCCCGGACGCGACCCTGCGCCGGTTCACCTACTTCACCCCGGCCAAACGCAAGCAGAACCACTACGAGGACGTCACGGTCGAAGTGCAGCCCGATCCCCGGCACTACCTGTCGCAGGGCTGGCTGTACGGATTCTCGAACGGGGTCGGCGGCTATCCGCTGGAGTGGACGAAGCTCAAGGCCTGGGGCAGCGACCGCCCGGTGCCCGCGCACGGGCCCGGCACCGGTGGCAAGGGCTACGACTGGCCTGCGCTGGGGTGGCACGAATTCCGTGACCCCAACGAGGAATGGGAGATGACGCTCTACCGCTACAACGCGAACGTGGTCCGCCAGCTGAACCAGAACATCGAGGCGGCGCGCCAGTGCAAGGCCTTCGAGCAGTGGAACCCGAACTGGGTGTCGTTCGTGGCGCGGCATCTCGGCGCGTGGATGCACGTGGACCACGGGCTGGGCCTCTACCTGTTCGCCAACGCCAACCGGCGCGCGCCGACCAACATGCACAACAACGCGATCTCGGTCAACAGCATGCACCGGATCCGCGCCGCGCAGGACATCGCGCTGTACAACCTCACCTTGACCGAGGAGATCGAGGGCTTCGACGGCTCGGCCCACCTGAGCACCTGGGATTCCGACCCGGTTTGGCAGGGCGTTCGCCGGGTCGCCGAGGAGCTGACCGGCATCGACGACTGGTGCGAGGCGATCTTCGCGGCCAACGTGGTATTCGAACCGCTGATCGGCGAGATGTTCCGCAGCAACCTGGTCCAGCAGGCCGCGCCGGGCAACGGGGACTTCGTCACTCCGACCCTCGTCGGCGCCGCGGAGTACGACTTCGCCGAGCGGGACCTGCGCTACACCCGGGCGATGTTCCGGCTGCTGACCGACGACCGGGAGTTCGCGGAGCACAACAAGAACCTGCTGCAGCGGTGGCTCGCGGACTGGGTGCCCCGCTGCCTCGCCGCGGTGCGGACGCTGCAGCCGCTGTGGTCGCAGCCCGACGCGAAGCCACCCAGGTTCGAAGACGGTCTCGACCGGGCGAAGAGCCGGTTCGAGGGCATCCTGTCCGATCTCGGCCTGCACACACCGAAGGAGCTGGCGCAGTGACTACGTTCACCACGGCGGAAAGCCCGTTCAAAGTCGACAGCACCGCCTCCAACCGGTGCGGCTTCACCTTGATGAACAACCAGGTCGGCGTGATCGTCTCGGAGGTGATGGACCGCTACGACAATGTCACCATCACCCCGCTGCCGTCGATGATCCGGGTCGACGCGGCCGGCCGGATGGACGTGGTGTACGCGGACATCGACGAGGCCGCCGGCGAGGAAGAGGGCTGGTTCAACTCCGCGGAGTTCGAGGAGAGCATGTCCACTCACTACGGCCGGATGGTGCATCTCGACGATCGCACGATCATGTTCGCCAACCCCGAGGACGCGGCCGAGTATCTCGACTTCGACCTCAAGCCCCTCCGCTGAACCGCGGCCGCGAGCCCCCGGGAGGACAACGATGTATGAGAAGGACGGCGAAAAGTACTTCGTGGTCGACGGCCACACGCATTTCTGGGACGCCAGCCCGCAGAACTGGGTTCCCGGGCAGGAGGAGTACGCGAAGGGCTGGATCGAGTGCTTCCACGCCTACCAGGGGCTCGGCCCACCCGACACGCACTGGCCGATCGACCGGTTCCAGAAGTACTCCGAAGAGCTGATGATGCACGACCTGTTCGAGGTCGGGCACGTGGACAAGGCGATCTTCCAGCCGACCAACCTCCGGCAGTGGTACGTCGACGGGTTCAACACCACCGAGGCCGACGGCGCGATGGCGGAGCGGCACCCGGGCCGGTTCCTGGTCAACACGACGTTCGACCCGCGTGAGGGCGAAGCGGGGATGCGCGCGTTCGAGGAACGGGTGAAGCGCTACGGCTGCAAGGGCGTCAAGCTCTACACCGCCGAATGGCGGGGCGACTCGCGCGGCTGGAGCCTCAAGGATCCCGAAGCCGCCCGGTACCTGGAAAAGTGCGAGGAACTCGGGGTCCGGAACATTCATGTCCACAAAGGACCGACGATCTGGCCGCTGGACAAGGACGCCTTCGATGTGTCCGACATCGATTACGTCGCCACCAATTTCCAGGGCTTGAACTTCATCGTCGAGCACGTGGGCCTGCCCCGCATCGAGGACTTCTGCTTCATGGCCACCCAGGAGCGCAACGTCTACGCCGGCCTCGCGGTCGTCGTCGGCGGCCTGATGCACGCGCGGCCGAAGTTCTTCGCGAAGGTGATGGGCGAGCTGATGTTCTGGCTCGGCGAGGACAAGCTGATCTTCGGCGCCGACTACGCGATCTGGGAGCCGAGGTGGCAGGTGGAAGGTTTCGTCGACTGGACCATGCCCGCCGATGACGAACTGTCCGACTTCGCGCCGCTGACGGTGGTCCAGAAGAAGAAGATCCTCGGTCTCAACGCGGCCCGGCTCTACGACATCGACGTGCCCGCCGAGTTGCGGGTCGAAGACGCGCCGGTCGTCGAACCGGTCGGTGTGCCGGGGCCATGACGGCCACGGACGCCGCGATGGCCCGGACCGCTCCGCTGCCGGTCGCCCCCTCTGGGGACCTGGCGGCGGCGGTCCGGTCGGCGCTGGACACGGTGCGCGACCCCGAGCTGGACGAACCGGTCACCGATCTGGGGTTCGTCGAGCGGCTGGAGGTCGAGGCGGGCCGGGTGGTCGTGCGGCTGCGGCTGCCGACCTACTTCTGCGCGCCGAACTTCGCTTTCCTGATGGTCGCGGACGCCTATGACGCGGTGTCGTCGGTGCCGGGCGTCGTCACGACCGAAGTGGTGCTGCAGGACCATTTCGCCGCCGAGGCGATCAACCAGGGAGTCGCGGCGCGTGCCGGTTTCGTCGCGTCTTTCGCGGGCGAGGCGGTCGACGAGCTGGACGGGCTGCGCGCGGATTTCCTGCGCAAGGCCGTGCTGGCCGGGACCGACCGGGTGTGCCGGGCGCTGACGGCAGCGGGCCGGGATCGGGCCGAGCTTGCGGGGCTGACCCTCGGTGACGCGCCCGCGGGCGCCGACCGGGAACGGCTGCGTGCCCGCCGGCACGAACTGGGCCTGCCCGCCGGGGACGGCGACCCACTGCTGGTCGACTCGTGGACCGGCGCCGCGGTGCCGGCCGGGGAGCTGACCCGGCACCTGGGTCTGGCGCGGCTGACGCGGACCGGTCAGGAGGCCAATTCGGCGGTCTGCCGCGGCATGCTGCGCGCTCGCTATCCGCAGGTCGCAGAAGAGGAGGGCCGATCATGAAAGCTGTGCGGCTGCACGCCTACCATCAACAGCCGGTGATCGAGGAGGTCGACGAGCCGGCGGTCAAAGGCCCGTTCGACGTCGTCGTCAGGATCGGCGGCGCCGGCGTGTGCCGTACCGATCTGCACATCATCGAGCAGCAGTGGGCGGAGAAGTCCGGGGTGACCCTGCCTTACACGATCGGGCACGAGAACGCGGGCTGGGTGCACGAGATCGGCTCGGCGGTGTCCACTGTGGACGTCGGTGACCCGGTGATCCTGCATCCGACCCCGACGTGCGGGCTGTGCCCGGCCTGCCGTGCGGGAAACGACATGCACTGCGCCGATTCGGCTTTCCCGGGTATCGACTGCGATGGCGGTATGGCGGAGTACCTGCTCACTTCGGCCAGGGCGTGTATCAAGCTCGACCCGGGGACCCGGCCCGAGGACGTCGCCGCGCTCGCCGACGCCGGGATCACCGCCTACCACGCGGTGCGCAAAGCCGTCCCGCTGCTGTACCCGGGGACGGTGTGCGTGGTCAACGGCGCCGGGGGACTGGGGCACATCGGCATCCAGTCGCTGCGCGCGCTCACCGCGACGACGATCGTGGTGGTGGACCGCAATGCCGAGGCGCTGTCCCTGGCCGGGGAGCTGGGTGCCGACCAGACCGTGCTCGCCGACGGCAAGCAGGTCGACGCGGTACTCGACCTCACCGGCGGGCAGGGCGCCGAGGTGGTGCTGGACTTCGTCGCCGAGCAAGGCGCCCAGCAGGACGCGTTCGCGATGACCCGGCGGGGCGGTGCGCAGTTCGTGATCGGGTACGGCGGCACGCTCGAAATTCCCGCGATCGACCTGATCTCGACCGAGCGGAGCGTGGTGGGCAACCTGGTGGGCACCTACAACGACCTCGCCGAGCTGATGGTGCTCGCACAGACCGGCCGGGTCGCCCTGCACACCGTGAAGTACCCGCTGGACGCCGCGCTGGACGCACTCGCCGATCTGGACCACGGCCGGGTGCGTGGCCGGGCGATCCTCACGCCCTGATCTCTCCCCGGCCCCGCCGGTGGACCCCACGCTGGAGGACACAGAGGAGCACGCACGATGGCCAAGGAACTGCGCTTCGGCCCGGAGGCCCGCGACCTGCTGCGGACCGGAGTCGACAAGCTCGCGGAGGCGGTGAAATCGACGTTGGGGCCCAAGGGCCGCAACGTGATCATCGAGAAGATCACTGGTTCGCCGGTGGTGACCAACGACGGGGTGACCATCGCCCGGGAGGTCCACCTGAAGGACCAGTTCGAGAACATGGGTGCCCAGCTGGTCAAGGAGGCCGCGATCAAGACCAACGACGTGGTCGGGGACGGCACCACCACCGCGACGGTGTTGGCCCAGGCCATCGTGCGGGAGGGGATGGCGGCGATCGCCGAGGGCGGCAACCCGGTGCTGCTCAAGCGTGGCATCGACCACGCGGTGGCCCGGCTGGTCGAGCATCTGGAGAAGGCCGCGCACCCGATCCGGGACGAACGGGATCTCGCCCGGGTGGCGGCCATTTCGGCGAACGACGACGACGCGGTCGGCGGGATCATCGCGAAGGCACTGCGCACGGTCGGCGAAACCGGCGTCGTCACCGTCGAAGAGTCGCCCACTCTCGGGATGAGCGTCGAATTCGTCGAAGGGTTCGAGTTCGACAACGGCTACGTCTCGCCGTATCTGGTCACCGATCCGGGCCGGCTGGAAGCGGTGCTGGACGACCCCTACATCCTGATGTGCGCGGAGAAGGTGACGAAGGTCCAGCAGCTGATGCCGGTGCTGGACAAGATCATGCGCGCGCCCCGGCCGCTGGTGCTGATCGCGGAGACGGTGGAAGGCTCCGCGCTGAGCATGCTGGTGCACAACCACGTCAACGGCACGTTCCGGGCGGTGGCCGTGCGGGCACCGGGGTTCGGCGACCGCAGGCTGCACAAGCTGGAGGACCTCGCGGCCGTGGTCGGCGGCTCGGTGCTGTCCCGGCAGTCGAGCTTCACCATGGAGACGATGGCCCTCGAACATCTGGGCCGGGCCCGTCAGGTGCGGGTCACCGCGAACGCCACGTCGATCGTCGGCGGCGGCGGGTCGGCCGAGGACGTCGAATTCCGGGTCCGGCAGCTGCGGGCCGAACGCGAGCGTGCCCAGTTCGGGATCGACGAGGACGTGCTCACCGAGCGCATCGGCGCGCTGACCGGGCAGGTCGCGCTGATCCGGGTCGGCGCGGCGACGCCGGCCGAACTGAAGGAACTGCAGCACCGGGTCGAGGACGCGCTGTCGGCGACCCGGGCCGCGATGGCCGAGGGCATCGTGGCCGGCGGCGGCGCCGCGCTGCTGCACGCGGAGAAGGTCCTGTCCGGCCTTGATCTCGACGGCGACTACGCGACCGGCGCGGAGATCGTCCGGCGAGCGCTGGGCGAACCGGCGTTCCTGATCGCGGCCAACGCGGGCTGCCCGGCGCAAGAGGTCGTCGAGCGGACCCGCGGGCTCGGGGACGACGAGGGCTTCGACGCCCTGGCGGAACGCTACGGCGACCTGATCGAGCTGGGCGTGCTCGATCCGTTGCGGGTCTGCCGTTCGGCGCTGCAGAACGGCGCCTCGGTGGCGGGCTTACTGCTCACCACGAACTCGCTGATCGCCGAGGAACAGACCCCCTGGGGTGGCAGCCCGGCGCTGATGACCGAGTTCGGTCCGCTCGACGAGGGCCTGCATCAGCCCTCGCCGGATGCCAGCACACCGCAGTCACTCGGAATGGGGCCTTCTGTGGGTTGATTCCGGTCGAAGGAACAGAGGTTGATGGCAATGACGCACGAAGTACACAGCAACGAATCGCCGGCGACACCCAGCGCGCACGAGGTGCGCACGATGGTCGAGCGGGAACACCCGCCCGCACCGGACGCCCCGCCCGAAGGCGGCGTCGGCGCCGGCGGCGACCCGTTGATCGTCGCACTGCCGATCTTCGCGGTCGGCTCGCTCGCGCTGGGCGTCACCCTGATCGGCGCCCTGCCCGCGGTCACGCTGGGTTCGGTCATCCCGATCGTCCTGCTGGGCACCGGGTTGTTCCTCGGCGTGGTCACCGTGTGGGCCGCGGCGCTGGGACAGACGATGGTCGCCGGGATCACCGGCACGTTCTCCGGGTTCTGGCTCAGCCTCGGCGCACTCCTGCTCGGGTTGACGCACAACTGGTACGGCATCGCCGGGACCAACGCGGCGGCCGTCTCGGGCACTCAGGAGTTGTTCTTCATCGCCTGGGGCTGCCTGTTCCTGTTCCTGCTGATTCCCGTGCTGCGGCTGCCCGCGATCTACCCGGCGATCGTCGGACTCGTGGTGGTGGCCCTCGCACTGGGCGCGGCCTCGGCGCACACCGGCAACGCCACGCTGCTCAAGGTCGCCGGGTACGTGGTCCTGGTCTTCGCGTTCCTGGGCTTCTGCGCGTTCGTGAACGTCGGATTGACCGCCATGGGAGCGAAGCGGCCTCTCCCGCCGATCGGCGCGCCGCTCATGTCGTAACCCCTGAGGCGGGCAGAGAGGACGGGACCGCACACGTCCGCCCATCGAGGCTGTGAAGGGGTCCTTCACGGACTCTGAGTCCGTGAAGGACCCCTTCACAGCCCCCTGCCGCACGGAGAGTCACGCTGTTGGGCGACAGGCGTGGCCGAAGGACTGTCCTGGACGGAACGGGCGTGGCCCGGTACGGGGCGTGCATCACGACGGTGGCACGATTCCCCCCGACCACTACCGGCCACCGGCGATGATCGATCAGGTATGCGTTCGCCGGACCGCCTTTGCAGGAGGACCCCTTGGCGACGCTGTCCCGCCGGACGATCTACCGCTATTCGCTCGGCTCGTTCGTCACGGGCTCGTTCGGCACCGTGCCGGGGCTTCTCCTGTTGCCGTATCTGACCGACACCATGGCGGTGCCCGCCGCGGCGGCCGGGGTGATCGTGTTCGTCCCCAAGGCGTGGGACGTGGTGTTCAACCCGATCGCCGGCCGGCTCTCGGACGCCGACCTGGTGCGTACCGGCAGCAGGCGGCGGTATCTGCTGCGCGGCGGGATCGGCGTGGCGATCCTGTTCGCGGCCCTGTTCGCGCATCCGGGATTCGGCAAGCCGGTGGCGGACGCGACCTACGTGGTGGCCGTGTTCTTCCTGTGCGCCACCGCGTATGCCTTCTTCCAGGTGCCGTTCAACGCGCTGCCCGCCGAGCTGACCGAGTCCGCGGCCGAGCGCACCCGGCTGACCAGCGTGCGGATCGGCGTGCTGGCGGTGGCGATCCTGATCGCCGGCGGTGGCGCCCCGGCGATCACCGATGCGCTCTCCGGCGTGGCGGGTTACCGGGTCATGGGCCTGGTGATGGCGGTGATCATCCTGCTCGCGACGCTCGGGGTCTACTTCGGACTCCGGAACGCGCCGGTCGGCTCCCTGCGGCCGAACACCGTGCGGATCAAGGAACTCGTCCGCACCATCGCGCAGTGGCGGCCGTTCCGCTGGCTGCTCGGCGTCTACTTCATCCAGGCGCTCGGCATCGGCACCGTGCTCGCCGCGATCCCGTACTTCGCCCGGCACGTGCTCGGCGATCCCGGCTATCGCACGGTGATCTTCGTGGCGTTCGTCGGGCCGGCGCTGGTCACCATGCCGCTGTGGCCGCGGCTGGGCCGGCGGTGGGGCAAGCTCGCCGGGTTCCGGATCGCGACCGTCTCGTTCTTCGCCGGGCTCGTCGCGATGTACTTCGCCGACGTGCTGCCGTTGGCGCTTACGCTGGTGTTCGTCGCGCTGGCCGGGGTCGGCTACGCGGGGATCTCGGTGTTCCCGCTGGCGATCCTGCCGGACCTGATCAGCGACGAGGAGGAGCGCACCGGCGAGACCCGCGCGGGCATCACGGCCGGGGTGTGGACCGCGTCCGAGACGCTGGGGCTGGCGCTCGGCCCCGGGCTGTTCGGACTGGTGCTGCAGGCGGGCGGCTACGTGCCGAGCACGGATTCCACCGCGGCGCAACCGGATTCGGCGGTCACCGCGATCGTGCTCGGCTCGTCGGTGCTGCCCGCGGTGCTGATCGTGCTGGGCATCCCGCTGCTGCGCCGTTCGGTACTGCAGCGGCGGTCGTGACACGGCGCTCCCGCCCCTCCGCCCGCCCTCACCCCGAAGGCTGTGAAGGGGCCCTTCACGGACTCAGAGGCTGTGAAGGGCCCCTTCACAGCCTTTACCGGCGGCGGCCGAGTGTCCTCAGTGGACGTGCACCGGTTCCCACTCGGGGAACGGATCGGCGCTCGCGGGCACGGTGGACAGGCAGTCCGTCAGCGCGGAAAGCAGGGCGTCCCCGGCGAGTCCGATGCCGATGAACACCAGCTCCTGCCGGGGTTCGTCGACGACGCCCTGAGGTTCGAAACGGGCCACCGAACCGGCCTGGGACCAGAGGCCGAGCGTGCCCGGCCGGGAGGCGAGGCTGAAGAATCCCTTCGACCGCAGCACCGTGCCGAACTCGCCGGAATCCAGCCGTCCGGTGACGAAATCCCACAGCCGTAACGGATCGAAGGCCTGGTCCGCACGGAACACCACGCTGGAGATGCCGTACTCCTCGGTCTCCGGCACGTGGTCGCCGTTGAGCTCGGCGACCCAGCCGGGCGCCTGCTGTGCCCGTTCGGCGTCGTAGCGGCCGGTGCCGAACACCCGCTCCAGCGGGACCCGGCCGAACGCCGCGGTGACCACGTCGGCGGCCGGGTTCAGCCGCCGCAGGGTCGCGACCAGCCGGTCGCGTTCGGCGGGGGAGACCAGGTCGGTTTTGTTCAGCAGCAGCACATCGGCGAACTCGACCTGGTCCATCAGCAGGTCGCTGACGGTGCGCTCGTCGCCCTCGTACTGATCGATCCGGCGGTCCGCAAGGGACTCGCCGGCGGCCAGTTCGCGGGCGAAGTTCACCGCGTCCACCACCGTCACCATGGTGTCCAGCCGGGCACCGGTGAGCACCGGTGCACCGTCCTCGCCGGGGAAGGAGAACGTGGCCGCGACCGGCATCGGCTCGGAAATCCCGCTCGACTCGATGAGCAGGTGGTCGAACCGGCCTTCGGCGCACAGCCGCGCCACCTCGTCCAGCAGATCCTCGCGCAGGGTGCAGCAGATGCACCCGTTGGTCATCTCGACCAGCCGCTCCTCGGTGCGGGAAACCCCGTCCCGCACGAGGGCGGCGTCGATGTTCACCTCGCTCATGTCGTTCACGATCACCGCGACGCGCAGTCCCTCGCGATTGCCGAGGATGTGGTTGAGCAGCGTGGTCTTCCCGGCACCGAGGAATCCGGAAAGGACGGTGACCGGCAGGCTCACCGGCCGAGCCGCTGGAAGTGCTTGATCAGCTTGCGCGGCACCAGTTTCCGCTCGCCGTCGACCACGATCGGCACCAGATCCGGCACCGCGGCCTTCCACTGCGCGCGGCGGCTGCGGGTGTTGCTGCGCGAGGTCTTCCGCTTCGGCACGGCCATCAGCGCGCACCCCGCTTCCCGTAGCGGCGGTGGAACTTCTCCACCTGGCCCGCCGAGTCGACGATCCGCTGGTTGCCCGTCCAGAACGGGTGCGACCAGGCGCTGATGTCCACCACGACCAGCGGGTAGGTGTGCCCGTCGGACCAGTCGACGGTGCGGTCCGAGGTCGCGGTGGAGCGGGTGAGGAACGCGTCGCCGGTCGACGAGTCCTTGAACACCACCGGGTGGTAGTCGGGATGGATGCCGGGTTTCACTGCGTTTCGTCCTTCCGGTTGGCGGCATTGGCATGCCGTTCGATCTCGTCGGTCTCGGCGAAGTCCTCGCACGGGTCCTCGTGCCATTCCCCGAACGGATCGGGGTACGCACGCCAGGCGTCTTCGCCCTCAGCCAGCTCGGCGTCGGTGAGCAGCGCGCCATGCAGCGCGGCCTCGATCTCGTCCGGGCTCGCCTGGTCGGTCACCACCACGAGTTCCTGCGCGCGATCGCCGTACACCGGGTCCCAGCGCAGCGAGGCGAGCGTGCGGCGCTCGGGGGAGACCTCGGCCCAGTCCGGACCGGACGGCGAGGCGAGCCACGGCCCGGCGTGGCCGATGCCGAGGCCGCCGCCCGCGGACTCGATCCAGAACGCCACGTCCGGCTGGCTGGCCACCCAGGCGCGACCGCGGGTGCGGACCACGCCGTCGAGCAGCACGTCGATCGCGTCATGCAGGCGTTCCGGGTGGAACGGCCGCTGTGCGGTGAAGGTGTGCAGCTCGATGCCGCAGTCCGCCTGCAGCGGCGGCGCGCCGCGCAGCAGCGCGCCGTGCATGTCGGTGACCTCGCCCCGGCGGGCGTCGGCCGGGATCGCGGCGAACAAGTCGGCCACGTCGGTGCGGCCGAGTTCCACGCGGGGCACGCCGGGCGCGACGCGGTCCAGGACCGCGGCGGCTTTGGCCGCACGCCAGGCGTCGGTGGCGGCGCCGGCAAGCACGAGCACGTCCGCGGATTCGACCTGGGCGAGCGCGACCTGCGCGACGGTCCGCTCGTCCTCGGGGCTGCCCTGCAGGCCACGCTCGGCGAGCAGTTCGTCGCCGGTCGCGTCGGCGAGCCAGGTCGCGCGGTCCAGCACAGCGAACACCGCCTCGGGCTGGACGTCGTCGAGCACCGGCCGGTCGTCGACCAGCACATTGCTGATCGCCCAGCTCACCGGCTCGGGCTCCATCGCCTCGTCGAGCCGCACGACGATCCGGTCCACCTCCGGCATCCGGGCGAGCCGGCGCAGCAGCGGCAGCAGATCCTCGCGCAGCGTGCAGTTGACGCAGCCGTGGGCCAGCTCCAGCACGGTCAGCTCGTCGCGGGCGCCGAGCCGCAGCCGGCGGCGCACCACGCCGGAGGAGATCTCACGCAGGTCGTGGTGGACGACGGCGGTGCCGGGGCCGCCGTGCAGGAGCGCGGCGAGTTCGTCGTTCGGGGCCGGGGCGAGGCCGCTCACGAGCACGAGCGGCACACGCGGGGGAAGGGGCACTGGGACTCCAGGGGACGGATCGGGGTACAGTCGCAGCCTAGATGAAAACGAATGTCACTACCAAATCGGGAGGGTCCGTGTCAGCCGTGTGCCAGGTCACCGGCCGCAAGCCGGGCTACGGCAAGCAGGTCTCGCATTCGCACCGCCGCACCTCGCGGCGCTGGGAGCCCAATCTGCAGACCCGCCGCTACTTCGTGCCGAGCCTCGGCCGGACGGTGCGGCTGAAGGTGTCCGTGAAGGGCATGAAGACGATCGACAAGCGCGGCATCGACGCCGTGGTCGCCGACCTCGTGGCGAAGGGGGTGAAGTTCTAGATGGCCAAGAGCACCGACATCCGGCCGATCGTCAAGCTGCGCTCGACCGCGGGCACCGGCTACACGTACGTGACGAAGAAGAACCGGCGCAACAACCCGGACCGCATGGTGTTGCGCAAGTACGACCCGGTCGCGCGCAAGCACGTGGAATTCAAGGAAGAACGCTGATGGCGAAGAAGTCGAAGATCGCGAAGAACGAGCAGCGCAAGGTGATCGCCGCGCGGTATGTCCAGCGGCGGCGTGAGCTGAAAGCGGTGATCGCTTCGCCCGGTTCGTCCCCGGAGGAGAAGGCCGACGCGGTGGTCGCGCTGCAGCGGATGCCGCGGGACGCGAGCCCGACCCGGATCCGGAACCGCGACACCGCCGACGGCCGCCCGCGTGGCTACCTGCGCAAGTTCGGCCTGTCCCGGGTCCGGATGCGGCAGATGGCGCACAACGGCGAGCTGCCCGGCGTCTCGAAGTCGAGCTGGTGACCGCGATGCCGAAGCCGAACCGTGACCGCGTCCTCCAGCGTCGCCGCGTCAACCCGCTGCACGCCGCGAGGGTCAAGACGGTCGACTGGAAGAACATCGATCTGCTGCGGAAGTTCATCTCCGACCGCGGCAAGATCCGGGCTCGCCGGGTGACCGGCCTGACCCCGCAGCAGCAGAAACAGGTCGCCGTCGCGATCAAGAACGCTCGCGAGATGGCGTTGCTGCCCTACCCCTCCGCCGCCCGCGGCTGAGATCAAAGCCGTGAAGGGGTCCTTCACGGACTCAGAGTCCGTGAAGGGCCCCTTCACGGCCTTCTGCCGACCTGGGCGCGCGGGGGAGGAGGCGGCCAGGCAGACTTCGGGCATGGACGACCCGCACTACCTCTCCGGACTGCAGCTCGCCGGCCGCCGCGTCGTGGTGGTGGGCGGTGGCTCCGTCGCTCAGCGTCGCCTGCCGCGGCTCTTGCGCGCGGGCGCGCGCGTGGAGCTGGTCTCGCCGCACACGACGCCTGCAGTCGGCGCGATGGCCGACGCAGGCGAACTGGTCTGGCACGAGCGTCGCTACGCCGAAGGCGACCTCACAGCGGCCTGGTACGCGCTCGCGTGCACCGACGACGCCGAGGTGAACGCCGCGGTGTGCGCGGAGGCCGAGAAGGAGCGCGTGTTCTGCGTACGCGCTGACGAAGGCGTGTCCGGAAGCGCAGTGACCCCGGCGACCGGGCGACACGGCGGGTTGCTCTTCGGTGTGCTGTCCGGTGGCGAGCCGCTGCGCTCGGCCGCCGTACGCGACAGCATCCTCGACGGCCTCCACTCCGGCACCGTCGACGACGACCGTGTCCATGCGGCCACGACAGAAGACCTCCCCGGCGTCGCGCTGGTCGGCGGTGGTCCCGGTGATCCCGACCTGATCACCGTACGAGCGCGTCGGCTGCTCTCGCGCGCCGACGTGGTTGTCGCAGACCGTCTCGCGCCACGAGAGCTACTCGACGATCTGGCGCCGGAAGTCGAAGTCGTCGACGCGGCGAAGATCCCGTACGGGCGTGCGGCGAGCCAGGCCTTCATCAACAGCACGCTGATCGAGAAGGCCCGCGAAGGGAAGTTCGTCGTCCGGCTGAAGGGCGGTGACCCGTACCTGTTCGGCCGTGGCTTCGAAGAAGTACAGGCATGCGCCGAAGCGGGCGTACCGGTGACCATGGTGCCGGGCATTACCAGCGCCTTCGCCGTACCCGCCGTCGCAGACGTACCGGTGACGCACCGCGGCGTCGCGCACGAGGTCGTCGTGGTGTCCGGCCATGTCGCGCCCGGTGACGACCGTTCCCTCGTCGACTGGTCCCTGCTCGCCCGGATGCGCGGCACCATCGTGCTGATGATGGGAGTGGAACGGCTGCCGTTGTTCGCGAAGGCGCTCTTGGAGGGCGGGCGTCCGGCAGACACCCCCGTGGCGGTCATCGAGGACGGCACCATGCGTACACAGCGCGCATTGCGTTCCACCCTGTCCGACATCGTCGACGACGCGGAGGCCGCGGGGGTCCGCCCGCCCGCGGTGATCGTCTTCGGCCCGGTGGCCGGTCTGACCCGCGGTCAGGACGGGTAGCAGCGGAACGCGAAGTCGCGGACTGCCGCGGCCAGTGGTCAGGGTGTCGGCAAAGTCGGCGTGAGGGGCCCTGCGCAGACTGCGGAGGTCTGTGAAGGGGCCCTTCACGGACTCTGAGTCTGTGAAGGGCCCCTTCACAGACCCGAGACAGGTCCGGCACACACCACGAGGTGGTCGCGCACCTCGAACACCACTGCTTCACCCCCGGGCCGGGCGCAACCGACGAACAGGGCAGGCACCACCGATGATGACGCGGCAGCCACGGCACTCTGCTGATCACGGGTCCTCGACCGACTTTGCCGGGACCCTGCGGCCAGTGGTTGGGGTCGACGGGGCTGCGGGCGTGCAGGAACTGCGCGTCCGCGGCCAGGCTGTCGGCTGATCGGCGTGGAACGCGCTGCCCTTGTCCGCCAAGGCGCCGCTGGAAGGCGGACACCCCGGTCGCCGGCCCGACTCGCGGTCAGGACGGGTAGCAGCGGAACGCGAAGTCGCGGATCGCCGTGGTGAGCCGCTTCGGGTCGAACCGGAGTTCGATCGGGCTGCGGGCGCGCAGGAACTCCGCGTTCGGCAGGTCCGCGGCCAGGCCGCCGGCATCGCCGAACGGGTGGATCGGGTCGCCCTCGTGCCCGATCACCAGCGTTGGCGCGGTGATCTCGTGCCGGACCGACTTCGGCGGCGCGATCCGGCCGAACAGCACGCCGTGCAGCAGCGCGGCCATCGGCTCCGGCTCTTGCGACAGCGTGTCGGTGACCACGTCGACCCACTGGTTGCCGTGCGGCACCAGCTGCGCCGCGACCGCCACCCCGCGCACCGCCAGCGGCAGGAACCGCGCGGCGAACAGCAGCGGCGCGAAGGTGAGCAATCCGCCCACGATCGCGTTGTCCAGCACCGGCATCTCCACCACCAGCCCGCGCGCCCGCTCGGGCGCCAGGACCCCGGCCTCCAGCGCCACGTTCGCGCCGAGCGAGGTGCCGCCGAGCACCGCGTCCGGCACGCCGAGGTGATCCAGCAGAGCGAGCGCCTGTTCGCCGAAAGCGGGCATCGAGTAGCGCCACGACTGGGTCGGCCGGTCCGAATCGCCGTGCCCGAGCAGATCGAGGGTGACCACGCGCAGCCCCGCCCCGGCGAGTTTCCGGGCCAGCGGCGCGTGCATCCGCCGCGTGAACATGATCCCGTGCATCAGCACCACGACGCGGTCGCCGCGGCCGAACTCGGTGTAGCAGAGCCGGTGCCCGTCGTACCGGAACGAACCGGCCAGCTCGATCGGGCGGGACCGCCGGGGTACGCCGGGCACCGCACCGGGCGCGTCCTCGGCGGGTGCGGAAGCCTGGGTCATGCTCACCTCCCTCGCACCGGCACGGGCGGCCCGCGTCCGGTGGATCTCCAGGAAAGCATCCCGCGACCGCGTTGGCACGCTGTCAACCGGATGTCAACCGGGATGGTCCGGGGCGCCGCGGATGCGCCAAGATGACCTTATGAGCGCACCCGAAGCCCCCTGCTCCGGCCTGGTGTCCCTGGAAGTCCGCCTGGACGGCCCGGTCGCCGAGGTCACCCTGCTCGGCCCCGGCAAGGGCAACGCGATGGGCCCGGACTTCTGGCGGGAGCTGCCGGAAGTGTTCGGCGCGCTGGACGCCGACCCGCGGGTCCGCGCGATCGTGCTGACCGGTCAGGGCCGGCACTTCTCCTACGGGCTCGACTTGCCCGCCATGATGGGCCAGTGGGCGCCGCTGCTGGCCGGGGACGCGCTGGCCGGCCCGCGGACCGACTTCCACGCGGTGATCGGCCGGCTCCAGGCCGCCGTCAGCTCGATCGCGGCCTGCCGCAAGCCGGTGATCGCCGCGGTCTCCGGCTGGTGCATCGGCGGCGGCGTGGACGTGATCACCGCCGCGGACATCCGGCTGGCCGGCGCGGACGCCAAGTTCAGCGTGCGCGAGGTGAAGGTCGCCATCGTCGCGGACCTCGGCAGCCTGCAGCGGATCACCACCATCGTCGGCGAGGGGCACGCCCGGGAGCTGGCGCTGACCGGCCGCGACGTGGACGCCGCCCGCGCGGAGCGGATCGGGCTGGTGAACGACGTGTACCCGGACCAGGAGACGCTCCTGGCGAAGGCCCGCGAGCTGGCCGCGGAGATCGCCGCCAACCCGCCGCTGGTCGTGCAGGGCACCAAGCAGGTGCTCTCGGCCAACACCGAGCGCCAGATCGCCGACGGCCTGCGGTACGTCGCCGCGTGGAATTCCGCGTTCCTGCCCAGCAAGGATCTGCAGGAGGCGATCCAGTCCTTCCTGGAGCGGCGCGCGCCCGAGTTCAAGGGCGAGTAGAACAGGCGACAGGGCCGAGCAGCTGAGGAGTACGACGTGAGCGATGAGGCTTCGGCGGGCCACCGGGAGTTCCGGGAGGCACGCGACTACCTGCTGGCGCACCGGACGGACTACGACACCGCGTACCGCGACTTCTCCTGGCCGCAGCCGGCGGAGTTCAACTGGGCGCTGGACTGGTTCGACGTGGTGGCCCGCGATCCGGCGAACGCGCGGCGGTACGCGCTGTGGATCGTCGAGGAGGACGGCGCCGAGAACCGCTGGACCTACCCGGAGATGGCGGAACGCTCCGCCCGGGTGGCGAACTGGCTGCGCCGGCTCGGCGTGGCCCGCGGCGACCGGCTGATCCTGATGCTGGGCAACCAGGGCGAGCTGTGGGAGACCATCCTCGCCGCGATCAAGCTCGGCGCGGTGATCATCCCGGCCTCCACCCTGCTCGGCCCGGCCGACCTCGCCGACCGGGTCGCGCGCGGGCAGGCCCGGCACGTCGTGGTGCGCTCGGCCGACGCGGAGAAGTTCGCCGGCATCGAAGGCGACTACACGCGGATCGCGGTGGGCGACCCGGTGCCCGGCTGGCACGCGTACTCCTCCGCGTATGCCGAACCCGCGGAGTTCACCCCGGACGGGCCGACTGCGGCGGGCGACCCACTGCTGCTGTACTTCACCTCCGGCACCACCGCGCAGCCGAAACTGGTGCAGCACACCCAGGTGTCCTATCCGGTGGGCCATCTGTCCACAATGTACTGGATCGGCCTGGAACCGGGCGACGTGCACCTGAACATCTCCTCGCCCGGCTGGGCCAAGCACGCGTGGAGCAACGTGTTCGCGCCATGGAACGCCGAGGCGACGGTGTTCCTGTACAACTACACGCGCTTCGACGCGGTGGCGCTGATGGCCCAGATGGATCGCTGTGGCGTCACCAGCTTCTGCGCCCCGCCCACGGTGTGGCGGATGCTGATCCAGGCCGACCTCGGTGCGCTGCGCACGCCGCCGAAGAAGGTCGTCGGCGCCGGGGAGCCGTTGAACCCGGAGGTGATCGGCCAGGTCGAAAAGTCCTGGGGCGTCACGATCCGCGACGGTTTCGGGCAGACCGAGAGCAGCGTCCAGATCGCCAACACTCCCGGTCAGGACGTGGTCCCGGGTTCGATGGGCCGTCCGCTGCCCGGGTTCGTGGTGGCGCTCGTGGACCCGCTCACCGGCGAGCGCGCGGCCGAGGGCGAGATCTGCCTCGACCTGGCGCGCCGGCCGGTCGGCCTGATGTCCGGTTACGCCGCCGACGACGAGCGCACGTCGGCCGCGTTCAGCGGCGGCTACTACCACACCGGCGACGTCGGCTCGATTGACGAACGCGGCTACCTAACCTACGTCGGCCGCACCGACGACGTGTTCAAGGCTTCCGACTACCGGATCTCGCCGTTCGAGCTGGAAAGCGTGCTGCTCGAACACGAAGCGGTCGCCGAGGCGGCGGTGGTGCCGGCGCCGGATCCGATCCGGCTGGCCGTGCCCAAGGCCTACGTCGTGCTCACCGCGGGCCACGAACCGGACGCGGCCACCGCGCGCGAGATCCTCGCCTACGCACGGGAACATCTCGCGCCGTACAAGCGGATCCGGCGGCTCCAGTTCGCCGACTTGCCGAAGACGATCTCCGGCAAGATCCGCCGGGTCGAGCTGCGCGGCCGGGAGCAGGAGGGCCGGCGGCCCGCGGGCGAGTTCCGCGAGGAGGACTTTCCGGACCTGAAGTCCTGACCCCGCCGGGCTATTCGGCCGGCACCACCGCGGCCAATACGGTCTGCTCGCCCTTGCTGCAGGTGGTGCCGCCCTGGGCGGCGGGCGGGCCCGAGGTGCACAACCATCCGTCGACGGTCGCGTCCACCGCGGCGTTCGAGCCGGCACTCTGCCGCCCGGCGATCGTCGCGTGGAACTTCTTGACCAGCGACGTCGCGTCGGCACAGGAGACGCCGCTCGCCCGGCTGTCGTAGACGTAAAGCGTCAGCCCGCTGGCCGCGGTGATCGTGCCGCAGGTCCCCGGCGCCGGTGCCGGCGCGGGGGACGCCTTCCGCGGCGGGGCAGCGGATTTCGGAGCCGGCTGCTGTGCCGTCGTCTCCGCGGCCGCCGGCAACGGGGGAGGAGCGTGCGTACTCGGCGAGGGCGCGGCGCTGGCTGCGGACGACGTTGCTGTCGGTGGCGGTGGTGGCGCTGGATCCCCCGAACAGGCGGTGCACACGAGGGACAGCGCGGCCACGCACACCGGGCCGGACACGGACTTCGACAGGCGCACCGGGGTCCTTTCGCCGTGGGCTGCTCGGCGTTCATTGTCGCCCGTCAACGCTCCCGCGGCGCGCAGCGACACGGCACCGGCGCGCCCCGTCCCCGTCTACTGTGGACGGACGGGTCCGTTCCACATCGTGAAACCCGCTGGGGTTCCGGGGAATCGATCGGAGGAATATTCGGCCGGTTCGTTAACGCCGGGCTCCCCGCCGCCGAAATACCGGATGGACGCACCCGGTGCGCCCGGATCCCCGAAACCCGTCGCCGACGCGAGGATCGCGTCAGGAAGCACGAGCAGCGCACAGAATGAGCACCGAAGCCGCCACCGGCCCGGAGCCGGCCGAACCGCCCACCGCCCCCTGCAGCGTCGTGTGGTGCAGCGACCGCCCGTACGTCCTCGAATCCGGCCGCGGCCGCCCCCGCTGGGTCGGCTGCGACGACCGGGGCCGCCCCGAAGCCCTCAGCACCGCCCAGCTCCGCCGCCGCGGCTGGACGCACCGCCGGTCCCGCTGAGCATGCCGCACAGCCGAACTTCCTGCGCGGCTGAACGTGCTCGCGCGGCCGGTTCTCCTGACTTGCCGCACCGGATCCCGGTCCTCGGACGATCGGGTGCGGCCCCGGCGGATCCCGGGTTTGCGGATGGGCCGAATTTCCCGGGCTGGGCCGGATTCCGGTTTTGGGATGGTTGAAACTTCCGCGCGGCTGGGTTTCGCGGCCCCGGCCGGATCCCGGGTTTGCGGATGGGTCGAACTTCCCGGGTCGGGCCGGATTCGGGTTTTGGGATGGTTGAAACTTCCGCGCGGCTGGGTTTCGCGGCCCCGGCCGGATCCCGGGCCTCCGAGCGGCCGAGCGTCCCGGCCCGCGTCGGATCGCGGTTTTCGGACGATCGGGTGCCGCGGCGCCGGATCCCGGGTCTCCGGGCGGCCGGACATCCCCGGACGGCTTGGGTTCGGCTGGGCCGGATGCTGGAAGCCTGGACGAAGCCCGAAGCCCGAAGCCCGAAGCCCGAAGCCCGAAGCCCGAAGCCGGATGCCGCAAAGCCGGAAGCTCAAAGCCCGAAGCCGAAGCCGGCAGGGTGTCGGCAAAGTCGGTGTGAGGGGGCGCAGACCGCGGAGGTCTGTGAAGGGGCCCTTCACGGACTCAGAGTCCGTGAAGGGCCCCTTCACAGACCCGAGACAGGTCCGGCGCATACACCACGAGGTGGTCGCGCGTCTCGAACACCTCTGCTTCGCCTGCTGCCGGGCGTGATCGACGAAAGATGGCAGGCGCCGTCGATGATGACGCGGCAGCCACGACTCTCTCTGCTGATCACGAGTCCTCGACCAACTTTGCCGGAAGCCGGAAGCCGGAAGCTCAAAGCCCGAAGCCCGAAGCCGCATGCCGGAAGCCAATGGCCGTCTTACGGTGACTTGCCCTTCGCGGCCGACCTGCCCATCGTCGGCGGCCGGATCCGGTCGCGCAGGACTCCTCCGCCCTTGCTCACTCCAAGCGATCAGGATCGTACTGGCTGCGCACATTCCGTCCGGTCATCCCCGGATCGTCGGGTCCGTCGCGCTCGTGGCCGGTTCGCCCGGTACCGGGCGGTTCGGGCCTGCGGCCCGGCCTCGACGCCGGGCGGTGGCGTCGTCCCAGGGGCCGGTGCGAGCGGGCCGCTCGCACCGGGTGACCCCGCTTGGCCTGCTTCCGCCGCGACACCCGTCCCGTGCGCGCTGCCGACCCCACTTGGCCTGCGAGCCCGGCGCCGCGCCTGCACGTCCACCGGAGTCCCGAAGCCACCACCCCGACGCAAACCCCACCGCCGACCCCGCTCCTGCCCTCCGTGGGGCAGACCCCGGCCCCGGACTTACCAAGACCCACCCATCCCGTGGCGGCGAAACCCGGCGAACCGGGTGACTCTAGGCTTGGTCCGTGACCACGGCCCCCGAGACCGAGCCCTCCCTGCTGCGGCAGGCGCTGACCGTGCCCAACCTGCTGTCGCTGGCGCGGCTGGCCGGGGTGCCGGTGTTCCTCTGGCTGCTGCTCGGGCCGAAGGAGGACGGCTGGGCGCTGGCCCTGCTCATCTTCTCCGCACTCACCGACTGGCTCGACGGCAAGCTCGCCCGGTGGCTCGACCAGATGTCGCGGCTCGGCCAGCTGCTCGACCCGGCCGCGGACCGGCTCTACATCCTCGCCACGCTCGTCGCGTTCCTGCTGCGCGACATCATCCCGTGGTGGGTGGTGGCGCCGCTGGTGGTGCGGGAGCTGGTGCTCGGCGTGTGCGTGCTGGTGCTGCGCCGCCGCGGGTTCTCCCCGCCCGAGGTGACCTACATCGGCAAGGGGGCGACGTTCGTGCTGATGTACGCGTTCCCGTTCCTGCTGGTCACCCAGGGTGGCTCCACGCTCGCCGCGATCGCCCGCCCGATCGCGTACGCGTTCATGATCTGGGGCGGCGTGCTCTATGTCTGGTCCGGGGTCCTCTATGTGGTCCAGGCAGTGCGCGCGCTGCGCACCGCGTAGTGGAAGACTTACCCGGGACCGATTCCGGTACCAGGAAAGGGGAGGGCGTTGACGATTCCGGAGGAGCTGCGCTATACCGAGGAACACGAGTGGGTCGCGGTCCGGGACGGCTCGCTGGTGCGGGTGGGCATCACCGAGTACGCCCAGGGCCAGCTCGGTGACGTGGTGTTCGTCGAGCTGCCCGAGACCGGACGGCGGCTCGGCGCGGGCGACGCGTTCGGCGAGGTCGAATCGACCAAGAGCGTGTCCGAGCTGTTCGCTCCGGTGGGCGGCGAGGTGGTCGCGGTCAACGCCGCGGTGACCGACGCGCCGGAGCTGATCAACTCCGATCCCTACGGCGAGGGCTGGCTGGTCGAGATCCGGCTGGACGACCCGGCGGGCCTGGACGCGCTGCTGGAGGCCGAGGCCTACCAGGCACTCCTGCCCGGCTGACGGTTTCGGGGGAGCCGCGGGCCCCGGAACCGGGCAGGCACGGTACGTTGACCACCGCACGTTCTTGGTCGATGGCAACATCTTGTGTAGAGGAGAGCTCAGGTGAGCACGAACGACGGGCCCGGCGTTCCCCCGGAGCAGTCTCCGGAGCGGACCTCTGTCTTCCGGGCCGATTTCCTGGCCGACGTCGAAGCCCAGGAGTCCGGCCCGGCCGCGGAAGCCCCGGTACAGGGCGTCGACGCCCTGCCGCCGGGTTCCGCACTCCTGGTCGTCAAGCGCGGCCCCAACGCGGGGTCCCGCTTCCTGCTGGACCGCGACACCACCAGCGCGGGACGGCACCCGGACAGCGACATCTTCCTCGACGACGTCACGGTCTCCCGCCGGCACGCCGAATTCCGGCGTGAGGGCGGCGAGTTCGTGGTGATCGACGTGGGCAGCCTGAACGGCACCTACGTCAACCGCGAGCCGGTGGACCAGGCCGTGCTGGCCGGCGGCGACGAGGTGCAGATCGGCAAGTTCCGCCTGGTCTTCCTGACCGGCCCGGGCCAGGGGGGCCAGGGGGCGCAGTGACGGCGGCCGGCCGGCCCGGTCGCTACCAGGCCCGGCGCGAGGGGATGAGCATCGGGGCGGTGCTCGCGCAGCTGCGCGGCGACTTCCCCGATGTCACCATCTCCAAGATCCGGTTCCTGGAAGCCGAAGGACTGGTCCGGCCGGGCCGCACGCCCTCGGGCTACCGGCAGTTCGCCCCGGCGGACGTCGAACGCCTGCGGTTCGTGCTGTCCGCACAGCGCGATCACTACCTGCCGCTGAAGGTCATCAAGGAACAGCTGGACGCGGCCGACGCCGGAGCCGAGCCGGATGCGGCGGTCCCGGCCGTGCCGCGGCTGCCGCGCCGCCTGGTCCCGCTGGGCGATCCGAGCACGGCGGGACTGCCCGCGGCGGCGGACTTCGAGCCGGGACCGGACACCCGGCTGACCCAGGAGGACCTGCTGGCACAGGCCGGCATCGACGAGCAGGCGCTGGCCGAGCTGTGCCAGTACGGCCTGCTGCGGCCCGGTCCGGCCGGGTTCTTCGGTCCCGAGTCGGTGCTGATCGCGCGGACCGCGCGGGCACTGACCGAGTTCGGTATCGAGCCGAGACATCTGCGTGCCTTCCGCGCCGCGGCCGACCGCGAAGTGGGTTTGCTGGAGCAGATCGTGACCCCCGTGTACCGCCATCGCGACGCGGACGCGAAGGCCCGCGCCGACGAGTTGGTCCGGGAGCTGGCCGCACTGTCGGTCACCTTGCACACACTGCTCGTGAAAGCCGGGATCCGGAGCGTCGCCGGCGATTGAACCCGGCCCGGTGCCCGCCGGCGATGTGAGAAACGTTGCGCGGCGGTTGTCAATGACTGAATGTTCGCGCGTGCATGCCGTACCGTGAGAAGAGACGGTTTGCGCCGCCGCGAACCGAGAATGTCCGCCACTAGCGAGCACAGCGCCCGGATGACGGGTAGCGTCGGAACCAACGGCGCGAGAACGTCGCAAGCGCTGCAGCCCGTGTGCACGAGAGGGAGGCGAAGCCCGATGAGCGAGATGCGCGTCGTCGGCGTGCGGGTCGAACTGCCCGCCAATCAGCCGATCTTGTTGCTGCGGGAGACCGAGGGCGAGCGGTACCTGCCGATCTGGATCGGCTCGGTCGAAGCCACCGCGATCGCCTTGGAGCAGCAGGGAGTCCGACCCGCCCGGCCACTGACGCACGACCTGCTCAAGGAGGTCATCGGCGCGCTCGGCCGGGAACTGGAACAGGTCGTGATCACCGACCTCAAGGAAGGCACGTTCTTCGCCGAGCTGGTCTTCGACGGGGATGTCCGGGTGTCCGCGCGGCCCAGCGACTCGGTCGCACTGGCGCTGCGGATCGGGGTGCCCATCCACGCCGTGGACGCGGTGCTGGAGGAGGCGGGCCTGATCATCCCGGACGAGCAGGAGGACGAGGTCGAGAAGTTCCGCGAATTCCTCGATTCGGTGTCCCCTGAGGATTTCCGCGGCGCCGACACCTGAGCCGCCCGCCGGTGAGCGGGGCCTGGCTCCCCGCTCGCACCGGAGTATTTCCCGTGGATTACCGGACAGCCGTGGCGCGGTCGAACAGATCCGCGAGTTCCCGCCCGTACCGATCCAGATCGAGAGCCGGATCGGCGGCGTAGGCGGCCGCCACCCCGTCCACGGCCTGCGCGATCGACAGCGCGACCACATCGGCGGAGATGTCGCCGAAGACCCCTTCCCGTTTGCCCTGTTCCAGTTGCCGTTGCACGAATCCCGTGCGCACCTGCGTCAGCATCACGCCGGTCATCGACCAGCCGTCCCGATCCCCGGTGTGCGCACCCAGTTCGACGAGAACCTGTACGCACTGAGGGTAATCGCGGAGGAACGCTACGGAGGTTTCCAGGTATGCGCGCAGGTTTCCGCGCCGGTCGCCCGGGTCGATCCCCGTGCTGTGTTCGCTGAGGTATTGCGTTCTTGTTTCGACGACGGTGCTCAACACTGCTTGCAGGAGACCGGCTTTGTTCGTGAAGTGATACGAGATCAGTCGCGTGCTGCTGAGCCCGGCCCGCTCCTTGATTCGCGTGAAGGTGGTGCGCGCGTAGCCCTGCTCGGCGATCGTCGCGATCGTCGCCCCGATGATCTGTGCCCGGGTGGTGGCCTCGGTGATGCTGAGGCCGAGTTCGGCCCGGCTGTCCGGAATTACTTGCATGAGTAAAAAGTAACACCCCTGAGTAAGATTGTCGACGGGGTTGTGCGGGCGAGGGACGGAAGTGCTCTCCGATACGGCGAACGGGCCAACTCTCGATACGGCGTTGAGGTCCGCCGCGCGTCGCGTTGACCGGCTCGCGGCGCGGCCTTACCGTCGAAGGCGGTAAATCGCCACGATGTGATTCGCCGACCGCGAGCGGTCGTGGCCGATACTCCCCGGTCGATCCCGCTCCTGGGTCCGGCCGGCTGTGGTTCGCCGGCCGCCGGGTCGGGCGAGGGGAGGCTTGCGTGGTCGAGGCTGGTAGTCCGGAGAGGCCGCCTGTTCGTGCCGCGGACGGGGAGCAGGGTGAGCTGTTCCCCGACGCCTCGCTGCCCGACGAACTGGTTGGCTACCGCGGACCGGCGGCCTGTCAGATCGCCGGGATCACCTACCGTCAGCTGGACTACTGGGCGCGCACGAAGCTGATCGCGCCGAGCATCCGCACCGCGCACGGGTCTGGTTCCCAGCGGCTGTACTCGTTCAAGGACATCCTGGTCCTCAAGGTGGTCAAGCGGCTGCTGGACACCGGGGTGTCGCTGCAGAACATCCGGGTCGCGGTCGAGCACCTGCGGGTACGCGGGGTGCGGGATCTGGCCAAGGTCACGCTGTTCTCCGACGGCACCACGGTGTACGAGTGCACCTCGCCGGAGGAGATCGTCGACCTGCTGCAGGGCGGCCAGGGCGTGTTCGGTATCGCGGTCAGCGGGGCGATGCAGGAGATCAGCGGCACTATCCACGAGTTCCCCGCCGAACGCGCGGACGGTGGAGTGGTCGAGGCCGTCGTGCCGGACGAGCTGACTCAGCGTCGCAATTCCCGCCGCACGGGCTGACCTGCGCCGCCGTCCGGGGTCGCGCGACCGGCACGAATCTGTCACGGTCGTGGCGGTCGGTAACAATCGGGCGTCTCGGTCGATAAGGTTCGCGCCGGGGCAGCACGCCCGTGGCGGAAAGGGACCAGGACGATGAGCACGCCCGACGATCAGACCCCGCAGCACCCGCAGACACCCCAGTACCCCCAGGCCCCGCAGTACCCGCAACCCGCGCAGTATCCGGGGAACCCGGACGGGTCCTATCCCGCCCCGCCGCCCCCGGGGTACGGGCAGCCGGTGACGCCGCGCAACGGTTTCGGGGTTACGGCGCTGGTGCTGGGCATTCTGGCCCTCGTGCTGTGCTGGACCGTGTGGGGCGGCATCGTGCTCGGCGTCCTCGCGCTGATCTTCGGCATCCTCGGCATCAAACGCGCGAACCGCGGGGAGGCCACGAACAAGGGTATGTCGATCTCCGGTGTGGTCACCGGCTCGATCGGCCTGGTGATCGGCGTGCTGCTGGCCGTGCTGGTCGGGTCGATTTTCGCGAAGTTCGGCAATCAGCTGACCAATCTGCAGGACTGCCTGAACCAGGCGAACGGCGAGCGGACCAAGATCGAGCAGTGCCAGCAGCAGTTCACCGACGACGTGCGCGGTCGCTGAGGCGGTGCCGGGTCGCTGACCCGGCACCACGAGTCTTCGTGAATCTCCTTGTCCGGCAACGGATTCCGCGCTCATCGAGGGTGTTTCGCCGAAATTGCTGGACGGTCCGGTCAACGTCCTGCGGGTCGCCCTCCACCCGGACGGGGATGGCGCCGCACGTGCTGAATCTGGGGGAGTGGCGCGCGCACCTGCTAGGCCGGCTCCGCCGCCAGGTTGAGCAGACTGCCGATCCGGGGCTCGCCGAGCTACGCGGTTATCCGTGCGCGCAACCGGTTCCGGAGGTGGAGATCCCTGGTCCCGGCGACATCTTCGTGCCGTTGCGGTACCGCCGTCGTGGCAGGGAGCTGAGTTTTTTGGTACTGCCGCGACGTTCGGCACGCCCTTGGACGTGACCGTCGCGGAGCTGGTGATCGAATTCTGCTATTCTTTCGGCTGGGGGTCGCCGCGCAAAAGGTTCCCTTCACAGCCTTTCGGCTGGGGCATTTCGGGCGGGAAGTCGCCGGGCAGGGCGGTTGGGTGATCGACCGGCCGGGGCCGTTACGCTGCGGGGGTGACCACGACTCCTCCCGCGCTGCGCGGCTTCGTGCAGGGATCGCAGATCCACTGCTGAATGTGTCGATTCGCGGCCGGCTCCCGGATGTCGGGTGGGGCCTTCGTCTGGTCCACTATGGACTCTCGATCGAGGGTGCCGCGTGGCCGGGTGGCGACCACGTGAGGCGCCTCGTTCAGGCCAGATACTCCGCAGCCGCGCGCAGGCTCACGAACGACCCGCTGAACGTATCGATCCGCGGCCGCTCCCCGGAGGCCGGGCCGGGTGCCCCGGTCTCCACTCGAATGTAGTCTACAGTGGACAGCCGGTCGAGGAGTTCCCGCACTGCCGGGTGCCGGTGTGCTTCCCGGGTGACCACCACGACGCTCGGCCACGATGCGGCCTCGGCGAGCACCTGCTCCGCATCGCCGGGGCCGACGGTGAGTGCCCGAGTGCCGGGGACCAGCTCGGTCAGGTGTGGTCCCAGGCCCCACGGCATCGGCCCGGCCGCGAGGGTCGGGTCGGTGCGTACGTCGAGGACCAGCGGTGGTCCGGCGAGGGCGGGTGTGCCGGTGATCCGCAGTGCGGCGCGAGCGGCTGCCATCCCCAGCGTGTGGTCGACCGGGCGTAGCGGGGCGGCGGACGGGGAGGTGCCCAGCGAGGCCGTCCGGGAGGCTGCATCGGCGAGGCGTTCCTCGGGCAGGGTTCCCTCGGCGACGGCTGTCACGATCGTTGCGGTGACCCGGTCCAGGGTGGCGACGTCGAACGCGGCGCCACCGATGCACAACGCGTCCGCCCCGGCGGCCAGCGCCCGTACCGCGGCGTCGCCCAGCCCGTCGTGCCTGCCGTAGGCGCCGGAGATGGCACCCATCTCCAGGGCATCCGTGATTACCGCACCGGTGAAGCCGAGTTCGCCCCGCAGCACCTCGGTGAGCGCGGTCCGGTTCAGCGTCGCCGGGGCCTCGCCCCAGTCGGGGATCACGAGGTGGCCCGACATCACCGAGCGCACACCCGCCTGGATGGCCGCGGCGAACGGGACCAGCTCGATGGAGCGCAGTTCCTCCGGCGTCCGGGGGAGGACGGGGAGCGTGACGTGCGAATCCTCGGTCGCCGCGCCGTGGCCGGGGAAGTGCTTCGCGCAGGCTGCCACGCCGTACTTTTGCAGCCCTGTCACGTACGCCGCGACGTGCGGGGCGGCGGTCGCCGGATCCGTGCCGAACGCCCGTACACCGATGATCGGGTCTTCCGCGGCGAGCGTCAGGTCGGCGCACGGGGCCAGGTTCACCGTCACCCCGCACGCGGCGAGCCGTTCGCCGAGCGCCGCCGCGACGGACGTGGTGAGTTCCGGGTCCCCGGTGGCGCCGAGCGCGAGCGGGCCGGGCACGAAGGAACCGGTGGCGACGTCCAGCCGGGTGACGTCGCCGCCTTCCTCGTCGATGCCGACCACGACGTCCTCGCGTTCGGCGCGCAGGGCGGAGGTGAGCGCGGCGACCTGCTCGTCGTCGACCACGTTGCGGCCGAACAGGATCACCCCGCCGAGGCCGTCCGCGAGCCGCCGCAGCAGCCACTCCGGGGCGGTCGTACCGGCGAAACCGGGCAGCAGCACGGCTTCGGCCCAGCTGCGGAGGTTCGGCATCGGCTATCCCTTCACCGCGCCGGCGGTCATGCCGGACACGAGTTTTCGTTGCACGATCAGGAAGAACACCACCGCGGGGATCGCGTAGACCACCGACGCGGCCATCACTCCGCCCCAGTCCACGGAGAACGCGGTGCGGAACGAGGACAGCCACACCGGCAGCGTCTGCTTCGCCTGGTCCCGCATGAACACCAGCGCGAACAGGAACTCGTTCCACGCGGTGATGAAGCTGAACACCGAGGTGGTGACGAGCCCGGGACCGAGCAGCGGCAGGGTGACCCGGCGGAACGCGCCGGTCCGGCTGCACCCGTCGATCATCGCGGCCTCTTCGAGATCGTAGGGGATCCCGTTGACGAACCCGTAGAGCATCCACACGGTGAACGGCAGTGAAGTCGCGAAGTACACCAGCAGTAGCGAGGGCAGCGTGTTCAGCAGCCCGATGTCGCGCATCAGCAGGTACATCGGGATGAACAGCGCGGACAGCGGGGCGAGCTGCGCGACCAGGACCAGCAGCAGGAACCCCTTGCGCCCGCGGAAGCGGAACCGGGCCAGCGGAATCGCCGCCAGCACCCCGACCACCAGCGCCGCGAGCACCGCGCCGAGCGTGACGATCAGGCTGTTGCCGAGATAGGTCAGGAAGCCGGGCTTCGTCAGCGCCGAAGCGAAGTTCGACAACGTCGCCGACGAGGGGAGCAGATCGAATTTCGGCGACAGGATCTCGCCCGGCGTCTTCAGCGCGGTGGTGAACATCCAGTACGTCGGGAACAGGAACACCAGTGCGACGAGCACGCCGAGCACGGACAGCGTGATCCGCTGGGCCAAGGACTTTCTCACGCGAGTTCACCGTCCTTGCTCCGCACCAGCAGTTGCACGTACCGGGCGGTGACCGCCAGCAGCAGCACCAGCATGATGGTGGCGATCGCCGCGGCCGAACCGAAGTGGCTGCCCGCGATGCCCTTGAGATACTGCAGGATGGCCAGCGTGGTGCTGGCGCCGTCCGGACCGCCTTGGCGGATCGCCCAGACCTGCGCGAACATAGTGAAGTCCCACAGCAGGGACAGGAACGTGACCATGGTCAGGATCGGCCGGATCACCGGCCAGGTCACCGCGCGGAAGGTCTGCCACGGCCCGGCGCCGTCGATCCCGGCCGCCTCGTACTGCTCGCGCGGCACCCCGAGCAGCCCGGCGTAGAGCGTGAACGCGACGAACGGCACCGCCTGCCAGAGCACCAGCAGGCCGATCACGACCAGGGTGCTGGTGCCGCTGGCGAACCAGGAGTAGCCGATGAACGAGTGGAACCCCAGCTTGTCGAGCGTCTTGTTGAGGATTCCGTACTGCTGGTCGAAAATCCATTGGAACACCGTCGTCGTGGAGATCACCGGCACCGCCCAGGCCAGCACCAGCGAGATCTGCACGACGATCCGCACCACCGGGTTCAGATGGCGCATGAGCACCGCGATCAGCAGGGCGATCAGCAGCGTCGTGGCCACCAGCGCGGCCGTGAAGACGACGGTGCGGACGGTGACCGTCCAGAACTCCGGATCGGTGAGGGCGTCGGTGTAGTTCTGCAGGCCCACCCAGATCGCCTTGCCGGTCACCAGTTCGCGCAGGTCGAGCTTGCGCAGGCTGATGCCGAGCATCTGCACGGTGGGCCAGCCGAGCAGCACCAGCACCGCGGCGAGGGCGGGCAGGAGCAGCAGATACGGGGTCAGCTGGCCGCGGCTCCACACTCGTTTCACGAGACCGACGCGAGCCGCTGCCGGCGGGGGCGGCCCCGCCGGCAGCAGTGCGTCCTTCGTCGCGGTCATCCGCCGATGATCTTGTCGAGCGCGGTGTTCGCGTCCGCGGTCGCCTGGTCCAGGCTCTTCTTTCCGGTCAGGTACGCGGTGAGCATGTCCTTGATCGGGTTCTGCCCGGATTCGACTTCACCCCACTTCGGGCTGGCCGGCACCGTGCGGCCGTTCTTCGAGGTCTGCGCCATCACCGCGCCGAGCGGGTCCTTGGCCAGCGCGGCGACGTCGGTGGAGGTGCCCGGCACGGTGCCCGCCGCGGCCATCTGCGTCATGTACTTGGCGCCGGTCAGCAGCTTCAGGTAGTCCTTGGCCAGGTCGATGTGCTTGCTGTTGACCGGCACGACCAGGTTCGAGCCGCCGAGGAACACCGGGGCGCCGGCCCCGCCGGTGCGCGAGGGGATCGGGAACGCGCCGGTCTTCGCGGTGATGCCCGGATCGGTCTTCGCCGCGGTCGGCAGCTCGCTCGGCGTGCCGATGAACATCGCGACCTTGCCGCCGCCGTAGATGCCGGCCTGCTGCGGGTTGGCCTCGTCGTTGTCCTTCGGTGCGGTGGTGCCCGAGGCGTCCACGAGCTGTTTGTAGAATTCGAGGCCCGCCTTCGACCCTGGACTGTCCAGAGTGGACTTGAAGCCCTTGCCGCCGGACTTGGCGACCTCACCGCCGTTGTCCCAGATAAGCGACAGCAGTGCGTACCAGTTCTGGCCCGGCAGGTAGAGCGGCTGGAAGTCCTTGTCACTGCCGAACTTCGCCTTCAGCCTGGCGATCGCGTCGAGCCATTCCTGGTTCGACGCGGGCGGCTTGGTGATGCCCGCCTGCTCGAACATATCCTTGCGGTAGATGACCTCCCGGCTCGCGGCGTAGAAAGGCACGCCGTAGGTCTTGCCCTCGTACTCGCCGGAAGCCTTGAGCCCAGCCAGCCACTGGGCACCGTTGAGGTTCGCCACGTCGCCGGTGAGGTCCTGCAGCACGCCCTGCGCCTCGAACGCCGGCGTCTGCGTGCTGCCGACCTCGATCACGTCCGGCGGGGTGTCGCCGGCCAGCGCGGTGGTCAGCTTCTGCTGGATCCCGTTCCACTGCTGGACTTGGTAGTCGACCTTGACGCCCGGATGGGCTGCTTCGAACTCCCGGTTCAGCTCCTGGGTGAGACTCTCCGGCGCGGAGCCGGTCATCAGCCAGACCGTCAGCGTGCCACCCTGTCCACCGCCCGGTGCCGCGGCGTCCGGACTCCCGCCGGAGCCGGCGCACCCGGCGGTCGCGAGCGTGATGGCGGCGGCCCCGGCCGCCAGCTTGAGCCAGCGCTTCACTCGTCCCGTCCTTTCGGAGCAGGCCACCCCGGGCCGCTCTGCCGAATGGTGTAGACCAATATGGAGAGAGTGGTCCGGACCACAGTCGGTGTCAAGGTGATTGCCAAGATGTTGCGAAGCCGGGCGCCGGGGTGACGCTGGGTGGTCGGCCGGTCACTTCGAATGCCGGGAAAGCCGCTGGTCAGCCGGAGGCGACGGGGCGTGGGCAGGAATTGACGGGATGGGGGCGGGGTCCAGGGGAGAATGTCGGGGAGGCGGTCCGGTGGTCCGGGGTGGTCCGGTCGGTTGCGCATCGTGAAATCCGGGAGGCGGCTGCCCGGCCCTTGGCCACGGCGCCGCCGTGGCCAAGGGCCGGGCGCCGGCGCGCCAGGTGGATCGTGAGGGAATCCGGTTGGTACGTACTGCGGCGCGGAATACCAGCTTTTCGGCTGGGGGTCGCCGCGCAAAAGGTTCCCTTCACAGCCTTTCGGCTGGGGCATTTCGGGCGGGAAGTCGCCGGGCAGGGCGGTTGGGCGATCGACCGGCCGGGGCCGTTACGCTGCCGGGGTGACCACGACTCCTCCCGCGCTGCGCGGCTTCGGCGGCTTCGTGCTGGTCATCCGGTTCTGCACCGAGCTGGCGCTGCTGGCCGGGCTCGCGGTGGCGGGTGCCCGGCTCGGCGGGGGCGTGCTGCTCGATGTGCTGGCGGGGGTCCTGTGGCCGGCGCTGGCCGCAGTGATCTGGATGTTCGTGGTGGCGCCCAAGGCGAAACGCCGGGCGCCGGAGCCGACGCGGTTCTTCCTTGAGGTGGCGTTGTTCGGCGTTGCCGCGCTCGGACTGATCGCCTCGGGGTTGCTGGTGGCCGGGATCGTGCTCGGCGCGGCCGGGATCCTGGTGGCGGCCGCGGTCCGGGTGTGGGCGAAGGACGGCTGAGCCGCCTCGATCTTCCCGGCCGTTCCGAGGGGGGCCGGTGCGGTGATCACCGGCAGGTTGCGCTGGTCCGGGCAGTGGATGAGACTCCGGCTATGCCCAGCCAGTACCGCGCCGAGACGACCGAAGCCATCGAGCACGCCCGGCAGCACGCGGTCGGCGACATGGTGCGCCGCGCTGCGCTGCGTCATCCGGACCGGATCGCCGTCGTGGCGGGGGAGTGGCGGGTCACCTACCGGGAGTTCGACGCGTCGGTCAACCGGTGTGCGCATGCGCTGGCTGCGCGCGGCCTCGTCAAGGGTGACCGGCTCGCCTTGTTGAGCCACAACAACCGGGAGTTCGCGGTACTGGTGTTCGCCGCCGCGAAGCTCGGGCTGGTGCTGGTGCCGGTCAACTTCATGCTCGGCGCCGAGGAGATCGCCTACATCCTCGGTCACGCCGACGTCTCCGGGCTGATCGCGGAGGATGCGCTGCTGGACACCGCTGCGGCCGCGCTGGAGCGGGCGGGCAAGACCGGCGTGCTGCGCGCCCGGATCGGCGGTTCCGGCGACGGCTGGGCGAGCGTCACGGACTGGATCGACGGGCCGGGCGACGAATCGGCGCCGAACGTCCTCGTGGCCGACGACGATCCGCTGCGCCTGATGTACACCTCCGGGACCGAATCGCGGCCGAAAGGGGTGCTGCTGTCCAGCCGTTCACTGCTCAGCCAGTACGTTTCGTGCGCGCTCGACGGCGGCATGTCCGGCGACGACATCGAGGTGCACTCCCTGCCGCTCTACCACTGCGCGCAGCTGGACTGCTTCTTCTCGGTCGACGTCTACCTCGGCGCGACGAGCGTGATCCTGCCCGGCCCGGATCCGGCGGCGCTGCTCGCGGCCGTGGCGCGGGAACGGGCGACGAAGCTGTTCGCCCCGCCGACGGTGTGGATTTCCCTGCTGCGCCACCCGGCTTTCGATGAAACCGATCTGTCGAGCCTGAGGAAGGGCTACTACGGGGCGTCGCCGATGCCGGTTGAGGTACTGCGGGAGCTGGCGCGCAGGCTGCCGGACGTGCAGCTGTGGAACTTCTACGGACAGACCGAGATGGCGCCGCTGGCCACCATCCTGCAGCCGCACGAGCAACTGGCGAAGGCGGGTTCGGCCGGCCGCGCGGCGCTGAATGTGGAGACGCGGATCGTCGACGACGAGGGCCGCGCCCTGCCGCCCGGCGAAGTCGGCGAAATCGTGCACCGCAGCCCGCACGCCACGCTCGGCTACTACGAGGACGAGGAGAAGACGGCCGCCGCGTTCGAGGGCGGCTGGTTCCACTCGGGCGACCTCGGCGTGCTGGACGCCGAGGGCTATCTGTCGGTGGTGGACCGGAAGAAGGACATGATCAAGACCGGCGGCGAGAATGTCGCCAGCCGCGAGGTGGAGGAAGCGCTCTACCTGCTTGACGGGGTGGCCGAGGTAGCGGTATTCGGGGTGTCGCATCCGCACTGGATCGAGGCGGTGACCGCTGCGGTGGTGCCGCGCGAAGGCGTGACGCTGACCGAGGAGGCGGTGCTCGCGCACACCCGGGAGCACCTGGCCGGGTTCAAGTGCCCGAAGTACGTGGTGTTCGTGGCCGCGTTGCCGAAGAACCCCAGCGGCAAGATCGTGAAGCGCACACTGCGGGAGACGCACGCGGGGCTCGCAGGGCAGTGACCGGCGCTCACTCGGTCTGCGCGCCGGGAGCCTGAAGTCTGTGAAGGGGCCCTTCACAGACTCAGAGTCCGTGAAGGGCCCCTTCACAGCCTTGGCCTACGTGCGCCCGTTCGGCAGCCGTGGTTTACAAGGTAGGTGGACGGTCCCTAGGATCTGGCCGCCGGTCGTGCCGTGCGGGTGTTCCGGCGGCTGGAGGTCGGGATGGCCGGCACGGAGCCGGGTGAGGCCGGTGATCTGGAGTCCGTCGCGCGCCTGGTGCGGATGTCCGAGACGGCGCCGATGCCGCGGATCGACGGTGCGCCTCGCGCGCAGCGGCCCGTGACGGACGGTCCGGCGGTACCGGAGGGTGTGTTCGGCGGGGCGCTGGACGACCGAAGCGGCTCCGCGGCCGCGCAACTGGCCGCGGCAGGCGGCCCGGCGACGGCGGAGTTGTCCGGCCTTGACGAGCTGCTCGACGGAGCCAGTGCGGAAACGGCCCCGTCGGTCGGGCGTCGTCCGGTGCGATCCCTGATCGTTGCGGGGGCGGCAGTGGTTGCGTTCGGTGGGCTGGGTGTGTGGGCGCTGTGGCCGTCCTCGGCCGGGGACGCGGCCGGGGAGCCGGTGCCACCGCCGGCCGTGCCGTCGTCCGCTCCGCCGACAGCGATCACCACACTCACCGCGAGTCCGGTGCCACCCCCGGCGACCGCCGACGTGCCGGACAGCACGATTCGCGCCACCAGCAAGGAAACAGCCCCGCCGAGCCCGCCGCCGGTCACCTCACCGGCAGAGAATTCCGACGACGTCCCCCCGGGTTCCTACCAGCGGCAGCGAAACGACCACCGGAAGCCACCACACCGGCACGGGCAGGAATAGCGCCGCATCCACCGATCAGTGGATGCGCGGATCCACCACCTGCCCCAGCGTTCCGGCCGGGCAGTCGATCCGGGGACCGGGGTCGCGCGGCAGGCTCGGGGGCATGGCGATCATCGAGGTGGACGGCCTCGTCAAGCGCTACGGCGAGCACACCGCGGTCAACGGGGTGAGCTTCGCCGTCGAGCCGGGCGAGATCTTCGGGATTCTGGGCCCCAACGGGGCAGGCAAGACCACGACCGTGGAATGCGTGGAGGGGTTGCGCACCCCGGACGGCGGCAGCATCCGGGTGTGCGGGCTCGACCCGCACCGCGAGGAGGGTGAGCTGCGCGAGCTGGTCGGCGTGCAGTTGCAGGAAAGCGAGCTGCAGGAGAAGCTGCGGGTCGGCGAAGCGCTGGAGCTCTACAGCTCGTTCTACCGCGACCCGGCCGACTGGCGTGAGCTGGCGGGCCTGCTGGGCCTCGGCGACAAGCTCGGCACGCAGTTCCGGCGGCTGTCCGGCGGGCAGAAACAGCGGTTGTCGATCGCGCTGGCCCTGCTCGGCAGCCCGAAGGTGGCCGTGCTCGACGAGCTGACCACCGGGCTCGATCCGCAGGCGCGCCGGGACGTGTGGGACCTGATCGAGGGCATCCGCGCCCGGGGCGTGACGATCCTGCTGGTCACGCACTTCATGGAGGAGGCGGAACGGCTCTGCGACCGGCTCGCGGTGATCGACTCCGGCCGCGTCGTCGCGCTGGACACGCCGGCCGGGCTGGTCGCGAAGGTGGACGACCGGCAGCGGATCCGATTCCGGCCGTCCGCACCGCTGGACGACGCGCTGCTGACCGCGCTGCCCGAGGTCGAGTCGGTGCAGCGCGCCGGCGGCCGGGTCGTGGTCACCGGCACCGGGAACCTGCTGCTCGCGGTGACCACCACGCTCGCCCGCAACCAGCTCACCGCCGCCGACCTGAGGGTCGAGCAGACCACGCTGGACGACGCGTTCGTCGCGCTCACCGGCCGCCCCGTCGACGTCTGAGGAGATTCGCATGTCCGCGTTGTCCCGGCTCACCGCCACCGAAACCAAACTGTTCTTCCGCGAGCCGGTGATCGTGTTCTTCGCGCTCGCGTTCCCGCCGCTGCTGCTGGTGGTGCTCGGCCTCGTGCCGTCCATGCGGGAGCCACAGGCCTCGCTGGGCGGCGGCACCATCCTCGGCCTGTACGTGCCGATCGTGATCGCGTTGGGGCTGGCCATGTTCGCGTTGAACGGGTTGTCCCAGCTGTTCGCCACATACCGGGAAAAGGGTGTGCTGCGCCGGATGCGCACCACGCCGGTGAAACCCGGGGCGATGCTCGGGGCGCAAGTGCTGATGTCCCTTGTGCTTTCGGCCGGCACGATGGTAGTGGTCCTGCTGATCGGCCGCTTCGCCTTCGACGTCCCGCTGCCCGGCCAGGCCGTCGCCTACGTGCTCGGCTATCTGCTCGTGGCGCTCGCGCTGTTCGCGATCGGGCTGTTGATCGCGTCGATCGCGCCGAGTGGCAAGGCCGCGGGTGCGATCGGCACGCTGGTGTTCTTTCCGCTGATGTTCTTCGCCGGGTTGTGGCTGCCGCGCGACAGCATGAACCCGGTGCTGCGCACGATCAGCGATTTCACCCCGCTCGGTGCGGGCGTGCAGTCATTGCAGGACGCCACCGCCGGGCACTGGCCGCAGCTGCTGCACCTGGCCGTCCTGCTGGGGTGGGCGATCGTGGCCGGCGGGCTGGCCGCGCGGTATTTCCGTTGGGAGTGAGGGGTGGGCGTCGAGCCTGAGCCGGTGCCGCGTCGCGGGAGGCTGGGGGACAGCGTGATCCTGCGGCTGATCCCGTACTTCCTCCTCGCGGTCGGCGTGGCCGTGACGCTGGAGCCGGCCGGTGAGGGTCCGGCACCGGTGGCCCTCGCGCTGTCCGCGGCGACCGTGCTGTGGCTGCTCTGGTTCGACACGCACCCGCAATGGCACGAAACCGCTGCGGTGATGGGGGTCTACTACGCCGGGCTGGCGTCGCTGACCGCGGGGCTGGTGGCGATCGCGCCCTGGTACGGCTTCTTCGCCTGGGTCGGCTATCCGCTCGCGTTCCGGTTCCTCAAGGGCCGCTGGATGTACGTGGGCGCGTCGGTCACGGCGGTGACCTCGGCGCTGGCGGTGCTGGGTGGGCTCAGCGCCGTTCGCGCCGAGGGGCTGTGGTGGGAATGGCTGGGCGTCAGCCTGGTTTCGATGGTGTTGTCCGGGGCGCTGTTCCACTTCTTCCACGTCGCCGGGGAACGCGAGCTGCACGAGGCCAACCGCCAGCTGGAGGACGCGCTGGCGGAGAACGCCGGTCTGCACGCCCAGCTGCTCGTCCAGGCCCGCGAGGCCGGCGTGCAGGACGAGCGGCAGCGGACGGCGCGGGAGATCCACGACACCCTGGCGCAGGGCCTGGCCGGGATCCTCACCCAGGTCCAAGCCGCGGAACAAGCGCTCGACGAACGCCCGGCGGCGCGCCGGCACCTGGCGAACGCGCGGGAGCTGGCCAGGGAGAGCCTCGGCGAGGCCCGCCGGACGGTGCTCGCGGTCGAACCGGCCGTGCTCGCGGACGCACGGCTCCCGGACGCGATCGGCGAGGTCGCCCGGCGCTGGGCGGACGTGAACGACGTGGCCGTCGCACTGACGACCACCGGCGACGCCCGCCCGATGCACGCGGAGGTCGAGGTAACGCTGCTGCGCGCCGCGCAGGAGGCGCTGGCGAATGTGGCCAAGCACGCGCAGGCCGCCCGGGTCGGGTTGACGTTGTCCTATATGGAGGATCTGGTCACCCTGGACGTCCGCGACGACGGCGTCGGCTTCACCCCCGGTGCGACGCGGTCCGCCGCGCCCGGCACCGGCGGCCTCGGCTTGGCCGGGCTGCGGCGGCGTGTGCAACGCTTGGCGGGCAGGCTGGAGATCGAGTCCGAACCCGGTGGCGGCACGGCGATTTCGGCGACGGTGCCCGCGATTCCGGCGGGCACGGGCGAATGAACCTGCCCGTCCACCGCGAGCCCTCTCACCGCCGGGAACGGCTCGCGCGCAGGAACTCGCGGTTCAGCGCGGCGATGCTGCTCAGCGGAATCCCCTTTGGACAGGACGCCACGCACTCGCCGGTATTCGTGCACCCGCCAAAGCCTTCCGCGTCCATCGTCTCCACCACGTCCAGCACGCGGTGCGCGCGTTCGGGCCGGCCCAGCGGCAATGCGTTGAGGTGAGCCACCTTGGCGGAGGTGAACAGCATCGCGGAACCGTTGGGGCAGGCCGCGACGCAGGCACCACAGCCGATGCAGGTCGCATTGTCGAAGGCGAGGTCGGCGTCCGCCTTGGGAACCGGGGTGGCGTGCGCCTCGGGGGCGCTGCCGGTGGGCGCGGTGATGTCGCCGCCGGCCTGAACGATCCGGTCAAACGCGGAACGGTCGACCACGAGATCCTTGACCACCGGGAATCCGCCGCGGCTACGACCTGAGGGAGACGACGGTGAACGCTTGCCTCGGGGAGGGGTTCGAGCCGCTGTTCGCGATCGAAGGCGGCGAGATGGACGCGGTGCTGGAGCTCGTCCAGGCCGGGCTGGGACTGGCGGTGGTGCCCAGCACGGTGGTGGGCACCCGGTTCCGCCGCACGCAGGTCACCGAACCCGGCCTCAGCCGGGTCGTTCGCTTGGCCTACCGCCGCGACGTGGAGCATCCGCGCGCGGTCCGGGCTTTGCAGGAGGCGATCCTGCATTTCCTCGCAGGCGGCACCGCGAGACTCCCGCCCGGAACCCGATCTCTGGTCGGCGCGTCGCGGTGAATACACCGATCGTTCGGCCTGCTCCGGCACCGTGCGCGCACCCCCGGGTGGTTCTTGCGCCCGGGGGTGGCCCAGCCTAGCTTGAGCCTATGGATATCAGACATTCTCTGTCTTACCATCGCGGGCCGTCCACGGCGGGTGCCCGATGACCGAGCTGCACCGGAACGCGACGGTCGTCGATCTGCACAACGACCTCATCCTGCTCGTGGACCACTTCGACCGCCGGGGCAAGCCGGGGCATTTCGCCGAATTCTGGCTGCCGCAGCTGCGCGCGGGCGGGGTCAAGGTGCAGGTGCTGCCGATCTGCCTGGAGGACCAGTTCCAGTCCGAGGGCGGGCTGCGCCGGACCCTGTTGCTGGCCGAGCGGATCCACCGGCTCGCCGAGGAGCACCCCGCCGACGTCCGGATCTGCCTGACCGGCGCCGAGGTCGACGCCGCGGTGGCGGCCGGGCGGATCGCGTTCGTGCTCGCGCTGGAAGGCGCGCACGGGCTGGGCCAGGATCCGGAGCTGATCCGCACCATGGGCCGGGTCGGGGTGCGGGTGGTCTCGCTGGCCCACCTCGGCCGGACCTTTCTCGCCGACGGCAGCGGCCTCGACGATTTCTCCCGTGGCGGGCTCACCCCGCAGGGCATCGAGGTGCTCGACGAGATGGAGCGGCTGGGCATCGTGTTCGACGTCAGCCACCTCGGCGTGGCCGGGGTGGACGACGTGCTCGCCCGGGCGAGCCGTCCGCTGCTGGCCACCCACTCCGGCTGCCGGGCGGTCGCCGACGTGCACCGCAACCTCTCCGATCAGCAGGTGAAGGCCATCTCCGACCTCGGCGGCGTGATCGGCGTGGCGGCGGCCATCCCGCCCTTCATCGATCCCGCACGCCCGACCGCGGCCCGGGTCGTGGACCACATCGAGCACCTGGCCTCGGTCGGCTCGATCGACGCGGTGGGGCTGGGCCCGGACTTCGTCGACGATTACTTCGACGAGGTGTTCGGCGGCTGGCAGGCCCCCGGCCTCGGACTCACCCCGGACTGGGAGGTCGCCGAGATCCAGCGGCCCGCGGATCTGCCGAAGCTGACCGACGAGATGGTCTCGCGCGGGTTCAGCGACGAGGACGTCCGGAAGGTCTTGGGTGGCAACGCGATGCGCGTCCTGCGCACCGTGATGGGGGTGCCCGGGCGGCCTGCCGAGTAGGCCGATCCGGCCAGGTCGGTGAGGTGTGCGGAAACTCGGCAGATATGGCCTAGTCATATGGGTCGATATGGCTTAACCTGGGTCCCGTGCCGGGGCAGGGTCGTCCCGGCCGGGGAGAGGAGTCCCATGGTTCAGCCGAACTCCACCGAGTACGACGCCTTCATCCGGCTCCGCTTGGCTCCTGCCGACGCGCGGTATGCCGGCGACCTGGCCGCGGGCTCCAAGGCGATGGAGATCTTCGCCGATCTGGAGACCGAGATCGCCCTGCGCGAGGGCGGCGACGAAGGCCTGTGCGCGGCCTACGATTCCGTGCAGTTCCTGGCACCGCTGCGGGTCGGCGATTTCGTCGAAGGCGTCGCGAAGGTGGTCCGGCGCGGCCGCCGCAGCCGCACCATCGAAGCGAAGATCTACAAAGTACTGGGCGTCGACGACAAGGGCGTCCGGAACCTGACCGAACCCGTCCTGGCGGCCACGGCGGAGGCGACCATCGTCGTCGCCACCGTCGATCGCACGGCACCCGGGGAAGCCTGAGGTGGCCGTCGCGGCGGATTCCGTCGTGGCGTGGGTGGGTGCGGTGGCGCGGGCGCACGCGGGCTCGCCCGCCCTCGTCGGCGATCAGGTGGTCTGGACCTATCGGGACCTGTGGGACAGAGCGGGCGAAGTCGCCCGGCTGCTGCTGCGCCGCGGGCACCGGATGGGCGATCCGGTCGGCCTGATCGGCGCGAACGAGCCCGCCTACGTGGCCACCTACCTCGGGATCATGCGGGCCGGTGGAATCGCGGTACCGGTGAACGCGATGCTCGACGCGGGCACCGCGCAGCGTCAGCTGGCCTCGGTGGCGCCCAAACGGGTCTTCGCCGGGCAGCTCGGGGATCCGGTCCGGGAAACGCTGGCAGAGCACTTCGAGCTGCTGCCGATGGACCCGGGCGCCGATCCGGAGCCGACGGGCGCGGGCAGGCTGCCCGAGGTCCGGCCGGAAGCGGTGTGCACGATCATGCTCACCAGCGGGTCCACCGGGCTGCCCAAGGGCGTCATGCACACCCAGGCGACCATGCTGCACGCGGTCCTGCAGCTCACTTCCGCGTTCCCGTTCTGCGCCGACGACCGGTCGGTGGTGTTCCTCCCGCTGCACGCGTGCATCCCCGAACAGGTCCTCCCAGTGCTCTGCACGGGCGGTTCCCTGGAGATCCTCCCGGGATTCGACGTCGACCGCGTGGCTGACGCCTGCACCCGCGCCACCACCTTCGACGCGGTGCCGACCATCCTGAGCCGGCTGCTCGAACACGCGCCGCTGGGCAAGCTCGCCCACCTGCGGTGGGTGCTGTTCGCCTCCGAGCCGATGCCGGTGCCGCTGCTGGAGCGCTGGTGGGACGAGCTGCCCGGGGTGGAGACCCACCAGCTGTACGGGATGACCGAGGTGCTGCCGCTGAGCGCGGCCCCGCATCGGCTGCTGCGCGAAGAACCGGGCACGGTCGGCTATGCCTTCCCCACCACGCGGCTGGTGGTGGATGCCGAAGGCGGCGGGGAACTGCTCGGCGCGAGTCCCGCCCGGATGGCCGGGTATCACCGGGACGAGGTGGCCACGAAGGCGGCGCTCGCCCCGGACGGCGCGATGCGCACCGGGGATCTCGGCCGGATCGACGAGCGCGGGCTGGTGCACCTGACCGGGCGCAGCAAGGACATCATCATCTCCGGCGGATTCAACATCGCGCCGGTGGAGATCGAGGCGGTCGCCGCCCGGCATCCGGCCGTGGAACGCGCGATCGTCGTGGGGATCCCGAGCCCGCGGTGGGGCGAGACACCGGTGGTGGTGGCGGTGGCCCGGCCGGGTCACGCGCTCAGCGCCGCGGAACTGCTGGCGCACTGCCGGGCCGGGGTCGCGAAGTATCAGCGGCCGAGCGGGGCGGGGCTGGTGACGGCCTTCCCCACCACCGGGATCGGCAAGGCCGCCAAGGACGCGGTGAAGCGGATGATCATGGACGGGACGATCGACCTTGTTCGAATCTGACGAAATCGACGCGCTGGTCGAGAAAGCGCGCACCGGGATGTGGGCACCACTGGCCCGTGCGGTGACCGTGGTGGAGAACAGCCCGCCGTGGGAGGTGTCGGTGCCGCGGGCATCGCGGCCCTGCCACATCGTGGGCATCACCGGACCGCCGGGCGCGGGCAAGAGCACCCTCACCGGACGGCTGATCGAGTCCTTTGTGGACGTCGGCGAACGGGTCGCGGTGCTGGCCATCGACCCGTCCAGCCCGCTCAGCGGCGGCGCCGTGCTCGGCGACCGGATCCGGATGGAGACCCACCTGGCCGGACGGCCGGGGGTGTTCGTGCGCAGCCTCGCCAGCCGCGGCTCGCACGGCGCGGTCGCCGGGGCCACCCGCAACATCGCGCGGCTGCTGGAGCTGTCCGGCCTGTTCGACGTGGTGCTGATCGAGACCGTGGGCGCCGGGCAGACCGAGGTCGCGATCGTCGAGGTCGCCGACACCGTCCTGCTGGTCACCGTGCCGGGGCTGGGCGACGCGGTGCAGACGATCAAGGCCGGGCTGATGGAGATCGCGGACTCGTTCGTGGTCAACATGGCCGACCGGCCCGGAGCCGCGGAGACCGCGCGGCACCTGCGGCTGGCGGCCGGCCGGGCGGACGCGGTCTACAAGACCGTGGCGGTGGACGGCACCGGGGTCGACGAACTGCGGACCGGCCTGCAGAAACGCTGGCAGGCACTGCTCGACGGCGGCAGGCTCGCCGCCGAGCGGGCGGAGAAATGGGGCTCGGACGCGGCACTCGTGGCCGAGGCGTGGGTGGGCGACTGCGCGGCGTCGATCGCGCTGGACCCGCACGAACCGATGCAGAACGCCGTGGAACGGATTTTGAAGGAGGCGGTGCGCCGATGGACATCATGACCGGTAACGGAGACCAGCGCTGGGACGAGCACGTCGAGCAGTGGCGGCGCGAGCGCGTCGCCGCCGACTACGAACGGATCCCGCCGCGGCGGGCGGAGTTCCGGACGTCCTCGGGGACGAAGGTCAAGGACGTCTACACCAGCGCCGACATCCGGGACAGCGACCCGGAGACCGACATCGGGCTGCCCGGGGAGTACCCCTACACCCGTGGCGTGCACTCCACGATGTACCGCGGGCGTCCGTGGACCATCCGCCAGGTGGCGGGGTTCGGCCAGGCCGAGGACACCAACAACCGCTACAAGTACCTGCTGGACGCCGGCCAGACCGGGCTGTCCACCGACTTCGACCTGCCCACGCTGCTCGGCTACGACTCCGACCACGAGGTGTACCGGCGCGAGGTCGGCCGGATCGGCGTGGCGGTGGACACCGTGGTCGACATGCACGCGCTGTTCGACGGCATCCCGCTGGACCGGATCTCCACCTCGCTGACCATCAATCCCTCCGCCGCGGTGCTGCTGGCGATGTACCGCGTGGTGGGCGAGGAACGAGGGTTCCCCGGGCACGTGCTGACCGGCACCACGCAGAACGACATCCTCAAGGAGTACATCGCCCAGAACGAGTTCATCTTCCCGCCCGAGCCCTCGGTGCACCTGGTGGTGGACACCATGGAGTACGGCGCGGACGTGATGCCGCGGTTCAACCCGCTCAACGTGTGCGGCTACCACATCCGCGACGCCGGGGCGACCGCCGTCGAAGAGGTCGGGCTGACCCTCAGCAATGCCTTGTGCTACATGGAAAAGGGCATCGAACGGGGGATCGACCCGGACCGGCTCGCGCCCCGGGTGTCGTTCTTCTGGAACGTGCACAACAACTTCTTCGAGGAGGCCGCGAAACTCCGTGCGGCCCGGCGGTTGTGGGCGAGGCTGACCCGGGAACGGCTCGGCTGCAAGGATCCGCGGTCCTGGCTGATGCGCGCGCACTGCCAGACCTCGGGGGTTTCGCTGACCGCGCAGCAGCCCTACAACAACGTCGCCCGCACGGCGATCCAGGCGATGGCCGCGATCCTCGGCGGAACCCAGTCCCTGCACACCAACTCGCTCGACGAGGCGCTGTCCATCCCGTCGGAGAGCGCGATCCGGATCGCGGTGCGCACCCAGGCGATCATCCTGCACGAGACCGGCGCGGCCGACGTGGTGGACCCGCTCGCCGGTTCGTACTACGTGGAAACGCTGACCAACCAGATCGAGGAGGAGGCGCGCTCGCTGATCGAACGCGTCGACGGGATGGGCGGCATGATCGGCGCGGTCGAATCCGGCTACGCCGCCCAGCTGATCGCGGACTCCTCCTGGGAGCAGCAGACCCGGATCGAGAGCGGCGACACGGTGGTGGTCGGGATGAACGACTACATCGACGAGAACGAGCAGCTCGACATCGAGATCGACCGGCCCGTGCCCGGCGTGATGGAACGGCAGATGACCCGGCTCGCCGAGGTCAAGCGCACCCGGGAAGGGCGGCGGGTGAGCGCCGCGCTCGGCGCGATCGAGAAGGCCGCCCCGGACCTGCACCACAACCTGATGCCGCTGATCGAGGAAGCCGTGCGGGCCCGCGCGACCGTCGGCGAGATCTGCGACGTGCTGCGCGGCGTGTGGGGCCACCACCAGCCGTCGACCGTCTTCTAGAGAGCAGGAGCAACGACATGAAGTCACCGGTGAACCGGCAGGCCCCGATCAAGGTCGTGATCGCCAAGCCCGGCCTGGACGGCCATGACCGCGGGGCGAAGGTGGTCGCGCGGGCGTTGCGCGACTCCGGGATGGAAGTGGTCTATACCGGCATCTACCAGACCCCGGAGTCCATTCTGCGGGCCGTGGTGCAGGAGGACGCGGACGTGCTCGGCTTGTCCAGCCTGTCCGGCGCGCACCTGGAGTACGCGAAGGAGCTGTGCCAGCTGTTGCGCGACAACGGCCGGGACGACGTGCTGTTCCTGGTCGGTGGCACGGTGCCGCCGGAGGACGCGGACACCCTGCGCGGCTACGGCGTGCACGAGGTCTTCGGCCCCGGCACCCCGACCTCGGCGCTGGTCGAGTTCATCACCTCGAACGCCAACCAGGGCCGCTGACCCCGCCCGTGCCCCGCAAAGCTGTGAAGGGGCCCTTCACGGACTCAGAGTCCGTGAAGGGCCCCTTCACGGACCGCGGGTGCGAGGGGGTCAGGAAGCGGCGAGGCGGTCGGGGGTTTCGCGCTTGGCGGCCTGCATGTCGCGTACCACCTCGTTGACCATCCGGATCGACGCGGTGTCGAGGACGTTGCCGAACTCGATCACCTCGATCCGGCCTTCGAGCCGTTCCTTGATTTCGGGCACCTCGTTCGGCACGACCACCAGGTCGATGCCGGCCAGATCGCGGTCGGTCACGCCTTCGAGCACGCGGACGTTCTCGATGCCGGAGTCCAGCAGGGAATCCCGGACGGTGACGGCCTGCTCGTCGGTGCGGTACCAGATGCCGACCGTGCCGGTGCGGGCCGCGGCGGCGATCCGCACCAGGGTCTGCACGTGCGGGGCGACCACGATGGCCACCACCTCGGCCGGCTGCCGGCGCATCAGCGTGCGCACCTCGGCGAGGTGGAAGAAGGTGGTCAGCACCAGGTCGGCGGGCTCCTCGGCGGCGGTGAACTCGCCCAGCACCAGCGGCGTGACCCGCATCCCTATGTGCTGCTCCAGCTCGCTGGCGAAGTACTTCGCCCGGTCGGAATTGCACTCGACGAAGGAGATCTTCAGCTGGTCGTCCTCGGCGCGCAGCGCGAGGTTGAGCACCAGGGACTGGATCTCCACCGCGGACATGCCCAGCTCGACGCATTCGCGGATGGCGCCCTGCAGCACCTCGCGGGCCTTGCCGCGCTCCGGCGTGCCCTCCGGCTCGGCGGCCGGGCCGACCACGATCGTGCCGCTGCGCCCGCGCCCCTCGACCAGTCCGAGCTCGGCCAGCTCGGCATAGGCGTGCGCCACCGTGTTGCGGTTGATGCGCAGGTTGTCGGCCAGCATCCGGGCACTGGGCAGGGCCTGGCCGGGGGCGAGATCGCCGGCCTCGATCATGAACGACAGCTGGGTGACGATCTGCCGGTAGATCGGCACATCCGAACGGCTGCTCACCTGAAGCTTGTCGACCACTGCCCTGCTTCCCTCTGTGTGTGCTTCGCGACTGTGCTTCCGGACCTTGGCGGAAAGACCCCTGAAGGAAAAAAATACACCATCAGGCCCGGTCGAGCTTACGTCCCATCATCTGGGCCATATCGAGCCCAGCTCGGGAGGTCACGGCGTGCTGCCGGGGACCGGGAATCCGAGGTGCCGGGAGAACCAGCCGAGAATGCGCTCGGCCACGTCGAGCACGTGCTCGCGTTCGGTCATTCCGTGCCCGGCACCCTTGTAGGTGACGAATTCCGTTTCGCAGCCCACCGCGGCGAGGGCCTGGTAGAACTCCTGCGCCTGGGTCACCGGGCAGGCGAGGTCGGCGTCGCCGTGCAGCAGCAGGGTCGGCGTGCGGCACTTCGCGGCGTGGAACACCGGGGAGCGGTCCAGATACGGACCGGACGGGTCGTAGGGGGTGCCGTCGAGGTAGATCTCGTCGAACCGGCCGAGGTTCGAGGTGTGGTGGAAGCTCAGCCAGTCGGTGATGCCGGAGATCGGGATCGCCGCGGCGAACCGGTCGCTGCACGCGGCCGCCCAGGCGGACATGAACCCGCCGTAGGAGATGCCGACGATCCCGGCCCGCGCCGGGTCGGCGATCCCGGCCGCGGCCAGCGAGTCGACCCCGGATTCCAGATCGCGCAGGTCGCCGCCGCCCATGTCGCCGAGGTTGGCGGCCATGAACTCCCGGCCGCGGCCGGTCGAGCCGCGCGGGTTGGGCAGCAGCACCGCGCAGCCGGCCTGGGCCAGCAGGATCCCGTCGCCACGGTGTGCACCCGCGGCGAACACCGAGGTCGTGGCGTTGGTGGGACCGCCGTGCGGCACCACGACGAGCGGCAGGGGAGTCTCGTACCCGCTTTCGGGCAGGAGCAGGATCCCCTCGATCTCGACGCCGTCGGAGGACTTCCACTTGTGCACGCTCTCGCGGACCTTCGCCCGTCCGGCGAGCGCGGTGTTGAGGCTGGTGAGCGCACGCCAGTGCGGCGGCTCGCCGGACCGCTGACCGAGTTGCCGGAGTTCGGGCGGCTCGTTGTGCGCCTGGAATCCGGCGACGATCGTGGTGCCGTCGAGACTGCAGGTGGCGGCGGTCAGGTAGGTGCGGCCGAGGGTGCCCAGGCCGCGCCAGCGCTGGTCGAGCTGCCAGCCGGTCTCCGCCGGGCGGAAGAATCCGCAGGCGGTCTCGACGGAGGCGACGCCGACCCAGAAGAGCCGGCCGTCGGCGGTCCAGCGCACCCGGGTCAGGTCGGCCTCGTGCTCGGGCCGGGTGACCGTTCCGGTGTCCAGGTCGAGGATGGTCAGCGAGCCGGCCAGCAGGGCGCGGTCGCTCTGCGGTGCCTCCAGGAACGCGATCGAGCGCCCGTCCGGGGAGACCGCGGGGGACTGCAGCTGCCAGGACGGGGTGTAGACGATCTTGGCGGTCGCGTCCGCCAGGTCGATGGTCGCGAGTTCCGCGTCGTACCAGCCGCTTTCGGTCGGATCGGCGGACACCACCGCGGCCAGCGGGCCCTGCCCGGCCCAGCCGATCTCCCAGACCGTCCGGTCGTCCGGGCTGACCTGCCGCACGGTGCCCGAGGGCAGCCGCACCCAGTGCACGCGCCGCCGGACGGTGGCCGGCCTGCGCACGAGGAACGAGGCGCCGGCCTCCTCCGGCGGGACGAACCGGGTGCCGCCGCGGATGTTGCCGGCGTCGGACCCCTCGTCGGCGGTCAGCACCACCAGCCCCGACTCGTCGGCCGCCCACACGATGTCCTCGACGACGCCGGGCACCGCGTCGATCTTCCACGGCTCGTTCGTGCCGTGCGCGTCCAGCGGCGCGATGTAGAGCCGCCACAGCCCCGGCTGCTCCCGGTCCGAGGCGAAGGCGAGGAACCGCCCGCTCGGCGAGATGCGGGGTGCCTGGTCGGCTCCGGCGCCGGAGGTGACCGGCGCGGCCGGTTCGTCCCCGCGGGCCAGCCAGATCGCCGACCGGGCTGGCTCCCCACGCTCTGGTGCCGGCCCCTGCACCACGCACGCCCGCAGCAGCCCGTCCCGGGAGACCTGCGGATCGGTGACGGACCGCAGGGCCGCGAGATCGGCCGGGGTCAGCGGTCCGGACGGGGCGCCGGGCTCGGGGTGGGCCATGGAATCCTCCACAGGTCGTCGGACGGCCAGGCAGGGCCGAGGCGCCAACTTTGGCCTAGCTAGGTAGACCAATAGGTCGATCCCGGCCCCCTGTCGGCACAAGTTTAAGGCATAATCCAGCAAGGTGGCGCTGAGATATTTAACCAAACCGCTAGGCGTTGACAGCCCTCAGGGTCAGTCAATATTTACGGCCTGTCAAACTAGGCCAATTGCCGGTACGGCGCGTGCCGGATGGTGCTGCGCACCGGGCAGAGCGAACGAGACCTCCGTGCGCGCGAGTGCGGGCACCGCAGGACCGTGAGCACCACCAGGACCACCGCGCCGAAGGCCGGAGGAGAGGTCCGTGCCGGGTATCCCGAGACCCGGCCGCGCCGGGTGTGGAGGTCTGTGAAGGGGCCCTTCACGGACTCTGAGTCTGTGAAGGGCCCCTTCACAGACCTGAAACCGGTCCGGCGCCGGGTCCGCGCCTCGGCGTTCAGCTTGCGGTGCGCTCGATCCAGCGGTCCACCACGGAGTTCAGCACCGTCATCGGCAGCGCGCCCTGGGAGTGGAGCACGTCGTGGAAGGCCCGGATGTCGAAGGCGGCGCCGAGCCGGTCGGTGGCACGCTTGCGGGCGCCCTCGATCTCCAGCCGCCCGATCATGTACCCCAGTGCCTGTCCCGGCCAGGAGATGTAGCGGTCGACCTCGTTGATGATGGTCCCCGGGGTCAGCGCGCTGTTGGCGAGCATGAAGTCGATCGCCTGCTGCCGGGTCCAGCCGCGGTGGTGCATTCCGGTGTCCACCACCAGCCGGCAGGCCCGCCAGGAGTCGAACGAGACCATCCCGAAGCGGGCCAGATCGCCGCTGTAGAGCCCCATCTCGTCGGCGAGCCGCTCGGAGTAGAGGCCCCAGCCCTCGCCGAAGGCGGGCAGGTAGAGGTAACGGCGGAACTCCGGCAGGTGGGTCAGCTCCTGGCTGAGCGCGAACTGCAGGTGGTGGCCGGGGACGCTCTCATGGAAGGAGAGCGTCTCGTACTCGTACCGCGTGCGGGTCTCCGGCCGGTAGGTGTTGACCTGGAACTGGCCTGGGCGGCTGCCGTCCCCGGCCGGCGGCACATACTGGCCGGGCACCGCGGTCGGGGCGAGCACCTCGTCGATCGGCGTGACCGTGCACGGGGTCCGGTAGACGCGGCCGAACCAGTCGCCCACCACGCTCTCCGCGCGGGCGAGCAACCCGCGGGTGTCGGCGAGGATCTGGTCGTCGGTCTCGTAGCGCAGGCCGGGGTCGTTGCGCAGCCGGTCGACGATGGTGTCGAAGTCGCCGGTGCCGAACACCTTCTTGCCCAGCGCGGCGTATTCGTCCCGCAGCTGGGCGCAGATGTCCAGGCCGAGCTGGTGGATTTCCTCCGGGTCGCGGTCGGTGGAGGTGTGCGCGGCGACCGCGCGGGCGTAGAGGGCCGGACCGTCGGGCAGGTGGAGAACGCCGCTGTCGTCGTCGGAGCGAGCCTTGTCCCGGACCGGGCCGGCCAGCGTTTCCAGCAGCGCCGCGATCGCCGGGCGCACGGAGTCCACGACCAGCGCGCGGGCCTCGCCCTCGATCCTGGTGCCGCGGACGGTCCGCACGATCGAATCGTCGTCCGGCGAGGTGGAGAGGTAGCCGGTGTACTGGTCGATGGCCTGGGTCAGCCCGCGCTGGGTGGGGACCTGACCGCTCGCCGCACCGGCCAGCGCCCGCTCGCCGACCTGGGCCAGGTATCCGGCCGAGCGCCGCAGCCGGGTCAGGTAGTCCTGTTCCTGCTGCGGGGTCTTGACCGCGGTGTTCGCCAGCGCGGTGAAGACCGCGGTGATCGGCGAGGTGTGCCCGGCCAGCGCGAACTCCGCGTGCCGGTCGGTCAGCGGGGACGCGGTCGAGTGCGCGGTGTGGATCAGCACGTCCCGGGTGATCTGGTCGTCCTCGGAGAGGGTGTCCGCCGGGATCGCCTCGGCCCGCCCGGCCAGCGCGAGCAGCCGGTCCGCGGCCGCCGCTTCGCCGTCCGCGCTCAGGTCGGGCACCTGGTCGTCGTAGCCGGGCAAGCCGAAGACCGAGGCGCTGAACGGATCGGCGGAACTGATGGCCTCGAGGAATTCGGCGGCGAGGGCGTCGATCGGGGACGGGCTCATGGGTGCTGCCTCCCTGGCGGTGGACGGGAAGGCTCGACTGTAACACCGCTCGAACCAGTGTAATAGGCCAAATTGCGGACCAGGAGACCGGGTTATTTCTGCCGGGAGAGCTACCGCGGCAGGCCGGATCTCTGTCTCGCGGCCGATGCCGGTGGGCCGGCGAGGTCGCTAATTTCGGCGGTATGAAAAGAGAACTGTGCGTCCTCGGCGGTGTCCTGCTCGCCGTCGTGCAGACGGTCTCGGCCGGCCCCGGGCAGAAGATCTCCTGGCACCACTGCGCCACCGACACGGCACTCGACGCGGTGGGCGCGCGATGCGGGGAGGTGCGGGTGCCGTTGAACTACGCGGAACCCGGTGGCCGGAAGATCACCGTGGCGCTGGCTCGGCGTCCGGCGTCCGATCCGGAGCGCCGGGCCGGGACCCTCGTGGTCGAGGAAGGCGGCCCCGGCCCGTCGCGGCAAGGGGTGGCGACGATGGTGCGGCAGGCACCCGAGATCGCCGCCCGCTACGACCTGGTGGGCATCGACCCGCGGTTCTTCGGCGGCAGCACGCCACTCGACTGTGGCTGGCCGACCGGGGAGTACGTCAGCCTGGCGCAAGCCGCGCCCGTGGACCGCGCCTCTTTCGACCGCACCATCTCGGCGGCGAAAGCACTGGCCGCGCGCTGCACGAGTCACCGGGATGTGTTGCCGTACGCGGGAACGCGATCCATCGCCCGTGATCTGGACGTGGTCCGCGCTGCGCTGGGGGAGGAGCGGATCTCGTATCTCGGCTGGTCGTACGGCACCTACTTGGGCGCCGTCTACACCCAGATGTTCCCGGACCGGACCGACCGCGTCGTGCTCGACAGCGCGATCGCGCCGAATGCGTACGGTCCCGCGCTGATCAGGGAAACGGCGTCCGCGGATGCCGCGGCGCTGCGAGACTGGGCAGCGTGGGCGTCCCACCACAATGGACAGTACGACCTCGGCGCGACGGCCACCGCGGTCGTGCGGACCGTACTGGACATCCAGCGTGCCGCCGCCCGCGGGCCGCTCGAAGTCGGCGAACACCGGATCACCGCCGACCGGATTCCCGGGCTGTTACTCACGTCCGACGACACCGATGAGTCTTACGCCGAACTCAGCGCACAGGTCCGCGTGCTCCGGGACGCGGCTCGCGGCCTGCCCGCCCGGCCGACGGCCGTCCAACAGGAAAAGCTGGCGCTCTACACCGATACCACGGTGACTCGGGACTTCTGGTTCAGCGCGTCGACGGCGAACGCCTGCGCGGACCGTGCCGCTTCGCGCGATCCGGAAACCTACTACGCCGACATCCGGGCACACGCGGCCACCGAACCGTTCTACGGCCCGCTCGCACGTCACCTCACCGCTTGCACGTTCTGGCCGGTCGCGCCGTCCGAACCACCGACCCGCATCGGCAACGATCGTTCGGTTCTCATCGTCGGCGCGACCGGTGATCCGGTCACTCCGTATCCCGGGCAGCAGGAACTGCATCGCGCGCTGCGTGGCTCCCGGATGGTCACGCTCGCCTCCTCGTTCCGGCACGGCGTGTATGGGTACGCGTCGTCCGCCTGCGTAACCGATGCGGTGGGTGAGTATCTGCTCGGCGGTGTGCTGCCTGCCGCTGATCGGTTGTGTTGAGTCGGTTTCGCTTGGTGACCACCATCGTCACCGGTCCGGCGTGCCCCGTTCGCCGGGCCGGACCACGCCCGATTCATACGCGAGCACAACGGCTTGCGCCCGGTCGCGGATGCCGAGCTTCGTCAGGACGTTGCTGACGTGGGTCTTGACCGTCCCCTCGGCGACGGTGAGCCGGGCCGCGATCTCCGCGTTCGACCGGCCGCCGCCGAGTTCGGCGAGGATCTCCCGTTCCCGGGCGGTCAGCGTGGCGACCGCGCGGACCGCGGATTCGTCGAGCGGCGGCGCCAGCCGGTTCAGCAGACGGCGGGTCGCGGAGGCGGCGAGCACGGCGTCGCCGTCGTGCACGGTGCGCAGCGCGCCGAGCAGCTGTTCCGGCGGGGCATCCTTGAGCAGGAATCCGGTCGCTCCGGCGCGGATCGCGGCCAGCACGTGCTCGTCGAGGTCGTAGGTGGTGAGGATGAGCACCTTCGGCGGGCCGGGCAGTGCGGTGATCCGCCGGGTCGCCTCGATACCGTCGAGGACCGGCATCCGCACGTCCATCAGTACCACGTCCGGCCGCAGCCGCGGCACCTGCTGGACGGCGTCCAGCCCGTCGCCCGCCTCGCCCGCGACGATCAGATCCGGTTGCGCGTCCAGCACCATCCGCAGTCCTGCACGGACCAGCGCCTGATCTTCGACCAGCAGCACCCGGATGCGGTTCATGGGGACACCGGGATACTGGCCCGCAGCACGGTTCCGCCGCCCGGGGCCGTCCCCAGCCGCACTTGCCCGCCATAGGCGGCGGCACGTTCGCGCATCCCGAGCAAGCCGTACCCACCGGTCGTTCTATTGGGGAGCCCGGGACCGGTGTCGCGCACCTCGATCTCCAGCCGTGCGCCGTCGGCGTGCACTGCGACCTCGGCCCGGGCGGACGGCCCGGCGTGCCTGCGCACGTTCGTCAGTCCTTCTTGGACGATCCGGTACGCGACCAGTCCGAGGCCCGGCGGGACCGGATCTTCCGGCGGACTGAAGGAGAACCGCACGTTCTGTCCACCGCTGCGGGCCTGTTCGATCAGCCCGGGCAAGTCCGCGAGTCCAGGCTGTGGGGTCGGTGAATCGGCCCAATCCGGGTCACGGAGCACGCCGAGGATCCGGCGGGTCTCGGCGAGTGCTTGCCGCGCGTGGTCGCCGATCGTGCCCAGCGCCCGCCCTGCGGTTTCGGGCGCCGACGCGAGGGCGTAGCGGCCGCCGTCCGCCTGGGCGATCACAATGGACAGAGTGTGCGCCACGACGTCGTGCATCTCCCGGGCGATCCGGTTGCGCTCGGCCAAAACCGCCCGCTCCGCCTGTGCGGCCGTCTCCGCCCGGCGCGCCCGATGCAGCGCCCCGAGCGTCCAGGCCGCGACGACCGTGCCTGCCAGGAAACCGCCGAGGAGCAGGTGCGCCCACCAGGGCGCGGGCACCAGCGGCCAGCTCACCCCGCCGAGCACCGCACCGGCCACCCCGGCCGCCAATGCCGCCCGCTGCGTCCACAGTGGACCGTAATACGCGCAGGCGTACACGGCCATCGGGACGGCCACGTCAGCCGGAACAGCGCCGACATCGTGCCCGACGAGCAGCCATTGCCCAAGCGCCAGCAGGAATGCCGCCCCCGCGCACCCCGCCGGACTGCGGCGGCGCACGACGAGCGGGAGCGGAAGCACCGCGGAGAAGATCAGAAACCCAGGCGGGGCCGCGAGTGCGAGACCCCAGGCGAGGCCACCCGCCGCAATGAGCCCGGCTATACCGGCGTCCACCAGGGACTGGTGCCCGCGCAACCAGCCGTATGCCCGTTCACCCAGCACGGAGTCACGGTAGCCGAACGGCGAGCGTCTGCGCATCAGCCGACGGGTGGACAAGCCCTATGCCGCGCGGCATACGGCTGGGATGGAGAAAGGCTGTGAAGGGTCCCTTCACGGACTCTGCGTCCGGGGTTCCGGCGAAGTTGGCCGGGGGCCCGGCGGCGGGCGATGCGGAGGTGTGTGCGACCACCTCGTGGCGTGCGCCGGCGCGGTTTCGGGTCCGTGAAGGGGCCCTTCACGGACTCAGAGTCTGTGAAGGGCCCCTTCACGGCCCTTCACGGACCTCCACACCGACTTTGCCGACACCCTGGCCAAAGCTGTGAAGGGACCCTTCACAGCTTTGCCCCCCGCGGGGCCGAGTCCGGAGGCGCGGGGGAGGCTCAGACCGCCCGCTTGACCATCACGGCGAGTTCGACCGCCTGGCCCTGGCCGTAGCTGGGGGCGATGCTGCCGACCGCTTCCCAGCCTTCCTAGCCGAGGCCGTTGAGGTCGCTCTCGATCTGGCTGTAGCCGAAGCCCTTCATCCGGAGCTTGTAGGTCAGCACCCGGTATTCCCCCTGCGCGGCCAAGGGCCGGCTACGTTCGATTGTCCTGTTCGGGCAGGACGATACCCACGCCGGCGTTGGCCCGCCTGCCGGGTCCGGACCGGGACCCGGTGGTATGGCGGCATACTGGCCGGAATGGAGTATCGGATCGAAATGCCGCTGACGGCCGGCGCCGAGCAGGCGTGGGACGTGCTGTCCGCGCTACCGGCGTGGCCGCGGTGGACGCCGACGGTCGAAGCGATCGAGACCGATCTGGAGCGGCCCGCCCAGGGGGCGGTGGTGCGGATCAAACAGCCCCGCCGGGCTGCGGTCCGGTACCTGATCGACCTTGTCGAGCCGGGCCGCCGCTTCCGGTGGGTCAGCGATCGCGGTGGGGTCCGGCAGGTCGCCGACCACATCGTCGTCCCGGCCGCCGACGGGTCGTGCACCGTGGTGCTCGGCTTCGCGATGACCGGGCCGTTCGGCCTGCTGCTCGGGGTGCTCGGGGCGGGCAAGATCCGCGCCATGGTGAATGCGGAGGCCGCGGCCTTGCGTGCCGCGCTTTCCCCTTCTGGCTGACCCGATTCCGCGGGAATCAGGCGGAACGAACCACCCCGGTCCACAATGGACGGATCATCGGGAGTCGCCGTGCGCGGCGTCCCAGCCGTGGGTCAGCAGGTCGAACATCGCGGTGATGGCAGCCGCCGGATCGGGCCGGCCGCGGGTGAGTGACGGGATCTCCAGCGCGAACCGGGCCAGCGCCAGACACGCCGGATCATCGTGGGCCGCACCGGTTTCGGCGGCGATCGTGGCGGCGAGGGTGTCGGTGTGGCGGGTCCACATGCGGTCGGCGTACGCGCGCAGGGCCGGGGTTGCCTCAGTCAGGGCGGTGAATTCCGCGTACCGCGGGTCCGCCGAGAGCGGCAGCCAGCTGGACAGCACGTGCGCGCGCAGGGCATCGGGGATGCCTTGCCCGGCAGGCCGGTCCCGCACCGCGGCGACGAGTGCCGCCTCCCGGTCCGAATCCTGGTCGAACACCAACGCTTCCTTGCCGCTGAAGTGTTTGAACACGGTCGTCGTCGACACGTCCGCGGCATCCGCGATGGCGCGGATGCTGACCTCGTCGTAGCCGTGCTCGAGGAACAGGTCGAGCGCCGCGTCGGCGATCGCCTGCCGGGTGGCGGCCTTCTTGCGTTCGCGGCGCCCGGGCGCGGAGGTGGTCACCCCGGCAGTCTAAACCGAAGGTGGCCCGAAGCAAAAAGTGTACTCATTGCACTTTGTGGTCGAGTCTGCTTTTCTGGTGAGGACACCCAGCGACGAAAGGGGAGCGTCCATGACCTCACCAGCACCACACCGGGCGAGAATCAGCATCGCCGGCGCCGGTCCGGCCGGGCTGACCTGCGCCCGGATCCTGCAACGGCACGGCATCGCGGTCACCGTGCACGACCGCGACCCCGGGCCGGACGCCCGCGATCAGGGCGGCACGCTCGACCTGCACCCCGACGACGGCCAGGTCGCCCTGCGTGCGGCCGGTCTGCTCGACGAGTTCCACGCGTTGTCCCGGCCCGAAGGGCAGGAGCTGCGCCAGCTCGACCCGAGCGGCGCCGGCCTCCTCTTCCACCACGTCCCCGAGCCGGACGAGAGAAGCAAACCCGAGATCGACCGCGGACAGCTGCGTGCGTTGCTGCTGCGTTCGCTGGAGCCCGGCACGGTGCAGTGGGGCCGACAGCTGGCGCACGTCGGCGGGCCCGTGGACGGGCCGCCGGTGCTGCACTTCGCGGACGGCACCACGGCCGAGGCGGATCTGGTGATCGGCGCCGACGGTGCCTTCTCCCGGGTGCGCCGGGCGGTGTCCCCGGCGGTGCCGGAGTACACCGGGGTGAGCTTCGTGGAGGCGTGGTTCTCCGGCGTGACCGACCGGCATCCGGAGATCGCCGAGCTGGTCGGCCAGGGCAGCGCCGCCGCGGCCGACGGCGAACGCGGGATGTTCGCCCAGCGCAACAGTGGCGACCACATCCGCGTCTACCTCATCCGGCGGACACCGGCGGACTGGATGTCCAGCACCGGGTTGCCCGCCGAAGGCATCCGGGAACTGCTGCTGGAAGAGTACGCACACTGGTCGCCCAGGCTGCTGCGGTTGATCACCGACAACGACGGCCCCTATGTCGATCGCCCGATCTTCGCTCTCCCGGTGCCGCACACCTGGGACCATCACCGGTCGGTGACCCTCCTGGGCGATGCGGCGCATCTGATGCCGCCACTCGGCGTCGGCGTCAACCTCGCCATGCTCGACGCCAGTGAACTCGCGCTCGCCCTGGCGAACGCCGCCACGGTCGAGGATGCGATCCGCGGCTACGAAAAAACGATGCTGCCACGCTCGATCGAAACGGCGGCCGCGCTCGAAGGCGCCGCCGCGGATCTGCTCGACGGCAGCGGGTACCCGGAGTCCTGAATCTCCCGCGTATTCCCGGTACCGAGGCCGCGCGAGGCGGTCTCAAAGGGACGGTCGGGGTGGCGATCCCGCCGCCCGCGTGGAGCGGACGGGTGATCTGGAGGACAGGAAGAGTGGCCGCGGCGCGGTTTGGCTCTAATGTGGTACCTATGGACTTCGAGTTGACCTCGTCGACAGTCAGCGAGGACATCGCGCGGCGGGTGCGCACGCTGATCCACTCCGGGGAGCTGGGGCCGGGGGACCGGCTGCCGCCGGAGCGCGAGCTGTCGGAGCGGATGGGGGTCGGACGGGTCAGCCTGCGCGAGGCGATCCGGCTGCTGCAGGCGGGTGGTTACGTCGAGGTCCGGCGCGGCGCGACCGGCGGCACCTTCGTCACCGAGCTGAACCGGCCCTACGACGACTGGGTCCGCCAGATGCGCAGCCGGGTGGACGAGCTGGGCGACATCCTCGATCTGCGCATCGGCCTGGAGTCGCGGGCGGCCGCGCTGGCCGCCGGGCGCCGGACGGAGGCGCACCTGGCCGCCCTCGCCACCAGCATCGCCCAGCTGGCCGACGCGGACAGCCGCACGTCGTTCCGGGCGGCCGACGCCGCATTCCACAGCACCCTGGCCCGGGCCGCGCGCAACAAGCGCCTGGAAACCGCGATAAGCCAGGCCCGCGGCGAGATGTTCGTCCCGGTCGACCGGCTCGTCTACACCGAGCTGGTGGAGACGAGCCGGGCCGGGCACACCGCGGTATACGAGGCGGTCCGCGACCGCAACGCGGGGCTGGCCGCGAGCGCGATGGAGGCACACCTGGAGCAGACCCGCCTCGAACTGCACGAGGTGGTGTTCGGCAACGGCGTGCGCAGCTGACGCGCGCCCGGGACGGGCGGGGAGGTCCCGTACCGTGCGTGGCCGTTTCCCCTGGTGAGGCGGCTACTTCACCAGGGTGCCCGCCGGGTGTCGGCAAGGTCGGTGTGAGGGGCCTGCGCCGACCGTGGAGGTCTGTGAAGGGCCCCTTCACAGACCCCGAGACAGGTCCGGTGCACAGCGCGAGGTGGTCGCGCGTCTCGAACGCCTCCGCTTCGCCCGCTGCCGGGCGAAATCGACGAAGATGGCAGGCGTCGATGATGACGCGGCAGCCACGGCTCACTCTCTGCTGATCACGGGTCCTCGACCAACTTTGCCGGGACCCTGGACTCTGACCCGTAAATAGGTACCAAATCACCCTCTTGGGGCGCGTGGTTCCTATGGGACTGCTGAGGCACTCCCTATTTGCACCCCGAACCAGGCGCCCCAGCGGGGCACAAAGACTGAGTCCGTGAAGGGGCCCTTCACAGACCTGAAACAGGCCGGCGCACACCATTGCCGGGACCCTGAGGGGAACGAGGGGTCAGATCGGGAAGGCCGGATTGTCCACGCCGACGATCCGCGCGCCCCGGAAGAACCGCAGCAGCTCGGCGTCGCCGTGCGCGCCGGTGCCGCTGCCGCCCCAGAACCCCTGCGTCGACTCGGGGTGCAGGTCCAGCACGCTGGTGCCGTTGATCTTGACCTCTCCGCAGTCCAGCTGCGCGCCCAGGGCGAGGGCGGCGTCCAGATCGGCGCCGAACACATACCCGGCCAGCCCGGTGTGGCAGCGGTTGGCCAGTTCGACCGCTTCGCGGTCGCTGTGCGTGCGGTGCAGGGTCAGGACCGGGCCGAAAAGCTCGTCCAGCGTGTCGCCGGGGTCCGCGTCGTGCACGACCGCCGGGGCGTGGAACCAGCCCGGCAGATCGGGCAGGCCGGTGGTGCTCGTCGCGGTCGCGCCGTGCTGCGTCAGCCTTTTCACCGCGTCGGCGACCCGGTCGAACTGCGGGCGGTTGGCCTGCGGTCCCATCGTCGACGTCGGGTCGAGACAACTGCCGAGACGGATCGTCCGCAGCTGGTCGAGGATCGCGTCCCGCAACGCGTCGTGCAGCTCCGCCGGGACGAACACGCTGCCGGGGCTTTCGCACCATTGCCCGTTGAGCTTGGTGAAGCCGGCGACGAGCGCGTCCGCGGTGGCGGCCACGTCGGCGTCGGCTCGCACCACGACCGGGTTGTTGCTGCCGAGTTCCAGCTGCAGCGCGGTGCTGTGCCCGGCGGCGGCGCGGGCGATCTCGGCCCCCGCCACCCGGCCCCCGGTGAAGGCGAGCGCCCGGATCCGCGAGTCCTGGGCGAGCAGCTGCCCGGTTTCGGAGTCGCCGTGCACGAGCTGGAACAACGCCGGGGGCGCCTCGGCGTCCGCGATGGCCCCGGCCAGTACCTCGGCGAACAGCACCGGCCCGGACGGCGCCCAGCCGGACGGTTTGGCGATCACCGGTGCCCCGGCAGCGAGCGCGAAGGCGGTCTTCTTCGCCACGGTGAACGTGGACGCGTTCCACGGGGCGATCACCGCTGTCGGCCCCCACGGAAGGTGCAGCAGCCGCACCGGTCCGGTCGAACCGGAAAGGCTCTGTTCGCCGGGCTCGGCGGCCAGGCGGGTCGCCGCGGCGCGGAACACGTCCGGCAGTCCGTCGGCGAACATCCCGGTGACCGTGCGGACGACCCCGCTGGTGAGCGAATCTGCCGCGGCGATCTCGTCGAGCCGTGCTTCGAGGGCCGCGGCGACCCGCCGCAGGAAGGCGATCCGGTCGGTGATCGGGCTGGTGCGCCAGGAACCCTTGCGGTGCAAGGATTCCGCTGCGGCGATCGCCCGGTGCACCGCGTCCGGGGCGGTCTGCGTCCGAGCCTGCAGCGGCTCCCCGGTGTCCGGGTGGCACAGGGGCGCCTCCGGCAGCTCCGCGGGGACGGACCACTGCCCGTCGATGAGGTCGCGCTGAGCGGGCAGGGTGACGGTGGTGGTCACGGAGTCGGGTCCTTCGCGGTCGACGGGACGGGGGATTCGGTTCCGGTGGGTTCGTCGGTGGTGTCGGTGAGCAGTTGCGCGGCCGCGATGAGGCCCTCGCGCCGGGTCCGCCACAGCACGAGCGAGAGCACCAGGCCGAGCACGAGCCAGCCGGCCACGATCGCGGCGGCGAGGTTCAGCGGCCAGACCGGGAACGGCCAGACCGTGTAGTACAGGCCGACGAGCAGGATCGCGCTCGCCAGCACCGGCAGGAGCACGTGCTTGACCGGATGCCATTCGGCGCGGAACCGGGTGCGGAACAACCGGATCACCGAGAGGTTCCCCAGCACGTACACCACGATCACGCCGAGCGTGACGAACAGCCCGACGAAGCTGAACGCCCCGGTCGGCGTGAGCCAGGACCCGACGCCGAGGCAGACTGCGACGTTGAGCAGGGTGGTCGCGGTGAGCGCGGCGACCGGGGTCCGGTGCTTCGGATGCACCGCGGCCAGCCGCCGGGGCAGGATTCCGCTGCGCCCCAGCGTGTACAGCACCCGCGCGCCGGCATTCTGCCCCGCCAGCGCGGACGCCAGCGACGAGTTCAGCAGGGCCAGCGCGAGCAGCAGCCACGCCCAGCCGGAGAACCGGTCGGCGAGGGCGAAGAACGCGTTTTCCCCGGCACCGATGTCCGCGAGCGAACCGGTGCCCCAGCCGACCACCATCGCATAGCCGGCCAGCACCCACACCGCGCCGACCGCGATGATCGAGATCACCACGGTGCGGGGGATGGCCCGCCGCGGGTTCGCGGTCTCCTCGGCCAGCGGCGCCGCCGATTCGAAACCGGTGAACAGCAGGACGCCGAAGGCGAAGGCGAGAAACACCGTGTTCGTGCTCGATCCGGTGCCGGACAGCCGGAACGGATCGAAGGTGAACGCCGCGGATCCCGTGCGCACCAGCAGGAACACCGCGAACGCCACGATGATCAGGCTCTCCGCGATCCCGACCGCGACGGTCAGCCGGGCCGAGGGCTGGATCCCGCGCACCGTGGCGAAGTGCACGATCGCCAGCAGGACCAGGACGATCACCCACCACGGCAGGTGGAAGCCCAGGTTCTGCTCGATGACCGGTTCGAGAATGCCCGCGGTGAACAGCGTGGCGATGGTCGGGATCAGCGGGTCGTAGAGGAAATACGCCCACGCGGTCACGAACCCGGCCCGTTCGCCGAGGCCGTGACTGACGTAGCTGTAGTACCCGCCCGAAGAGGGCAGCTTGCGGGCGAGCATCGAGACACAGAGCCCGGTGAGCAGAATGGCGACCAGCGCCATCAGCAGGATCAACGGGACCGCGGCGCCGACCAGACCGGCCAGCTGCGGGCCGATGACGATGATCCCCAGCGCGGGGCCGAGATGGCTGACCGCCTGGAAGATCACCTCGCCCTGGCCGAGAACTCCCTTGTGCAGACCGGAAACGTCGTTGTTCGCCATGACTGACCACCTGGGGTGTGGGGACTAGATTCTGTTTCCTAAGCGGCGAAGCCGCTTGCTGTGGGCCGTGAACCGGCACCGCTGCGGGGTCTGAGGTTCCGCTACCCGCACCGCTGTGCAAGTCACTTCGAACCACTCCCTAAATGCTTTCGAAGTACCGTTCCCGGTCCCAATCGCCGACCGAGCGGAGGAAGACCCGCCATTCGTTGCGGGCGACGTCGGCGTAGTGCTTGGCGACGTCCTTGCCGAAGGCCGCGGCGGTGAAGGCGCTGCGGTCGAATCGCTCTGCCGCCTCGGCCAGAGTTTCCGGCAGGCCGGTGTCCTGCCCGGCGTAGGCGTCGCCGAGGCTGGGCTCGCCGGGCTCGGTGCCGTGGGACAGGCCGTCCCGCATGCTCGCCAAGACGGCGGCGGTGGCCAGGTACGGGTTGACGTCCGCGCCGGGTAGCCGCATCTCCAGCCGGTTGGCTTCGGGGGCACCGGTGATCAGCCGGCAGGTGGTGGTGCGGTTGTCGAAGCCCCAGGTCAGCCCGTTTCCGGCGAAATCGGTGCTGAGCAGGCGGCGCATCGAATTGATCGTCGGCGCGTACCAGAGCATCAGGTCCGGGGTGTGCTGGAGCAGACCGCCCACGGCGTGCCGCAGGGCGGGCGCGACGGTGCGGGCCGCCGCCGGGTCGTGGAACGGGTGCCCGCCCTCGGCGTCCTCGATCGACGCGTGCAGGTGGCAGGACGAGCCCATCCCGTCGGTCAGCGGCCGGGCCATGAAGGTGGCCGTCATCCCGTGCGCGCGGGCGAGTTCCTGGATCGCGCTCTTGTACAGCACGTGCCGGTCCGCGGTCTCCAGCGCGTCGCCGTATTCGAGGTTGATCTCCCACTGGCCGAGGCCGTATTCGGCCTGCGCCACCTCGACCGGGATCCCGCTCGCCTCCAGCGCCCGGCGGACCGTGCGGAAGAACGGTTCCAGCGCGTTGCCCGGCGCGATCGCGTAGTCCGAGCGCGCGAGAGTGGTGGGGGAGAGGTCGTGGTACCCGGCGCGGCGCAGCTCGTCCGGGGTGCCGTGGTAGAGGTGGAATTCCAGCTCGGTGGCGGTGTGCGCGGTGAGCCTGTCGCCCCGTAGCCGCCGGATCTGTTCGCCCAGCACGCTTCGCGGGGCGATCGGCAGCGGCTCGCCGGTGTGCTCGTCGACCGAATCGGCGAGGCAGATCGCGGTGTCCTCCAGCCAGGCCGCCCGGCGCAATGTGCCGAGATCGGGCCGCAGCCGGAAGTCGTGCCAGCCGGTGTGCGCGCCGGCGAAGTCGACCTGCAGCTCGTCCAGATCCTGTGTGACGTCCCAGGCGTACACGCAGGTGCACACGTGCAGCCCGGCTTCGCCTATGCGGCGGAACGAACGCACCGGCATCCGCTTGCCGAACAGCTTGCCGTAGAGGTCGACGCCGGCGACCACGACCGTGTCGATGCCCAGGGCGTCCAGTTCGGACAGTTCGAGCGGGCCGGTCATCGCGCCAGCCACCCGCCGTCGACCGGCAGCTGCGCGCCGCTGATGTAGGAGGCGTCGTCGGAGAGCAGGAAGGAGACCGCGGCGGCGATGTCGTCGGGGGTGCCCAGCCGCTGCACCAGCAGCCGCGATTGCATGGTCTCCAGCACCTCGGGCGAGTTCAGGTCCAGGCCGGGCAGGAAGTTGGTGGGCACCGGGCCGGGCGCGACCGCGTTGACCCGGACCTGGTGGCGCGCCAGCTCCACGGCGAGGGCCTTGGTCAGCATCTTGACCCCGCCCTTGGACGCGTTGTAGTGCACCTGCGCGAAGCCCTGCGAGGAGACCACCACCTCGGCCTCCACAGTGGACAGATTGACCACCGCGCCGCGCTGGGCCTTGCGGAAGTAGGGGATGGCCAGCTGGGTGACCACGTAGACGCCCTTGAGGTTGACGTCGAGGACCAGATCCCATTCCTCGTCGGTCAGCTCCTCCAGCGAGGACATCGTGATCAGGCCCGCGTTGTTCACCAGGTAGTCGAACCGGTCCCAGGCCGCGGCGGTGGCCTCGAACGCGGCCTTCACCGTGGCGCGGTCGCGCACGTCCGCGGCCAGCCCGAGCGCGGTGCCCCCGGCGTCCTCGATCGCCTTGGCGGTCTCCACCGCCCGCGCGTGGTCGAGGTCCACACAGGCGACCCGCGCGCCCTCGGCACCCAGCCGGCGGGCGATTCCGCGGCCGATGCCGGATCCGGCACCGGTCACGAACGCGACCCGGCCCGCGTGGCGTTGCTCAAGCGATGGCGACATGATCCCTCTCCCTGGAATGCGGTTCGCGGCGGTCTCGCCGCGCCCGGTCGACGAGCCAGAAGAACAGCGGATCCGGCTCGTCGAACATCTCCGGATGCCATTGGACACCGAGCACCGGCGCGTGCTCGGCTTCGATCGCCTCGATCACGCCGTCCGGCGCCCGGCCGATCGCACGGAGGCCTTCGCCGACCTCCTCGACCGCCTGGTGGTGCAGGCTGTTGACGAAGATTCCCGCGCCGAACAGCGAGTGCGGCACCGACCCGGCGGTGAACGCCACCGGATGCGCCCGGTGGTTGCGCGGATAGCCGAGGAAACTGTGCCCCTCCCCGGCATCCGGCGGCAGGTGCGGCACGAGCGTGCCACCGCGGGCGACGTTGATCAGCTGCGCGCCCCGGCAGATGCCGAGAACCGGGAGCCCGCTCGCCCACGCCGCGTCGAGCAGCGCGAACTCGAACTCGTCCCGGCGCGGCTCGGCCGGTCCGGCCTGCGGCCCCGGCGTGCGCCCGTAACCGCGGGGGTCGAGATCGGCTCCCCCGGACAGCACCAGCCCGTCGAGCCGCCCGGCCACCCCGGCCGGTTCGCTCTCGGCGCTGAGCAGCACCGGGACGCCGCCGGCGGCGGCCACCGAACGCGCGTAGTCGGCGAAGAACACCTCCACGGACGCGTCTTCGACCACCTGCGGGAACCCGGGCCCGGCGAGCTGCCGGCGCCCGCTGATCCCGATCAGAGGCTTATGGAACATAGGAATGAGATTAGAACCTTTGACCGCCCGGGTCAAACCCCTTCTGCCGAGTTCTGCCGAGTTCGCCCGGGGAGGCAGGTTCCTGTCGAAAGCTGTGAAGGGGCCCTTCACGGACTCAGAGTCCGTGAAGGGCCCCTTCACAGCCTGCTCGGGAGGCGGGGGATCACCTGGCGACGGTGGTCGATGAGGTCTCGGCCCAGCTCCGGGTGCACGGCGCCGGAGCTGGCCGTTCGACAGTGCCGACCCGGGGCCTGCCGAGGTGGCCGGGTTCGTGCGGTCGATCGAGCGGGCCGGGGTGCAGCTGACCGGGCTCAACTTCTACGCGGGTGACCTGGCGGCGGGGGAGCGTGGGGTGGTCTCCTGGGTCGGCCGGGAGGCGGAGTTCCGGGCTGCGCTGACGATCGCTCTCGGGATTGCTGAGCGGCTCGGGTGTCGAAGCTTCAATGCGTTGTATGGCAACCGAATTCCTGGCGTTCGACCGTCCGAACAGGACGATCTCGCGCTGGTTCAGCTGCGTGCGGCGGCGGAGGCGGCGGCCGGGATTGGTGCGCAGCTGGTGATCGAGCCGCTGTCGGGGGTGCCGGACTATCCACTTCGGACGGCCGCCGATGTGCTGGCCGTGCTCGACCGGGTCGGGCTGGAGAACGTGCGGTTGCTGGCTGATCTGTACCACCTGGCGGTCAACGGCGACGACCTCGGCGCGGTGATCGCTGCGCACACGCCGCGGATCGGGCACGTGCAGATCGCCGACGTCCCGGGGCGGCACCAGCCGGGTACCGGGCAGTTGGATCTGGCCGGATGCCTGGAGAAACTGCAGGCGGCAGGTTACCGTGGCCACGTCGGAGTGGAGTACGAACCGGATGGATCCACAGTGGACTCACTGGCGTGGCTGCCGCGGGAACGGCGGGGCTGCTGAGGAGCTGCACCGGCCGCGGGGTGGTGGGGCGTCGGGTCAATCAACCCCTCGGGAACCCCCTCCCAAAGACCAGCACTCCCGACGATCATCCCACCCCACGCCGACGCAGATGCCTCCGCACAAGCGGCCAGAACGCCGCGATCACCGCGAGCGACACGATGCTCGTCCACACCTGGGTGCGAGCGTCGTCATCGGTCAGGAGCATGACTGCGACGATCGCGACGACGCCGGTCACGGTCAGGATACCCAGCCACGGGTGGAGCCACATCCGCAGTTTCAGCCCGGCGCGCTGCTCGGGCGTCATCTTCTGCCGCATCCGCATCTGGGTGCACGCGATGAAGGTGTAGACGAACAACGCGACCAGGCCGGCGGAGTTCATGACGAAATCGAAGATGCCGGAATCCGGCGCGACGAAGTTGACGACGACCGCGACGTAGCCGCCGATCGTGGACGCCAGCACGGCCACGGCAGGTACGCCCGCCTTGCTCTTGCGCGCCACGAAGCGCGGCGCGAGGCCCTGTTCGGCGAGTGCGGAGAACATTCGGCCCGCCGAATACAACCCTGAATTGAGCACAGAACAGGCGGCGGTGAGCACCACCGCGTTCATCACCAGCCCGGCGCCGGGCAGCCCGAACAGCGCGAAGGCGTGCGCGAACGGCCCTTCCTGCTGGGGATCGGGCAGCTCGTTCCACGGCACGATGGTGACGATCAGCAGCACCCCGCCGACGAAGAACAGCAGGATCCGCCAGATCACCGTGCTTACCGCCTGCCGCACGCCCCTGGCCGGGTCCTCCGATTCGGCCGCGGCCATCACCGCGATCTCGGTACCGAAGTAGGAGAAGATCACGATCGCCACCCCGCTGAGCACGGGCCACCAGCCGCTCGGCGCGAATCCGCCGTGTGCCCAGAGGTTGGGGAGCGCGAAGTGCGCCTTCGGCCAGAGCCCGAACGCGAACAGCGTGCCTACGCTGAGGAATACGACGATCGCGGCGACCTTGATGCCGGCCAGCCAATATTCGACTTCGCCGAAGGAACGGGCGGACACGAGGTTCGTGGTGGTGAAAACCAGCAGCAGCACCACGGAGAACACCCATTGTGGCACGGCCGGGAACCAGCCGTTGAGCACCGAGCCGCCGACCACCGATTCGAACGCGATGACGCCGATCCAGTAGTACCAGTACAGCCAGCCGACGAGGTAGCCCGCCCAGTCGCCGAGCCCGGCTCTGGCGTACTCCATGAACGACCCGATGGCCGGGCGCGCCGCGGCCATCTCGCCGAGCATCCGCATGGCGAGGAACACGAGCAGCCCGCCGAGCAGGTACGACACGACCGCCGCCGGGCCAACCGACCGCACCACGTTGCCCGAACCGACGAACAGGCTCGCCCCGATGATCCCGCCGAGCGCGATCATCGTGATGTGCCGGGACCGGAGCTTCTTGCCGCCGCCCGCGGGAGAATCGCCGCCGGTGTCCGGATTTTCCGTGCTCTGCGCCGCACCGCGATCGGCCATCGATCGTCTTCTTTCTCGCGTCGCGGACCTGCTGCCGAATCCGCCGAGGGTAGGCCGTTACGCACGGGCCGGCGACGCCGTGCGTCGGTGATCATCCGAATGGATCAGCCTCACGCCGGCCGGACGCGCGGACCATTCTCGACCGTACGAGACGGCCGTTGCCGCGTTCGAGCCGGAATTCAATGCCGATGTTCCGGCGAATCCGGGCGCTGATCCGGATGGAACGCAGCTGCGCGGTGCGGTCCAGCCGGAGGACGAGCCAGCACATCAGCCCTGTGAGGACAGCTATGCAGAATGCGATCGCGATCAAGGGAGACCTCTTTCGTTCGTGTCGCACTGCCTTTCCGCTCGGCCGTGCGCAGGCAGCTGGAGTTGTCGGAAGTTGTCGGAACCGGTATCGGTAATCACACACCGGTGAGCCCACGCCTGGCGGCCGGAAAATCATGATGGTGTGTCGTGTGGGTTCGGCCGCTGCCTGCGACAGAGGATCCTCTCCGACAACCGCAGTCGGGAGGGGTGCACATGACGCAGATCGACGACGCCGACGACCGTGCCGAAGGAGACGCCGCGTTGTTCGAGCAACTGCGTGTGGCGGGATTCTCGGGGCCGAGCTGGCGGCTGGCGACGAGGGAAATCGCCGCGTATTGCCAGACGGTCGTCGGAGCCTGGGTCGAGACCCGGGAGATCTTCCGGCGGTGCCGGCGCCGCGGCTATGTGCTGCGGCATCAGTCGCTGATACTGGGCCGGCCGGAGATCCGCGACCTGGTCACCGACACTGTGGTCGACGGACTGAACATGTTCCGGAGGCGCGCGATGGCCGGCAAGGGGTGGCGGCCCGGGGGAGGAACTTCCCTGGCCAGCTGGGTGACCGACGATTGTGTCGAGGTGTTCCCGAACGTCTGGCGCCGCTTTCTCACCGCGACGGAGCCGTGCCGGAGACTGGAAGCACAGGCGCTGCTGACCGAACTCGAAGTCCTGCGTCCGACGGCCGAACGGTCGGCAGAGGACCGGCACCTGGCCGTCGTTGCCGGGGCGGACCTCCTCCAGCATGTCAAACCGGCGGTCCGGCAGGCGATCGAGCTGCTCGCGCTCGGGTACTCCCAGCGTGAGGCATGCGAGATCGTCGGCTGTGCGCTGACGCCGCGTGCCCTGGAGGGACAATTGCGCCGGCTGCGGCTGCGCTTGCGTACGGCAGAGGAGGCATGAACGTGGACGCGAGTTCTCAACGTGCGGCTTTGCGAGTCGTTCCCCGCCACGACGGCAAAGCGATCCATCAGGTCACGGATCTCCTCGCGGCCTCGTCGTTCGGAACCGAGGCGGCGCAGGCCCTGCGGCGGCGGGCGGCGGCGCTGGAACCGGAGGTGGCCGACCGCATCGACGGGACGGCTCCGCCGTACTCGGTGCCCGAAGCCGTCCCGCCGGCCGAGCGGGGCGAGTACGCGGCGGCGTTGGCCTGCCACCTGAGCGGCGTGACACCTCCACAGCTCGAATACTGGGCTCAGACCGGGCTGGTCGTGCCGAGCGGCGGCACCCGGGCGCGCCGTTCGTACACGGTGCACGATCTGCTTTTGCTGAAGGTGGTCGTGCGGTTGCTCAACACCGGTGTGTCCGTCCGGAACATCCGGGTTGCCTTGGCGCACTTGAGGATCCGCACGACTGCGCAATTGCAGGAGATCACCTTGTTCAGCGACGGTGCCAGCGTCTACGAGTGCACCTCACCCGAGGAGATCGTGGATCTGCTCAAGGACGGACGGGGAATGTTCGGTATCGCGGTGGCCGGTGCCCTGCAGGAGCTGCTTGCCGTGATGAAGGACGAGGTCCCGGACTTCGCCGGCTCGGAGTGACCGCGACGGCCGGACGTGACCTGATCGGCGTGAACGCGCCGATCAGGTCACGAAGCTCCTCACCCGAGACCTCCCCGCTCCGCCTCGTCCCACCCGCGCAATACGTGCAGATCCGGCAGATCCGCCAGCCCCGCCCGGAAATCGGGGGAGGGCACCTCGCCGCTGGTCTGCACGTCGATCAAGGCCGGCGCGTTCGCCAGCGCGAGGCGGATGGCCGGGGCCAGATCCTCGATCCGGGTGACGTGCTGGGCGTGCAGCCCGAGCGCGTCGGCGAGGCGGTCGTAGCGGCAGCCCGGCAATTCGGTGTTGAAGTGGGGGTTCGAGGCGTAGTTCTCCACGTGGTCGAGGCGTTCGATGTTCCACGCCTGGTTGTTGGCGATGATGAACACCGGCTGCGCACCCGACCGCCGGGCGGTGTCGAGTTCGAGTGCGTTGAAGCCGAACGCGCCGTCTCCGATCACGGCGACGACGCGGCGGCCAGGGTGGATCAGGGAAGCGGCCACGGCGAACGGCACGCCGACGCCGAGCGAGCCGAACGTGCCGGTGTCCAGCCGGGCGGGCGGGCGCAGGCCCACCCGCGCGAAGGACAGGATGTCGCCGCCATCGGCGATGAGCAGGGCCGACGGGTCGTCGAGGGTGCGGTTGAGGACTTCGAGCATCGCGTTCGGGTGGATGCGGCCGTCCGGGCCGTACGGGGTGGCGCGGGCCTTGCCGGCCCAGTCGTCCCGTCGCCGGTGGTCGTCCGCGCGGAGCTGCGAGTGCCACTCGGTGTCGGGATCGTGCGGTGTGACGTCCAAGCCGGTCAGCGCGGGAAGAACCCGGCCGGGATCGCCCTTCACCTCGATGTCGGGTGCCCGGTTTTCCGTCAGCTCCTCGAAAGTACGGCCGATGCGGACGAACGTGCGCGCGGACCGGAAGACCGCGGGGGAGCCGTAACCGAGCGAGAAGTCGAGCCGCCTGCCGATCGTGATCACCGTGTCGGCCTGGGCCATCGCGGCGGAACGGACGGCCGGGACGTAACCGGCGTGCGTCGGGGGCACCAGGCCGCGGCTTTCCGGGGTGTCGAGGTAGAGGGCGCCGGTCGCGTCCAGGAAGTCCACGAGCGCGGGCGGGTGCTCCGCGGCGCCGCGACCGCTGATCACGATGGGGCGGCGGCTTTCCCGGATGGCCGCGGCGGCGGCGTGGAGTGCTCCGTGATCGGGATTCACCGGGCCGGCGGCATTGCGGGCCCTGGTCGGCTCGTCCGGGCGGTACCACCGTGCGGCGCCGCGCAGGACGTCCACGGGAAAGTCCAGATAGGACGGACCGGCGGGGCCGTCCTCCCCGAGCGCGGCGGCGACGGCGGCGTGCAGGAACGGCAGCACCTGCCGGTCGTGCCGGACGGTCCGGGCGAAACGGGTGAGGGGGCGGACCAGCTCGGCTTGATCGAGTTCTTCGAGCGCGCCGAGGCCGAGCTGATCGCTTGGCGGCACCGCGGACAGCACCAGGATCGGCGAACGCGCGTAGCCGGCGGCGGCGATGCCGGTGACGGCGTTCGTCAGGCCGGGCCCCGTGGTGACCGTGGCGACCGCGAGCCGTCCGGTGAGGTCGGCTTCGGCCTGTGCCATGTGGACGGCGGCGGCCTCGTGCCGGACATCGACCACCTGCAGGCCGGCGTGGGTGACCGCTTCCCAGATCGGCTTGATGTGGCTGCCGGTGAGTCCGTAGACCCGCCGGACCCCGGCTTGCGCCAGGAACGCCGCGACCGCTTGGGCGACGGTGGGCGGAGAGGATGGCTTGGGCACGGTGAATTCTCCTCGGGGAAGTGGCGGTCAGCTGTGCGTGCCGACGTACCGGTCGGCCTCGGCGTCCCAGGTCCCGGCGGTCAGCCCACGGCGCCGGAGTTCGGTCTTGGCGATCTTTTCCGTCGGCGTGCGCGGCAGCGTGTCGGTGCGCACCTCGACGTAGCGCGGCACCATGAACTTCGGCAGCTGGTCGACGCAGTGCGCGAGCACGTCGCCGGGCGTCAGCGCGGAGCCCTCGGCGGCGACGACGATCAGCAGCACGTCCTCTTCGCTCAGCTCGGACGCGACCGCGACCGCCGCGCTCTCCACGACGAGCGGGTGCTCGCCGACGACCGATTCCAGCTCGAACGCCGAGATGTTCTGGCCGCGGCGCCGGATGACGTCCTTGATCCGGTCGGCGAAGTACAACCAGCCGTCCGCGTCCAGGTGCCCGGCGTCGCCGGAGTGGAACCACAGATTCCGCCAGGCACTCTGGGTTTCGGTGGGCATCGCGTGGTAGCCGCGGGAGATCGTCCACGCATTCCGCGGACGCACCACGATCTCGCCGACCTGCCCCGGCGGGCACGGCTCGTCGAACTCGTCGACCACCCGCACGTCGAAGTGCTCGGCGGCGACCTTGCCGCACGAGCCGGGCCGCGACTCCCCGGCCGTGTCGTAGGCGACCCAGTTGGTCTCGGTCTGCCCGTAGGCGGTGACCAGCTGCAAGCCGAAACGCTCCTCGAAACCGGACTTCATCGAGATCATCGGGAGCGCCTGGGCGATCCGTAGCGAATGCCGGCGGTCGGCCGCGCCGGGCGGCTGCTTCCACAGCATGTGCGCCATGGCGCCGAGCATGTTCGTCGCGGTCGCACCGCTGTCACGGGCCTGCTGCCAGTACCGGCTGACGCTGAAACGTTCGGCGAACGTGCCTTTCGTGCCGTACACCAGGGGAAAGTAGGTGCCCCAGAGCTGCCCGTCGGCGTGGAACAGCGGCAGCGGCGTGAAGTACGAATCCTCCCGGGTGAGCCCCAGGCTCGCCGCGTACAGCTCGACCCACAAGTAGTACTGGTGGTGCGGCATGACCACGCCCTTGGCCGGACCGGTGGTGCCCGAGGTGTACAGGATCGCCAGCGGATCCGAGTAGTGCGGGCGATGGTCGAGTGCGGCGGCACTGCCCTCGGTCAGCTCCCGGAATTCGAGTACGCGATCGGTGGTGATGCCGCGTTCCCGGGCGTCGGCGCGCGAGCCGCCGACGACGATGACGGTCGTGATGCTGGGCTGTGCCGCGACGGTTTCCGCGATGTCGGCGAGAAAGTCTTGGTGGCACAGGAGAACACTCGCCCCGGAGTTGCCGAGGACATGCGCGAGCAGGCGGCCGCGCAGCTGAATGTTGACCGGCACCTCCACCGCGCCGAGCTTCGCGGCCGCGAACCAGGTCAGCACCAGTTCGAGGCAGTTCGGCACCAGCATCGCGATCCGGTCGCCCGCGCCGAGGCCCAGCCCCTTGAGCGTGTGCGCGATCCGGTTCGTCGAGAGCTGGACGTCGTGGAAGGTCACCGCGGCGTCCGCACCGAATTGGAGGAACTCGCGGTCTCCGTCGGTCTCGGCCCACCGGGTGAGCAGTGCGGGCAGGACCCGATCGGCGTGATCGGGAACCTGGAAACCCGCCGGATCCGCATCGCCGGGGGTTCTCAGGGACCGGAAGTCGTTCATTGCAGCGCCACTTCCTTCGAGGTTCGAAGCCGGGCGGCTCAGTCGATCGAGCGAACTGGCCTAGAACAGTAGGCCATATCGAGCGAATATGGGCAACCACCGCCGGGTTTGGCCCTATACTTTGGGTTGTTCTCATCCACGGACCGGCAGGCCATGCCGTCCGAACGGGGTCGGGGAGGTCCCAATGACAGTCCGGAAACGGGGAACAGGGGTGGGCCGATGGCCAGCGTGAGGCTCAGCAGCAGCTCCGCGACCCCGGTGTACCAGCAGATCGTCGAGCAGATCCGGTACCTGATCGAGGCCGGGCAGCTGGAGACCGGCGAGCGCCTGCCCTCGGCGCGGCTGCTCGCGGAGAACCTGCGGGTGAACCGCAACACCGTCGCGAAGGCTTACTCGCGGCTGCGGGACATGCAGCTCATCGCCAGCAACGGCGCGGCGGGCACGGTGGTCAAGGCCAAGGCGGCGCCGGACCTCAACGGCGCCCAGCGCGACCAGGTGCGCGAGCTGCTCGCGGAGCCGGTGCGCGCGGCGGTCGAGCTGGGCCTGGCCCCCGACGAGATCGGCCACATCGCGGTCAACCTCGCACTGCAGGCCGGCAGTGACCAGCTGCACCCGGTTTTCGTGGAGTGCAACGAAGAACGCGCCACGGCCTTCGCCGAGGAGCTCACCGCGCGGCTGGGCGTCACCGTGCGGCCGAGCCTGATCGCCGAGCTGGACGAGCAGGCCGCCGACTGCGACGTGCTGGTCACGACGTTCTTCCACCTCGCCGAGGTGCGCCGCTGGGTGCGCGGGTCGGGCCGGCACATCGAGACCGTCGCGGTGGTGGTGTCCCCGCACATCCAGACCCTGATGCGGATCGCGACGCTGCCGCGCGCGGCCCGGGTCGGCGTGCACTACTCGACCGAGCACCAGGCCGAGCAGGTCCGGGACTGGCTGGTCGACGCCGGCTCGAAACATGTCTCGGTGATCCCGTTCCAGGAGGCGGAGATCCCGGCCGGGCTGGACGTGCTGGTGGTCCCGGCCGAGCACCCCGAGCTGGGCGACGGGGCGGCCGAGGGCACCCAGGTCATCGAGTTCGGCGGCGTATTGGACGAGGGGTCGGTGCGGATGCTCGGGGAGGTGCTCGGCGAGCTGCGGCAGCGGTCGCTCGCGCCGGGGCCGTCCGGACGGGGCCGAAGTGCGTCGGAGTCCCTCGTCCGGGGGAGCTGACTCCTGCTAACGTGACCTAGGAAGCTAGGACAACAACGGTCTGTGCAGGTCGGCCAGTCGGTGCCGGCCTGTTCCGCCGGAAGTCCGGGCCACGCCCTCGCCGCCGGGGGCCCTCGAATGACGCACCCGGGACGCGCCGCCGTCCCGCCGGTGCCTGCCGAAGGGAGCACGACGTGACCGCAACCCAGAGGTGCCGCGACCTGGGGATCACCCTGGGGATCTTCCCGCCGGGGCGGCACAATGCGATCACCGATGTGCCGGGCGTGCGCGTCGGGCACTGCACGATCTCCGAGGGCGAGGGACCGCTGGTCACCGGGAAGGGGCCGATCCGCACCGGTGTGACCATTGTGGAGCCGCGGCCGTCGGTGTGGCGGTCCCCGGTCTTCGCGGGTGCGCACCGGCTCAACGGCAACGGCGAGATGACCGGGCTGTCGTGGATCCGCGAGAACGGGCAGCTGACCACCCCGATCGGGCTGACCAACACGCACTCCGTCGGCGCGGTGCGCGACGCGATCATCGCCGAGATCCACCGTGATCGCGGCGACGACGAGTCCTACTTCTGCCTGCCGGTGGTCGCCGAGACCTACGACGGAATCCTCAGCGACATCAACGGTCAGCACGTCCGCGCGGAGCACGTCGAGGCCGCGTTCCGCGCGTTGTCGGACGGTCCGGTCCCCGAAGGCAGCGTGGGCAGCGGCACCGGAATGATCTGCCACGAGTTCAACGGCGGCATCGGGACCGCCTCGCGGCTGGTGCCCAACGCGCATTCCGGCGCCTACACCCTCGGCGTGCTCGTCCAGGCCAACCACGGCCAGCGGCGCCGGCTGCGCGTCGACGGCGTCCCGATCGGCGAGCGGATCCCCACCGAGACGGTGTCCTCGCCCTACGAGGATCTGCGCAAGGAGATGGCGGGCAGCGGCTCGATCATCGTCCTGATCGCCACCGACGCTCCGCTGCTGCCGCACCAGTGCGAGCGGCTGGCGCAGCGCGGCGCGCTCGCGATCGGCCGGACCGGCGGGATTGGCGAGCACAACAGCGGCGACCTGCTGCTGGCCTTCTCCACCGGCAACGACACGATGCCCGGCGTCGGGCTCGGCGAGCTCGACTTCGAAGACATCCCGGTGCGCATGGCCAGCGACACGGTGGTCGAGCTGCTCTTCGAAGCGGTCATCGACGCGACCGAGGAAGCGATCGTCAACTCGATGCTGGCCGCGACCACGACGGTCGGCCGCGATGGCATCACCGCGCACCCGCTGCCCGCCGAGCAGCTGCGTGCCGCGGTCGTGGGTGCCCGCGAGAACGCGGAGGGCGCCGCGAGCTGAGCCTCGCGGCGGGCGGACCGGGTGGCGTACCCGGTCCGCCCGCCGTCGGTAGTCCCCATCCCCGAACCGGAGGAGAAGCACTGTGGGCACGTCCGGGATCGACGAAGTTCTGGCCGAAATCGAAGAAGAAGCCACGCAGTACCTTGCCGAACGGGCCGAGGGGACACTCGTTCTCGGTGCCTCGGTACGGGGCGAGCGCCACGTCCGCGGCCTGCGTTCGCCCGGCGCGGAGCTCGCGCCGCTGCCCGACGCCGACTCGGTGTATGAGATCGGCTCGGTGTCGAAGGTCTTCTCCACGACGCTGCTGGCCGTCCTGGAGGGACGGGGGCTGCTCGGGCTGGAGGACCCGATCCGCAAGCACCTGCCGAAACACTTGCGGCTGCCCGAGGAGATCGGGTCATTGACGCTGCGGCAGCTGGCTACGCACAGCGCCGGGTTGGGCTCGGTCGGCAAGCAGCACCAGCGGTTCATCGACGAGGAGACGCGCGGCACCGAACCGCCGTTCGGGGTCTACACGCACTATCTGCGCTACCGCAAGGAACATCTGTACGCCGACCTCGAAACCGCGGAGCTGGAATACCCGACCGGAAAGGGCTGGCTTTATTCGGTCCTCGGCATGGGCACCCTCGGGCACATCGTGGAACTGGTGGCCGGGCAGCCGTACGAGGAACTGCTCAAGGAGACGATCTGCGAGCCGCTGGGCCTGGCCGACACCGGCTACACCCTGTCCACGGCCCAGCAGGCGCGGATGGTGACCGCCTTCGACCGGCTCGGGCAGCCGTGCCCGAACTGGTACCACGACGTGATGCTGTCCCAGGGCGGGCTGCGCTCGACGATGAACGACCTGCTCACCTTCACCGAAGCGAACCTCAAGGCGAGCGCGGACGGCGACGATTCCGAGCTGTCCAGGGCGATGCGCCTTACCCGGGTGGAGTACTTCGACGGGCCTGCGGCCTACCCGGGCGTGGGCGACGAGGAAGGGAATGACTTCGTGCAGGGCCTCGCCTGGCGCGGCCTGCCCCGGCCCGCCGGCCGCGCCTGGTGGCATCCCGGCACCACGCTGTTCTACCTCGCCGGTGCCGGAGTGGACGAGCACGCGCAGGTCGGCTTCGCGATCATCTCCTCGCACCGCCTGAGCCTTCTCGACCGGCTGGTGCTGCACCCGCTCCAGCAGGACTGGTTCCGCCGCCTCTGCTGAGGGGCGACGGCGGGACCGGCCCACCATCGCTCCCCGGACCCGCCCGGCTTCCTGGCGCAGGTCCGTGAAGGGGCCCTTCACGGACTCTGAGTCCGTGAAGGGCCCCTTCACAGCCTGCCGGTTCGGTCCAGGTCACCGTCGCAGCGGACTTTCCCTTACGGCTCAAGCAAAGGCGCATGCGACGAACCGCTCCTCCGGAAGCCCGGGGGAGCGGTTCGCAGCTGCCTCAGCCGCCCGCGGTGCGGACGGTCACCACCCGGCCTTCCGGATGAGGTCGCCGAGCAGTTCGGGCAGCAGCGCCCGCATGAGGCTCAGGTGCCCGTGCTCGGCCAGCAGATGCAGGTCCGAGCCCGGGATCTGCAGCGCCATCCAGGCGGTGTGCCGGCAGGAGATGAACTTGTCCTGCCGCCCGGCCCAGAACGCCACCGGGGTGGTCACCGAGGGGAGGTCGAACCCCCACGGCGTGGTGAGGGCGATGTCGTCTTCCAACCAGCCTTCGATGCCGTTCTCCAGCGCCTTGGCCAAGCCCGCGCCGACGCGCCCGGCGTCGCCGAGGATCACCGCGCGGTCCACGTCGGGCAGCGCGTCGCTGGTCAGCTCCACGAAGTTGGCGACCGGATTCTCGCGGATCTCGGCGCCATGGCGCTCCAGCCACGGCCGGACGGCCTCGATACCCTGGTCGGCGAGTGCCCACTCCTCGTGGTTCGACGCGGCCATACCGTCGTAGTAGTCGAGACCTTCCGCGTCCCGCGGTGCCGGGCTGACGACGACCGCGGCCGCCTTGCAGGACGGGGCGAGCGCCGCCGTGGCCAGGGAGTGCGGTCCGCCGCCGGAATAGCCCGCGCTGATGAACTCGCGGACGCCGAGTTTCGCGACCACCGCTTCGATATCGCCCGGCACATCGGCCATCCGCCGCCCGGGGTTCGGGGTGCTGCTGCCGTAGCCCGGCCGCAGCGGGATGACCACCCGCAGCCCGAGCGCGTCGCCCACCTCCGCGAGCAGGGGATCCGGCGCGGTGCCGCTGGGCGTACCGGGCTGATGGACCAGTGCACGCTCCTGATCGCCGTGGACGAGCACTTCGCAGGTGCGTCCGTCGGGCAGCGAAACCAGTTCGGAGGACCAGCCGGGGGCGAGTTCGGCAGACATGAGTGACCCTTCACGTGTCGATGACGGGCGGTACCCGCCCGGTGCTGGTGGCGACTCGGCAGGGTACCCGTGGCGAAGGCGGGACCGGGCGATCTGCTCCCCCCATGGCTGGAGGAGCCCGCGCCGCCAATGATTGTCATAGCTCGGTAGGCGACAACGATAGTGACCAGGCGGCGGGAGTCGCAAGACATGTGTCCGGATCGGTGCCAGTCCTGGAATGCTCCGAGCAAGCTAGGCCATTCCATGCTGATCTTGGGACATATAAGGGGGAAAATGACCTAGGAATGTAGGCCTTGACAGTCATGGGGGTGTGCGACAAACTACATCACCACGTTGAGCCTAGCCGATACACCACTCAGGGTCAGGTATCCAGCACACGTGACCGGTTCCACGCCGGCCCCGACACATCGGAGGTTGGTCCCGATGGCTGCCGTGCACACCCGCTGTGCCGAGGCGAGTCCGGGACGAGTCCCTTCCTTCGGCGGCCCCGTGCGGACGGGGCCGGACAAGAGCACCCGCGAGAGACCTCCCGCGGGCATCGCAGGAGATGGTCAGTCGAACCGGAGGAACTGATGTCCAGGATCCCAGACCTGCGGGCGCGTTCGTCCCGTATGCGGCGAACGCGGGTGATCGCGGCTGGAGCAGCCGCCGTGTGCCTGGTGGTGGCCGGGTGCGCGAACAACCAGCCGCCAGGCGCCGACCGGAAGACCACCGAGGGGGGGTCGGTCGTCTCGGTCGCGCCCGGAAAGAGTGTCGCGACGTCCCCGATCCCCAAGCTCACGGTCGGTTTCTCCCCGGCCTTCACCTCACTCGACCCGACCGCGGGCAAGGCCGGCTCCGGCTATTACTCCATGGGGCAGCTCAGCCTGGAGACGCTGCTGCAGCTCACCCCGGACGGGAAGCTGCAGCCGGGACTGGCCAGCTCGTGGAAGCAGAACAGCCCCACCGAGTACGTCTACAACCTGCGCCAGGGCGTGAAGTTCTGGGACGGCAAGGATTTCACCGCCGACGACGTGGTCTATTCGCTGACCCGCGACGCCGGGCCGTCGTTCGGGAAGAGCGGGTTCTACGGCAGCATAAACAAGATCGAGGCGCGTGATCCGCACACCGTCGTGGTGACGCTGAAGAAGCCGGACACCTCGTGGAAATACACGCCGGCCCTGCCGTACTCGCAGATCTATCAAAAGGCCTTCGCCGAGGCGCACCAGGACTCCTTCGGCAAGCCCGGCACCCTGGTGATGGGCACCGGCCCGTGGAAGGTGACCAGCCTCGACCCGAACAAGGGCGCCGAGTACACGGCGAACCCGACCTACTGGGGCGGCGAGCCGCCGATCAAGCAGCTCACGGTCAACTTCTACCAGAGCGAGACCAGCCTGGCGCTGGCGATGCGGGCCGGCCAGGTCGACGTCGCGCCCGCGGTGGCCTCGCCGGAATCGTTCGCTTCGTCCTCGGGGGTCCCGGTGACGACCCGGTCGACCTGCGGTACCTCGTTGTTCAGCATGCCGACGCAGACCGCGCCGTGGAACGACATCCACGTCCGGCTCGCGGTCGCGGCGGCGCTGGACAAGAAGGAACTGCTCAAGGCGACCGGGGGAGCCGACATCGACACCCTGGACACCTTGATCGCGCCCTCGCTGCTGCACAACATCGGGGACCCCGCGGCGGCGGACGCGGCTTTGGCGAAGATCGAGAAACACCCCTATGATCTGGCCAAGGCCAAAGAGGAACTGGCGAAGTCCGCGAACCCGAACGGCTTCTCCGGCACCCTCACTTCCACCAACGACCAGGGCGCGCTGCGGATCAGCCAGGCGATCGCCGCGCAGCTGAAGAAGATCGGCATCAACCTGGAAATCCAGGCGCTGCCCACCACGGCGTACTACGAGGTGCTGCTTGGACCGGCCGACAAACGTCCCCCGATGTTCCTCTCCACCGGTGGCTGCTCTCCGGACGCGTCCTGGGACAACTTCTTCCTCGGCGACGGTGCGCTCAACGAGGCGAACTACCACCCGGCCGAGATGGATCAGCTCCTCGTGGACGGCAAGACCGCGACGGATCCGGTCAAGCAGCTGCAGGCCTACACCCGGATCCTGGAGATGGTCGCCACCGACGTGCCGTACGTGCCGCTCTTCAAGGAAGGCGCCACCTACGCCTCGAAGAATTACGAGTGGGTGAACTTCGGGGACTACTGGACCTCCACGTCCTGGCCGATGAACTTCAAGCCACGGTGACCGGCCGGACCCAGCACAGCTCATGACGCACGGCCCGGTTCCGGCCGGGCCGTGCGCCCCATTCCCCAGGAGGACGTGATGACGCGACCGGTGGTCCGCCGATGAGCAAATCGGGCTTCGTGTGGTACCTCGTGCGACGGCTGGCCACGATGGCCCTGCTGCTCGTCGTGGTCTCTTTCCTGATCTTCTCGCTGACCTACCTGAGCCCGGGCAGCCCGGTGGACGTGCTGCTCGGGCCGAACACCCGCACGTCCGAGGCGGTCGCCGCGCTCAACGCGCAGTACCACCTGGATGATCCGTTCTTCGCCCAGTACTGGTACTGGCTCACCAATGCGCTGCACCTGGACTTCGGCACCTCGATCCTGTCGTCGCTGCCGGTCGGCGATCAGATCGGCGCCCGGTTGCCGGTTTCGCTGTTCCTCGGCGGGTACGCCTACGTGCTGACCCTGGTGTTCGGGATCATCCCGGGCATCGTCGCCGCGGTGAAGCGGGGCACCGCGTTCGACCGGGGCACGGTGGCCGCCTCGATCGTGGCGCTGAGCGCGCCGGCGTTCGTCACCGGCATCTTCGCCCTCTACCTGTTCGCGGTGGTGCTGCCGGTGTTCCCGGTGGCCGGCATGGGCACCGGATTCGTCGACGGGATCTGGCATCTGACCCTGCCGGCGGCCGCGCTCGCGCTGTCGGTGATGGCCTTGCTGGTCCGGCACACCCGCGCCGCGATGATCGGGGTGCTGGACCAGGACTACGTGACGTTCGCGCGGGCGCGCGGGCTGTCCTCGCGCCGCGTGCTGGTCACCTACGCACTGCGGAACGCACTGATCCCGGTCGTCACGATCAGCGGGGTGCTGCTCGGCGCGGTCATCATCGGCGGGGTGATCGTCGAGCAGACGTTCTCGCTCAACGGAGTCGGATCGCTGTTGATCCAGTCGGTCCAGACGAAGGACGTACCCGCGATCCAGGGCGTCGCGCTGGTGGTGGCCGCGATCATCGTCGCGGCCAACCTGCTGACCGACCTCGCGTACCTGGTCGTCGACCCACGGATCCGGCTCGGGAGGCACGCACAATGACGGTAGCCGAGTACGACCTCGGGCAGGCCCGGGACAAACCCCGCCTGATCCGGCGGCTGCGCCGGGTGCGCGGGGCGGTGGTGGTGTCCTTCGTGATCATGGGGCTCGCCCTGGTGATGGCGTTGTTCGGGGAGTGGCTCGTGCCGCAGGACCCGGCGGCGCAGGACCTGACCGCCGCGCTGGCGCATCCCAGCGGCGCGCACTGGCTCGGTACCGACGAGCTCGGCCGCGACGTGTTCTCGCGGCTGATCGCCGGCAGCCGCACCGCGTTCTTCGCGCCGCTGGTGGTGGCGGGCGGCGCGATGCTGTTCGGCAACGTCCTCGGGCTGCTGGCCGGGTATCGCGGCGGGGTCATCGACGCGTTCATCATGCGGCTGGCCGATGTGCTGATGGCCGTGCCCGGCCTGCTGATCATCATCGTGGTGGCCGGCACGATCGGCGGCGGCTTCTGGACCGCGGTCATCCTGCTGACCGCGCTGATGATTCCCTTCGACGCGCGCGTCGTGCGCGGTGCGACGCTCGAACAGGTGCCGCGCCCCTATGTCGAGGCGGCCCGCACCCTCGGCGTGCCGGATCGCCGGATCATGTTCCTGCACATCTGGCCGAACATCTCGGCGGTGGTCGTGGCCAACACGTGTATCGGCTACGCCAACGCGCTGGTCGGCCTGTCCGGGCTGTCGTTCCTCGGTATCGGCGTGACGCCGGGATCCCCGGACTGGGGCCAGATGCTGTCGGACGGGCAGGCGTCCTTGTTCGAGAATCCGATCGCGACGCTGGCGCCGGGCGCCGCGGTCGTGCTGATCGGGGTCGCGATGAACATCATCGGCGACTGGGGATATGACCGGATCTCGGGACGCGGAGGGGAACGATGACGACCGTGGCGCGGAGCCGGGACGAAGTGGACTCGGCCCTTTTCGATCTGCAGGACGTGCGCATCGTGGCGAAAAAGGCGCACGGCGGGGAGAGCACGATCGTCTCCTCGGCGGCGCTTTCGGTGCGGCGCGGGGAATCGATCGGCATCGTCGGCGAATCGGGCAGTGGCAAGTCGATGACCGCGAAGGCGCTGATCGGGCTGCTGCCACCCGGCGTGCACGCCTCGGGACAGCTGCTCTACCGCGGCGAGAATCTGCTGGACGCCGACGAGCGCCGGTGGCAGGCCATCCGTGGCCGGGAGGTCGGCCTGATCCTGCAGGACCCGTTCACGATGCTGAACCCGGTCATGCGGTGCGGGCGCATCCTGGAGGAATCGCTGCTGCCCGAGAGCATCCAGGACGGCCGGACGCCCCGTGAGGAGGCGCTGCGCCGGCTGGCCGAGGTGGGCATCACCGACGAGTCGGTGATCGACCGCTATCCCTTCCAGCTCTCCGGCGGGATGCGCCAGCGCGTCGGCATCGCCGCGGCGCTGTGCCGCGACCCGCGGGTGCTGATCGCCGACGAGCCCTCGACCGCGCTGGACGCCGCGACCCAGCGCGAGGTGCTCGACCTGATCAAGCGGATCCAGCAGGCCCGCGGGATGGGCCTGATCCTGATCACGCACGATCTGCGGGTCGCCTTCGACACCTGCAACCGGCTCTACGTGCTCTACGCCGGTTCCCTGGTGGAGGTGGGCGACGCGCAGCAACTGCAGGCCGAGCCGCTGCATCCCTACACGCAGGGCCTGCTGCTGTCCGAGCCGCCGGTCGGGCGGCGGGTGGAGAAGCTGGTCGCGATGCCCGGTTCGGTGCCGATCGCGGACGAGGTGCAGGGCAAGTGCACCTTCGAACCGCGGTGCCGATGGGCCGGTCCGGAGTGCCGGGACGGTGCGCCGGCGCTGGCCGAGGTGGCCCCGGACCGGTTGTCCGCCTGCGTCAAGCTGCCCGAGATCCGCCAGGAGATGAACAGTCTCCGCACGTTCGCCGAGCAGGTCGCGGAGGTGACCGGCACCGACCGGCCCGAGCCGATCCTGCAGGTGCGCGAGGTCGGCAAGACCTTCGGTGCCGGGACCCACGGGGTCCGCGCGCTCGACGAGGTGTCGATTCAGGTGGGGCGGAACGAAAGCGTCGGCATCGTCGGGGAATCCGGTTCGGGCAAGACCACCCTGGCCCGGGTGCTGGTCGGGCTGGAGACGCCGACCGACGGTGAGATCGTGATCGACGGGACCACGTTCGGCGAGTGGGCGAAGGTCCGTCCGGAACAGCGCCGCACCATGCGCTCCAACGTGCAGACGGTGTTCCAGGATCCCTATTCGAGCCTGAACCCGATGCGCACGGTGGGCTGGACCCTGCGCGAAGCGGTCGTCACGCACGACCAGGAGGCGGCCAGCCCGAAGCAGCGGGTGGGTGAGCTGCTGGAGATGGTCGGCCTGCCGGCCGGTTACGCGCGGCGGCTGCCTCGGGCTCTGTCGGGCGGGGAACGCCAGCGTGTCGCGATCGCGCGCGCGCTCGCGGTCCGGCCGAAGGTGCTGATCTGCGACGAGCCGACGTCCGCGCTGGACATGTCGGTGCAGGCGCAGATCCTCAACGTGCTCACCACACTGCGTGCCGAGCAGGACATCAGTTACCTGTTCATCTCGCACGATCTGGCGATCGTGCGGCACGTGTCGGAGTTCGTCTACGTGATGTACCGCGGCCGGGTGGTCGAATCCGGGCCGACCGACGTGGTGCTGGACGCCCCGAAGCACGAGTACACCCGCAAGCTGCTCGAATCCATCCCCGGAGAGCCGGGGTGATCATGGCGAGGAGGCCTGGATGATCAACGGTTATGTCGGCGGCGTGATCTATGACGTGATGGCACAGCACGGAGTCCTGGGAAACCGGGCGAACGTCCTGCGCGACATCTACGTGCCGAGGTGGAAGGCGGGCGGCCTGACCGCGGCGGTGGTGCAGGTTTCCGACTGGTCGAGCATCAACGCCTATTTCGCGGAATTCTCGCGGGCGGAGGGGGAGATCACCTACTGCACCACGCGCGCCGACTACGACAACCGCCCCGAGGGCTCGTTCGGGATCTTCTTCTCGCTGGAGGGCCACGGCCCGTTCGCGGGTGATCTGGAAGCCCTGTACACGCTTTCGGAACTGGGCGTCGGCACGTTCACCTTCTCGCACAACCGGCAGAACCTGTTGTGCACCGGCAGCAACGAGCCGATGGAGGGCGGATTCAGCTACCTGGGCAAGGAAATGCTGCGGGAGCTGCAAAACGTGCCGATGATGATCGATCTCGTGCACATGTCGCGGGCGTCCTTCTGGGACGCGCTGCGGTATTACGACGGCGATCTGTTCGTGTCGCACTCCAACGCCGACGCGCTGTGCCCGCACCCGCGCAACCTCACCGACGATCAGATCAGGGCGGTGGCCGAGCGGAACGGGGTGATCGGGCTGAACACCTTCCGCGGTTATGTGTCCAAGGATCCACTGCGCTCGACCCTGTCGGATCTGCTCGACCACGCCATGTACATGTGCGACCTGGTCGGGCCGGAGCATCTGAGCATCGGCGCGGACTACTGCGAGTCGCCGGTGGACATGCTGATCCCTATTCTGGACTGGGTCGATCCCGAAGGGGCGCACGGCATCAAGGGACGGGCCCGGGAGCTCTACACCCACGGCCCGGACGGGATCGAGGACGCGAGCAGTCTCGACCGGCTGGCCGCCGGCTTGGCCGAGCGTGGGCTGAATCAAGCCGAGGTCGACCTGATCTGCGGCGAGTCCTATCTGCGGATGCTCGAACGTGCGCGGCCGTCCAGTTAAGCCCAGTAAGCTAGGCCAAAAATGAACATAAACTATTGACCGTAGTTTGGCTGCATGGCTAACCTTCGTTCAAGCGGAAGACCCGTCCGGCGACGGCGAAGGTGGATGTCTGGTCATGATCAACAACTATGTCGGTCCGGCGGTGGGCAATGTCCTCGCCCTGCATGCGACCCAGGGGCATGGGGCGAACGTCCTGCGCAAGCATCATCTGCCGCGCTGGCGGGACGGTGGGCTGACCGGCGCGGTGATGCAGGTGAGCGACTGGGCCACGCTGGGCATGCTGCTCTCGGAAGTCACCCAGTCCGAGGGCGAGCTGACCTTCGTGCGCAACCGGGCCGAGTTCGAGAACCGGCCGGCAGGTTCGTTCGGGTTGTTCATCTCGGTGGAGGGATATCAGTCCTTCGCCGGCGACTTCGACGCTCTCTACGCCCTGTCGGAACTCGGCATCACCGCGTTCACGTTCACGCACAACGTGCAGAACGTGCTCTGTACCGGTGCGAACGAGCGCTTCGGCGAGGGCGGCCTGACCCACCTGGGCAAAGCCACGTTGGAGGAACTGGAAAAGCTGCCGGTGCTGGTCGATCTGGTGCACATGTCGAGGGCGTCCTTCTGGGACGCCCTCGACCTGTACTCCGGCGACCTGTTCGTGTCGCATTCGAACGCCGACGCGGTCAACCCGCATCCGCGCAACCTCACCGACGACCAGATCAAGGCGGTGGCCGAACGCGGCGGAGTGGTCGGCCTCAACAGCTACCGCGGTTACGTGCATCGCGTCGCGGGCGAGGCCACCCTGGAGCACCTGCTCGACCACGCGATGCACACCTACAACCTGGTGGGGCCGGAACATCTGTCGCTGGGGCTGGATTTCTGGGAGGGCCCCATGGAGATGCTCGCGGGCGTGATGGACTCCGTCGACCCGGACGGCTCGCACGGGCTGCACGGCACCGGCACCTCGATCTACTCCCAGGGCCCGGTCGGCCTGGAGCACATCGGCCACCTGGGCAACCTCGTCGAAGGCCTGGCCGGGCGCGGGCTCACCCCGGCCGAGATCGACCTCGTCACCGGCGGGAGCTATCTGCGCCTGCTCGAGCGCGCCCGCCCTGCCACCGTCCCCGCCACCCACTAGGAGAGGTTCCCGATGTCGGACACCGCGACCACCGAGAAGCCGGCCGAGAAGGACGCGAAACCGTTGGAGGACCAGCAGTTCGTCACGCGGCACAGCGTGACGATCAACGGTGAGCGGATCGGCTACACGGCCAAGACCGGCCGGCTGGTGCTGCACGACGGCGAGGAGCAGTCGACGCCTAAGGTGGCCATCTTCTACGCCGCCTACTTCCGCGACGATGTGGAGTCGCGGCGCGACCGGCCGCTGATCTTCATCTGGAACGGCGGGCCGGGCTCCTCGACGATCTGGCTGCACATGTACGGCTTCGGCCCGCGCCGGATCGCGTTCGAGGGCGACCCGCTGTTCGACACCTCGCGCTGGCAGCTGCAGGAGAACGAGTATTCGCTGCTGGACGTCGCGGACCTGGTGTTCCTCGACGCGCCGAGCACCGGGTTCAGCCGGGTGGCGCCGGGCGAGGAGCTCGACCTGTTCCACGGGGTCGACGAGGACGCGGCTGCCGTGGGCGATTTCGTGGTGGAGTTCGTCGACCGCGAGCGCCGGGGCGAGAGCCCGATCGTGCTGATGGGCGAGAGCTACGGGACGCTGCGCGCCCCGGCGGTCGCCGATTACCTGCAGGGCTTCCCCATGCTCTACGTCGACGGGGTCGTGCTGGTCTCCTCGATCATGGACGTCGCCGGCGCGTCGTTCGGCATCGGCTCGGTATTCGGCCCGGCCGGCATGCTGCCCAGCTACGCGGCCACCGCGCTCTACCACGGCGTGGTGTCCGGAGATCTGCCCACCCTTGCCGCCGAGGCCGAGGACTTCGCGCTCAACGAATACCCCCTGGCCCTGCTGAAGGGCTCGCGGCTCACCGAAGGGGAGCAGGACCGGATCGCCAAGCGCGTGGCCGAGCTGACCGGGCTGTCGGCCGAGCTGGTCCGCGGCTCGAACCTGCGGGTCGACATTTGGCGTTACATGAAGGCGCTGCTGCGTGACCGGCGGCGCACCGTCGGCAGGCTCGACACCCGCTGGACGGGCATCGACTCCGACGTTGTCGGCGAGAAGTTCGAGAACGACCCCAGTATGACGATGGTCTGGAGCCCGGCGGCGCGGGCGCTCAACCGCCACCTGCGCGAGGACCTCGGATGGGAAGGGGACCTGGGGCTGTCGTACCGCCCGCAGACCTACTTCCCGAAATGGAAGGGACGTGCCTCCGAGCAGAACGGCATCTGGACCCCGCAGCTGGAGACCGCGACGCAGCTGCGTGCGTCGCTGAACCGCGCGCCGCACCTGAAAGTGCTGCTGCAGAGCGGTTATTACGACCTCGGGACGCCGTACTTCTCCGCCGAGCTGACCTTCGACCACCTGCACCTCGAACCGGAGCAGGCGCGCAACGTGACCATGAAGCGTTACGAGTCGGGCCACATGATCTACCTGCACGAGCCTTCGCTCGCCGGGATGAAGACCGACCTGATCGCGTTCCTGTCCACGCTCCGGACGACGAATGCCTGACCCCGCCGACGACGACAGAAGGAGCCAGCCCGTGCCCGATCTCTCCGGCCGCTACGCCACTGCCGAAGCGATGCTGCCGCACAAGCTGCGGAAGCTGATCAGTTCCTCCGGTGTACTGCCCACCTGGTTCGAGGGCACTGAGACCTTCTGGTACCGCAACCAGGTCGGGACCGGTCACGAGTTCGTGGTGGTGGACGCCGAGGTCGGCACCCGGCGGCCGGCGTTCGACCACGTCCGGATGGCCACCGCGCTTGCGACGGTGCTGGACACCGCACCCGCCGCGGACGCGCTGCCGATCAGTGACATCGAGCAGCGCGACGGTGCGGTGCGGGTGACCGCCGTGACCCGGCAGGTCGAGGTCGACCTCGACAGTTACACCGCCACCGACCTCGGCGAGGTCCGGCAGGGCGAGGCGCTCTCGCCGGACGGGCGCTGGGCGGTGCTGACCCGGGACCACAACCTCGTTCTGCGCGACACCGAGACCGGCGAAGAACGGCAGCTGACCACCGACGGGGTGGACGGGAACGCCTATGCCGGGATGACCGATCAGGTCGCCGCCTTGGTGATGCAGGAGAATCTGGGCCTCAAGCTGACGCCGCTGGTGGTGTGGTCGCCCGATTCCACGCGGTTCGTGACCCACCGCCTCGACCAGCGCGGTGTCGAGTTGATGCACCTCGTCCGCTCGTCCCCGTTCGACGGCGGGCGGCCGCGGGTGCTGTCCTACCGCTACGCGCTGCCGGGGGAGGAGAAGGTCGCGAGCGCGGAGTTCTTCGTCTTCGACGCGGCGACCGGCAAGTCGGTCAAGGCCGACTGCGGGCCGGTCACCATGCCGTTCGTGCCCGCGATCGCGTACGGCTGGGTGTGGTGGAGCAAGGACCAGACCAAGGCGTACTGGCTGTCCAACGACCGCGGCGACCACAACGTCGCGCTGCACGAACTCGACGCGGCGACCGGTGCGGTCAAGGTGCTCGTGCGGGAGAGCAGCACTTCGCACATCCTGTACGGCCCGCAGCAGCAGGACTGCAACATCCGCACGCTCTCCACCGGCGAGGTGCTGTGGTGGTCCCAGCGTTCCGGCTTCGGGCACTTGTACCGCTACGACCCGGACGGCACGGTCACCACGCTGACGTCGGGCGAGTGGATGGTCCGGCACGTCGTCACGGTCGACGAGGACGCCCGCCGGGTGGTGTTCACCGCGGGCGGCCATGACAAGGAAGCCGATCCGTATCTCCAGCAGCTGTGCGCGGTGTCGCTGGACGGCGGAGTGGTCGAGGCCATCACCTCCGACGGTCTTGACCACGTCGCGACCCCGTCCAAGTCCGGCCGGTACTTCGTGGACATCGCGTCCCGGTGGGACGAACCGCCGGTGACGGTGCTGCGCGATCGCGCCGGCACGGTGGTGACCGAGCTGGAGCGGGCGGACGCTTCGGCGCTGTACGCGACCGGCTGGACCGCGCCGGAGCGGGCCGTGGTGAAGGCCGCGGACGGCGTGACGGATGTCTACTGCGCGGTCTACCGGCCCTTCGATTTCGATCCGGCCAAGACCTACCCGGTGCTGGACTGCATCTATCCGGGACCGCAGATTTCCTCTGCTCCCATGCGGTTCCCGACGTCGCCCGGCCCGTTCACCGGTTCGGTCGCCGGGTTCAACCACCCGGAAGCGTTCGCCGCGCTCGGTTTCGTGGTGACCGTGGTCGACGGGCGGGGCGGCGCGCTGCGTTCGCAGCCGTTCCAGGATCACTCGCGGGTCTCCGGGGACGCGGTGTTCGTGGACGACCACGTGGCGGCGATCAAGCAGCTCGGCGAGAGCCGCTCGTGGATGGACCTGGATCGGGTGGGGATCTACGGGTACTCGGCCGGGGGCTTCGCCTCGGCCCGCTCGATCCTGCAGGCGCCGGACTTCTACCGGGTCGCGGTGTCGTCCGCGGGCAACCACGACAACCGGATCAACCACGCATGGTGGGGCGAGAAGTTCTTCGGGCTCACCGAGGACTTCGACTTCGCCCGGCAGGCGAACGTCTCGCTGGCCCATCAGCTCAAGGGCAAGCTGCTGCTGATCCACGGCGAAATGGACGACAACGCCACCCCGCACGGCACGATGCGCCTGGTGGACGCGTTGATGAAGGCCGACAAGGACTTCGACCTGCTGATCGTGCCGAACGCCGATCACCACATGATGGTGCACCGGGCGTACTTCATCCGGAAGCGGTGGGACTACTTCGTCCGGCACCTGATGGGCGAGACCCCGCCCGTCTACCAGCTCGACGAGGTCCCGATCTTCTGAGTCTCCGGCCGGGTGGGGCGGGGCCGGTGCGCGACCGCTTGCCCCGCCCGGCCGGACCCCCTCGTGGCAGGCCCTCGTGCAAAGGTGAAGCCCGATATGACCATCGACACGCTGGTGGCCGACATCGAGCGGCAGATCGGCGAATACCTGACGGACTGCCCCGAGGCCACCTTCAGCCTGGGGCTGACCGTACGGGGGCAGCGCGTCCTGCGCGGTTTCCGGACGCCGGGCGCGGAACTCGCGCCGGTCCCGGAGCCGGACTCGATCTACGAGATCGGCTCGATCTCGAAGACCTTCTCGAACACCGTGCTGGCCGTCCTGGAGGACCAGGGGCGGCTGTCGATCGACGATCCGATCGGCAAGCACCTGCCGTTTCTGAACCTGGCCCCGGACGTCGCGGCGATCACGCTGAAACAGCTCGCCACGCACAGCTCGGGCCTGGTGTCGACCGGCGACATCCACCTTTACTACCAGCAGACCGAACTTCGCGGCGAGCTGCCGCCGTTCGGCACCTACACGCACTACCTGCGGTACCGGAAGGAAGACCTCTACTCCGACCTGGAGACCGCGAAGTTCGCGCATCCGGCTGGAACCGGGTTCCTGTACTCGGTGATGGGCATGGGCACGCTCGGGCACATCTGCGAACTGGTGGGTGGCAAGCCTTACGAGCAGCTGCTGCGGGAGCTGGTCCTCGAACCGCTGGGCCTCACGGACACCTTCTACACGATCACGCTCGACCAGCTGCAGCGCATGCAGGTCGCCTTTGACGCGGAGGGCCAGCCCCTGCCGAACTGGTACCACGACGTCATGATGAGCCAGGGCGGACTGCGCTCGACGGCGAACGACCTGCTCGGCTTCGCCGAGGCGCAGATCCGGGCCACGACCGAGAACGAGGACACGGTGCTGGCCCGCGCGATGCGCCGGACCCGGCAGCCGTACTTTTCCGCGCACTACGAGGACGGTCCGGACTTCCCGATCATCGGGTCGAACTGGAAAGGCCAGGTCGTGCAGGGACTGGCCTGGCGCGGGTTCACCGATCGCCCGGCCTCCTGGTGGCACAGCGGCACGACGCTGTTCTACCACTCCGGGCTCGCCATCGACACCGAGGCGCGCACCGGGCTGGTGATGCTCACGACGAACCGGCGGACCATGACCGTGATCAGCCAGCTGAACGAACTGTTCCTCACCTGGTTCGAACGCGCCTGCCTGCTGCCGGAGAGCTGAGATCGCGCCGGATTCGCGACGTGCGCCGGCGTCACCCGTGGGCTGCGTCGATCGCGGATTGCAGCGATGCGGCGTAGCCCTCCGCGGTGTAGGTGGCGCCGCTGGCGGTGTCGATGGGCGCGCTCTGGGCTTGCAGCGTCTCCTGGATGAGAGTGGGCACGGCGGCATCGTTGAACTCGATGTCCCGGCCGTTTTCGCTGGGCGTCTGCAGGGTGCGGGCGGCGGTGATGCGACCGGCCGTGGAGGTGATCTCGACCTGCACCGGGCCGTAGCGGGTGTCGGCGCCGCCGCCGTCGTACGTGCCGGAAGTGCCCGTCGGCGTGCTGGATGTGCCGCTGGGCGGGTTGGTGCCCGACGGCACGGCTGACCCGGCCGGCGAGCGGTTCTGCGGCGCGGTGGCGAGTGCGCCGGAGTGCGTGCGGGTGCGGTAGCTGAACAGCAGGACCAGCACCGAGACGGTGGCGGCGAAAACCAGGGCGATCTTGCGCATCGGGCGGTGCCTTCCTCACCAGGCGAAGGTTTCGGTGTGGATGTGCGTGGCGGGAACCCCGGCGGAGGTGCCCGACGCGACGACGGTGCCGGTCCAGCTCGCGGGGCCGCATACGAACACGTCGTGTTCGGCGATGTCGGGTATCCACTGCCGCAGGAGGTGCGCGTCGGGCGTCCCGCGATACTGGTCCGGGAGCCGGGAGCCGGGAGCCGGGAGCCGGGAGCCGGGAGCCGGGAGCCGGGAGCCGGGAGCCGGGAGCCGGGAGCCGGGAGCCGGGAGCCGGGAGCCGGGAGCCGGGAGCCGGGAGCCGGGAGCCGGGAGCCGGGAGCCGGGAGCCGGGAGCCGGGAGCCGGGAGCCGGGAGCCGGGAGCCGGGAGCGCGAGGACCGATCAGGTAGTGGATGGATCCACACGGTGCGCGGGGCCGGCTACACCGCGAAGGCCCGTGCATCTGCGCGGCCAGCTCGTGGCCGGGTTCGCGGTGGTCGGCGGCGGGCAGGCGATCCTGGTCGGGGTGCTGAGTTTCCAGACCGCCGCGCAGCGGATCGGCGCCGAGCTGGACCGATCGCTGAGCGCGCCGCCGAGGTCGCCGCCGGTGCCACCGCGGGCGGTCTCGGCGGAACTGCGCCCACCGCCCCTGCGGCAGACCTCCGATGCGTGGCCACCGCAAGGTCGTTGGCAGGGCGGTGCCCGGAGCGCAGCGCCTGAAGCATGCGTGCCGGGAGCCCGGTGGCGGGACGTGCCTGCCCCGCCACCGCCCCGGACAGGACCTCCCCGGCCAAGAGCGGGAGGCCCGGAGCACCGCAGGCCAAGGAATACCGCATCGCGCGGGACTCGCGCACCGATGACCAGGATGTGGTCGCCGGGCCGCACTTGTTCGTCTTCTCTTGTCCGCAAAGGACTCCCGCGAGCCGGACGGGGTTGTCGCTGTGGTTGCGGCCCTGGTCTCTCCGCCGGAAACAGGGTTCCCGACCAAGAGCATCTCTTCACGATCGTCTCGCCCAGGGTCCCGGCAAAGATTGGTCGAGGACCCGTGATCAGCAGAGCGCCGTGGCTGCCGCGTCATCATCGGTGGTGCCTGCCGTCTTCGTCGGTTGCGTCCGGCAGCGGGCGATGCGGAGGTGTTCGAGGCGCGCGATCACCTCGTGGTGTGTGCCGGACCTGTCTCGGGGTCTGTGAAGGGGCCCTTCACGGACTCTGAGTCTGTGAAGGGCCCCTTCACAGACCTCCGCGGGCTGTGAAGGGCCCCTCACACCGACTTTGCCGACACCCTGACCGTCTCGTCGAACCAGGAGGGCATCGCCTTCCGGGACGACTGCGGCATCACGGCCACCCTGGATGGTTACGGCGGCCCGCACTCGAAGCTGTGGGCGGCGGAAGCGTTGCCTCGATGGCGTCCCAGAGGCCGCGGCGGTTGAAGCCGGGTCCTTGCCGACGATCTTCTGGGCTTTGCCTCGGGCCAGCGAGCGCTGGGGCCGGTTCCTGTGGAATTTCACCAACGTGCCGGCACGCTCGGCGTTCACCAGCCGGAAGCTGGGCACACCGAAGACCTGCATCATCCGGTAGCTGCGCGGGATCAACGCGATCGGATGTGCGCCACAGCATCATGTGCAGTGTTCCGGCTGTCTCCCACGGTGTGTCATGTGCGGACTAGGCCTCCGGGATCTCGTGGCGTGGCTCGTCCAATGGGCGTAAGACTGGCGAAACCACGGGCGTCGCCCACGGTGGGCGGCTGAGCCACGGGAACCGGCGACGGTGGAGAATCAATACCGGGATGCGTTCCCGCTCATGTTGAATTGCGCCGTGGCGTCGGGGCAAGCGAATCGTCGTAGGCCTCGAAATGGCCGTATGGGCTGGCGTCGCGGTGTGAACCACCCATTCAGGTATACGTTTGTGGTCGAAATGGGTGAGATTCTCCCGTGCATGGAAGTCTTCGGGCGCGGTTGGCCCGCGCCCGCCGGGTGGTGAGAGAGTCGTCAGTCGTGGACGCGGCGCACACCCTGCTGCGTGGTCCGCCGGCTCGGACCCGGACCTCGTCGAGCGGTGGTGCTTGGCGTTGTCCTGCGGATCTGTCCCGGCGATGGTGCATTCTGTTCAGGAATGCGTGTGGCTGAATGGGTGGCGATCCGGTCAAGGACCGCTCCTGCGTCGTTCGCCGGGAAACCCGGCACTACGGACGTTTCGATTCTCGATGGCGCATGCGCTCGCCGTGCCGGATGATTACGTGCACAGCCGCCCGTTTCCCGCGAGACCGGCGGGCAACTATTCCTGGAAGGGGGCCGCGGTGATGTGCCGATTTCCGGCGGCGAGGTGTAGCGCCGGCTCGCCCGGGATATCCGCTGTTCGGGGGTCCGGGCCGGGCGGGCTCCCGAGGGTGTGGGAGAACGAGCGATGACCGAGCTGAAACCCCAGCCTGCCCCCGTGCCGGTGCCCGTGCCTCAGGCGCGCGGGAAGAAGGGGTCGGTGCTGCTCGCGCTCGTCCGGACCACCGATCCGAAGAAGATCGGGCTGCTCTACCTGAGTACCTCGATGGCGTTCTTCCTCGCCGGCGGGGCGATGGCGCTGCTGATGCGGGGCGAGCTGGCCCGGCCGGGGCTGCAATTCCTCTCCGCGGAGCAGTACAACCAGCTGTTCACCATGCACGGCACGATCATGCTGCTGCTGTATGCCACGCCGAACCTGTTCGGGTTCGCGAACTACATCCTGCCGCTGCAGATCGGCTCGCCCGACGTCGCGTTCCCGCGGCTGAACGCGTTCTCCTACTGGCTGTACCTGTTCGGCGGGCTGATCGTGCTGTCGGCCTTCCTCACCCCGGGCGGAGCGCCGGACTTCGGCTGGACCGCCTATTCCCCGCTGTCGGAGGCGATGCACTCACCGGGAGTCGGCGAGGATCTGTGGATCACCGGGCTGATCGTGTCCGGGCTGGGCACCATCCTGGGCGCGGTCAACATGATCACCACGATCCTCTGCCTGCGCGCCCCCGGGATGACCCTGTTCCGGATGCCGTTGTTCACCTGGAACATCCTGTTCACCGCGATCCTGGTCCTGCTCGCCTTCCCGATCCTCACCGCGGCCCTGTTCGCCCTGCTGGCCGATCGGCAGATCGGCGCGCACGTGTTCGACCCGGCCAACGGCGGGGCGATCCTGTGGCAGCACCTGTTCTGGTTCTTCGGCCATCCGGAGGTCTACATCGTGGCGCTGCCCTATTTCGGCATCGTCACCGAGATCGTCCCGGTGTTCAGTCGCAAACCGCTCTACGGCTACCGGTTGATGGTGCTGGCGACACTCAGTATCACCGCGCTGTCCGCGACGGTGTGGGCGCATCACATGTTCGCCACCGGCTCGGTGCTGCTGCCGTTCTTCTCGATCCTGACCTTCCTGATCGCGGTGCCGACCGGGATCAAGTTCTTCAACTGGATCGGCACCATGTGGCGGGGCACGCTGAGCTTCGAGACGCCGATGCTGTGGTCGGTCGGGTTCATGGTGACGTTCCTGCTCGGCGGGCTGACCGGGGTGCTGCTGGCCGCGCCCGCGGTGGATTTCCACGTGCACGACAGCTACTTCGTGGTGGCGCATTTCCACTACGTGCTGTTCGGCACGATCGTGTTCGCCACCTTCGCCGGGATCTACTTCTGGTTCCCCAAGATGACCGGCCGGATGTTGCACGAGGGGCTGGGCCGATGGCACTTCTGGACCACGTTCCTCGGCTTCCACGCGACTTTCCTGGTGCAGCACTGGCTCGGCGCGGAGGGGATGCCCCGCCGCTATGCCGATTACCTGTCGACGGACGGCTTCACCCTGCTGAACACGATCTCCACGATCGGGTCCTTCATCCTGGGTGCGTCCATGGTGGTGTTCCTGTGGAACGTGGTCCGCAGTTACCGCTATGGGGAGAAGGTCGAGGTGGACGATCCGTGGGGGTTCGGGAATTCGCTGGAGTGGGCGACGAGCTGCCCGCCGCCGCGGCACAATTTCCTCGATCTGCCGCGGATCCGCTCTGAGCGGCCGGCGTTCGAGCTGCACTATCCGGAGATGCGAGAGCGGTTGTCCGCGGAACGGCATGTGCGGACGGGCCGCGACCGGTGAGGGCGGAGCGGTCGACGACCACGGTGTGTGCCGCCCGGGGCAGCGGCTCGCCGATGACCGGGTAGAGCCGGGCACCTCCCTGGCGATCAGTGGGCGCCTGAGGTCTGGGCGTCGGCCAGCAGCCGGGCTTTGGTTCTGTGGACCCGGCCGAGGTCGATGCGCGGGCGTACCCAGCTGCAGGTTGCGGTCCCGCCGCTGAAGTAACCGGGGGCGAGGGTGGTGGTCAGGGTGCCTGAAGGGTCTGGGTGGCCGGGATTCCGCTGCGCCGGCCGGGCGATGTACTTCAGGTCGTCGAGTTCGCGAAGGCTGATGTCCTGGTCGTCGAGACGATCGGTCCGGGCACGTGCCGGTCGCGGCGAAGGCCCGATCGCCGTGGTTCACCAACTGCTGTACTATTCGAGCCATGGTGACCTGTGAGACGCGGGAGTCCGCGCTGGCCCGGCTCGGGCGGGCGTTGGCGGATCCCACCCGGTGCCGGATTCTCGTGGCCCTGCTCGACGGGGTGAGGTATCCGGCCCGGCTGGCCGAGCATCTCGGGCTGAGCCGGTCGAACGTCTCGAATCACCTCGCCTGCCTGCGTGGCTGTGGGCTCGTCGTCGCCGCGTACGAAGGGCGTCAGGTGCGTTATGCGCTGGCGGATCCGCATCTCGCTCGTGCGCTGGGAGAGTTGACGCAGGTGGTGCTCGCGGTGGCGCCGACGGACGCCTGCGCGGACGAAGACCGTGTGGTCACGCGATGACGGCGGGCGAAGCCGACTGCTGTGCTCCGGGCGCTGTACCGGACGATGGGCGGAAAGCGTTGCTGCGCCGCCGGATTCGATGGTTGGTGGCGGGGACGATCACCTACAACGTGATCGAGGCGGTCGTCGCGATCGCTGCCGGGTCGGTGGCCTCGTCGGCGGCTCTGGTCGCGTTCGGACTGGACTCGGTGGCGGAAGTGCTTTCCGCGGTGGCGGTCGCGTGGCAGTTCGCCGGGGCCGATCCGGAGCGGCGGGAACGTGCGGCGCTGCGGGTGATCGCGGTGTCGTTCTTCCTGCTGGCGGCGTACGTCGCGGGTGACTCGGTGTGGTCGTTGGTGCGGAGTGAGGCGCCGGAGCATTCGACGGCGGGGATCGTGCTCGCGGCCGTTTCACTGGTGATCATGCCCGTGCTGTCCGGGGCGCAACGCCGTGCGGGGCGGGAACTCGGTTCGGCCAGTGCGGTCGCAGATTCGAAGCAGACGTTGTTGTGCACTTACCTTTCCGCCGTATTGCTGGGGGGATTGCTGCTGAACGCGGTGTTCGGCTGGTCCTGGGCGGATCCGGTGGCGGCCCTCGTGATCGCGGTCGTCGCGGTCCGCGAAGGCCGGGAAGCCTGGCGGGGCGACCACTGCTGCTGATCGGGGCCGGGCTCACGGCAAGCGTTGTGCTCGCAGGACGGTGTCGTGGGTGTGGTGCGTGCCGACGGGGGCTGGCGTGGTGCGCGGACGAGTCTCGTTGACCAGCACGTTCCAGGCCGGGCCGAGGAGCCGGACGATCTCCTCGGGCTGGTAGTAGTCGTCGGGATCGAAGTCTCCGCTCGGGGCGAGATCGGTGAGGGCGTGGCTGGTGAACAACAGCGTGCCGCCCGGGGCGGCGGCATCCAGAAGGCCGTGCAGCGCCGCGTGCCCCGGCTGGCGCTTGAGCGGGAAGTAGTGCAGGGACACCAGGTCGAAGGAGCCCGCCGGCGGCGGCGTGGTGGCGAGGTCGGCCCGCGCCCACGACACCCGGGGCTCGAGGTCGGCGGCGGCCGCGGCGGCGCGGTTCAACGCGACCTCGGAGATGTCGACCGCGGTGACGTGCCAGCCCCTTCGTGCCAGCCACTGCGCGTCGGCCCCTTCACCACATCCGACGTCGAGCGCCTGGCCTGGTGGCAGGTCGGAGATTTCGGTGACGAGGACGGGGTTCGGGTTGCCGCTGAACAGCTGTTCGCGGCTGCGATACAGCTCGTCCCAGCGCCGGCTTTCGGCTTGGGGAATTCGGGTCATCGGGACCACCTCCGGCCGCCACTATGCGGGCGGTGTTGGTGATCTGGCCAATGGCTTTGCGGAAAGTGCAAAATCCGGGCTTCAGCGGCACGGTGGCCGGTAGGCGTCGATGCGCAGGCCCCGGAAGCCGAGACTGTTCGGCGTCTTGCCCACGAAGACGAGCCCGCGCGCTTCGCGCAGCGCGGACGCGAAGGAGTACGGCGGGGTGCCGAGTTCCGGCAGCGACGTCCAGGCCTGCGGAGCGAACGGAACGAACTTCCGGACGAGTTTCCCACCCGTCGCCGGGATCGGGGTGAGCCACTTGTCGCCGCCGCTCCAGTGGGAGGCGGGCCGCAGCTGGACGTAGAAGTCGTCGTCCGCGCGGTAGGTCAGCCAGAACCCGGCCGACCCGGTGAGGTCGACCTGGGTGTCGAACAGATTGCCGAGCCATACCACGACGACGTGCCACTCGTTCTTCTGGAAGACCACCTTCGCCGCATAACCGCCGCCTTCCGGGACGAGGAGGCTCCCGGTCGCCGGGACGGTGGTGCCCTCGCCGCTGGCCAGCCACTGCTGCAGCCGATCGATGGAGGGGCTCGTGCATTCGCCACCCGTGGTGGCCGGAGCCGCTTGCGCGCCCGGGGCGGAGAGGGTGGCCAGCAGGATTGCCGAGGAGGCAGCGAAAACCTTGACTCCGGCCGCTGCCCGTCGTGGTAAGCGCATTCCGCGGAAGGTACCAGGGCGGTGAACGGGTGGGCAGGGCCTTTGGGTGGGTTTCCGAGGGAGTATCGAAGCCAGGACCGGGGATCTCTCTGTGTTCGTACCTCCATATGTCCGGCGTTGCGAGGAGGATCCGGGGCGCGAGCCCGCGGTCGCGGTCACCGGCGCGCGGCAGCCGAGAGGACATCGTGGTGAACCTTTCCGTTTGTGGGCGGAGAATGTCCCGGCGTCCGGGCGTGGCGCTGCATCCGTGGTCTGGACTGGTCCGCGCGCCGTGGCCCTGGCAAACCGAGCCGGTCGGAGTGCCGCGGCGGAAAGCCGAGGTCGCTTCGGTTCGTCGCTGGGTCTGTGTGACAACCTCCTTGGTGCGTAAGGTCGAAATCGATATCGCGAAGGCAGCCGGGCGCGTTGTGGTGCCGGACGCGGTGACCGACGGTGCTTCAGGGGCGCGAAGCCTTGCGCGTTTGCGCACAGTCCGAGCATGAGGCTTGGCGGTTTCAGTGGTGTCATGCTTGGCTCGGCGGGAGGCAAGTGAGCGATCGCACCGAGGAGAGACGTTGCCGGAGAAGCTGACCGTGGATCTTCACCCGATCTTTCGTAGTGACAGGGACATCGACGACGCGGTGCGCAAGGCGATCTTTCGTGCGGCGGGTGGGAAAATACCGCTCGTGGAGATCATTCCGGGCAGGGGGTCCGGGAAACTCAAGAACCGTGTACTGGCAATGCTGAAGCAGCCCCACATGAAGAAGCTGTACCGGCGGGTGGAGGTAGCGCCCGGAAACGACGGGATGGTGCTGGTGCACGTGAAGTAGACGCACACCGCCATGTCCGGGATGGCATTCCAGGGGACCGGGCGAAGGGGTTTCGAGATGCGCGGGGTGTGCACGGCCGGGGGTGGTCGAGGTGAGCGCCGGTCAGTCCGGTGCTCGCGCCGATCCCCGGACCCGCGAAACGGCGTGCAGGGCTCGTGATCCTGGATCGCGTGAACCCGCCCGGTGCCGACCACAGTGGTCACGCGGACCGGCACACAACGGTGGTCACGCGGACCGGTAAACCACGGTGATCACACTGATCGGTACCGACCACGGGGACCGGTACCGATCATCCCGGCACGGGTGATCACACCGGCTGGTGCCGGCCATCCTGGCACGGTGATCCCACGGGCTGGTGCCGACTGTCCCGGCACGATGACCACGGGGAACAGGTACCCGGCCACCCTGGCACGGTGACCACGGGAGAGGGGTTCCCGCACTGTCCGCCCCTCGGCCGGCGCCGATGCATCCGGCGCCCTCAGCGTGGGTCGCCGGGGCGGGATCGCCGGTCAGAACGGAGGCTCGTCAGAGAATCCCTCGCTTCCGGCTGGTGCGGAACCCCATGGGCTGCCCGCGGCGGTGACACCATCAGCGGAGCCGCCCGCGTCGCCCGAGCGGATGATCTTGCTGACCTTCGCCGTGGCGAAGCGCAGCGAGGGGCCGATCTCATCGACGTCGAGTTCGACGACGGTGCGTTTCTCGCCCTCCTTCGTCTCGAACGAACGCTGCCGCAGGCGGCCTTTGGCCCATACTCGCGCTCCTTGGGTGAGGCTCCCGGTGAGGTTCTCGGCCATCTGCCGCCAGGCGGTGCAGCGGAGGAACAGCGCCTCGCCGTCCTTCCACTCGCCGGATTGGTGGTCGAGGGTGCGGGGTGTGGACGCGATGGTGAAGTTCGCGACCGCAGCCCCGGACGGGGTGAAGCGGAGTTCGGGGTCGGTCGTGAGGTTTCCGGTGATATCGATGATCGTGTCACCAGCCATGGTGATTCTCCTGGGGATGAGTGATGCGGTTGCGTGCAGATCGACAATGGCTGATCCGGGCCGGTCGGAATCTCGCAGCAATGCATTCCGTCGGACCGGGAACGAACCCGCACCCCGATGTTAGCAACGTCGAATCAGTCGGATGACGATCAGCGGCGAATCTGTGGACAGCCGAGGTGGTTGTGGACAACTCGGCTCGACCGGGCTTGATCAGCTTGACAAACAGGCGGCCAGGGGAGGGGGCCAGGGTCCCGGCAAAGTTGGTGGAGGAGTCGTGATCAGCAGAGTGAGCCGTGGCTGCCGCGTCATCATCGGGGTGCCTGCCCTCTTCGTCGATCACGCCCGGCAGCCGGGGCGATGCGGAGGCGTTCGAGATGCGCGACCACCTCGTGGTGTGCGCCGGACCTGTCTCGGGTCTGTGAAGGGGCCCTTCACAGACTCTGAGTCCGTGAAGGGCCCTTTCACAGACCTCCACAGACTTCCGCGGGTCTGCGCAAGGCCCTCGCGCCGACTTTGCCGACACCCTGCAGGAGGGGTCCACGGCGCGCCCCATACGACGGTCAGCGTCATGTCTGGGCCGGCTCGGTTCGACGAACGCCGTCGGGACGCCGCGGATGACGGCGATATCGCCTGGTGCTGCCCTTGAGTGGCGAGTGTGTTTGGTGGAAATGGCATGAACCAACGGTATAGAGCGGCGTCATCAAAATGCGGGATAGACACTTGCAATAGTGGGCAGCAAGCTGCTCAGTGCGCGCGAACTGCGGTCAGGGAAACCGCGACAACACGGACAAGCCTGAGGAAATGTCGATGACCAGCGATCCACGGAAAAGACCCACGGAGCGCCCCAAGCAGCCAAACGAGCCCGCAGGCCGACCCCACGGTTAGGCCCGCGGAGGGTCGACCTGCCGGTGCGCAACACCGAGCGGCCCGGCCCCAGGAAACTAGGGGAGCCGGGCCGCCGGAAAAGAGGAAATCAGGATTGCGTCTTGGCCTGACGGCGGGAGACCAGTCGCCAGCCGACGACGAGCACCAACGCGATCACCGGGATCGAATAGAAGGCAATCTCCTCGGCGCCATCGGAGAAGCCCATCAGGATCACGACCATCAGCAGGAACGCGAGCGTCCCCCAGTTCGTGTAGGGCGCACCGGGCATCCGATAGCTCGGCCGTTCCAGTTCGCCCCGCAGGGCGGCCTCGCGTAATCGCATTTGCGAGAACACCAGCGTGGCCCAGGTGGCGACCACGCCGAGCGAGGCGACCGCGGTCGCGATGTCGAACGCTTCCGACGGGACTAGGTAATTCAGCACCACGCCGAGCACATACGCGGCCGAGGTGAACAGAATTCCGCCGTAGGGCACGTGACTGCTGTTCATCTTGCCGGTGAACTTCGGCGCCTCACCGTGATCGGCGAGGGCACGCAGGATGCGGCCGGTCGAGTAAAGGCCCGAGTTGCACGAGGACAGCGCGGCGGTGAGCACGACGGCGTTCATCACGTCGCCGATGCCGCCGATGCCCAGCCGCGAGAACACCGTGACGAACGGGCTCTCGTCCCCGCTGTAGAACGGCCAGGGCAGCAGCATCGCCAGCAGCAGCACCGAACCGACGTAGAACACGCCGATCCGCCACACCACGCCGTTGATCGCCTTGGGCAGGACCTTGCGGGCGTCCTTCGTCTCGCCGGCGGCGATGCCGACGACCTCGATCGCGGAGTAGGCGAAGACCACCGCCTGCAGGGTCATCAGCGCGATCCCGAGACCGGCCGGGAAGAATCCGCCGTGGCTGGTGAGGTTCTGCACGCCGGCCTTCTCGCCGCCGATGTTCGCGCCGGCCAGCACCAGCCCGACCGCGGTCACCAGGAACACCACGATCGCGAGCACCTTGACCACGGAGAACCAGAACTCGAGTTCGCCGAACAGCTTGACGCTGACCAGGTTCACCGCGACCAGCACGCCGAGCGCGACCAGCGCGGTGATCCACTGGGGCACGTCCGGCAGCCACTTGTGCACGTAGATCGCGACCGCGGTGATCTCCGCGATCCCGGTCATCGCCCAGTTCAGCCAGTACATCCAGCCGGACACGAAACCGGCCCACGGGCCGATGAACTTCCGCGCGTAGGTCACGAAACTGCCCGAACTGGGCTGATGCAGCACCAGTTCGCCGAGGGCCCGCATGACGAAGTAGGCGGCGATGCCGCACAGTGCGTAGGAGAGCACGAGCGACGGGCCTGCCGTGTGGAGCTTTCCCCCGGCACCGAGGAAGAGCCCGACTCCGATCGCCCCGCCGATCGCGATCATCTGCACCTGGCGATTGCCTAGTGCTTTGGTGTAGTTGTCACCTGTCTCGGTGACGACTCTGGAATCCATGGTTGCTGGACGTTACTTGGTCGATGATTCAGTGACCAAGACCACCTAGCTAAACTTAAAGTGTGCCACAGATCACGGGTGAAAGCTCTGCACAAACCCCCATTTCGGGTTGACAGACTTATTGCCTGCTCGGTGCGCACAAATCGCCGCCGGAGGAGTACTTTGAGGAAGATTTGGGTGACCGTAGGGGAATCGGCCCCGGTGCGTAGGCACGGCGATCATTACGTTTCGCGTGCCCTCGGAGTCCGGCGTGGTGCCCCGTCCGGGTGATCGAGGTCAAGCGGCAGGCGGGCGGTCGCCGGGGCATCGCGGGCTTGTGCCGGGACGAAACGTTCGGGTCGCTTCGACCCTGAATTGTGCCGGAACGGCCGACTTTCACCGCCGAGGTGCCCGATCGGCGGCGCGGGTCCTCGATCCGGCGCCGCCGACCGGTCATCGGGCGGGAGTTTTCGTTGCCGCGCATGCGGAACGGGCTCGGTCGAGGCGTTCCCGAACGCCGGACGGGGGTGCGCCCCGTCCGGGGAAACCGGCCGATCGGCGCGGCCTGGCCGAGCAGCCGGAATCACCGGAACGAGTGTCTATCTACAATGGACAGACGTCACTACGGTGAACGGGCCTGATCCCGGAGTCCAGTCGAGGAGGAACCACATGACGGCCACGGCCGAGGTCGCCAAGGACGAGCCGGCGCCGCCTGGCGCGGCGCTGCCCAAACGCAAGGTGCAGGCGGTCTTCGGCGCGGTGCTGCTGGGCATGCTGCTGGCCGCGCTGGATCAGACCATCGTCGGCACCGCGCTGCCCACCATCGTCGGGGACCTCGGGGGCGCCGGGCACCTGTCCTGGGTGGTCACCGCGTACCTGCTGGCCGAGACGATCACCACGGTGGTCATCGGCAAGCTCGGCGACCTGTTCGGCCGGAAGCTGATGTTCCAGGCGTCGGTGGTGATCTTCGGCGTCGGATCGTTCTTCTGCGGGTTCGCCGACAGCATGATCTGGCTGGTCATCTGGCGCGCGGTGCAGGGCATCGGCGGCGGCGGGCTGATGGTCACCTCGACCGCGCTGATCGCGGACGTGGTGCCGCTGCGCGACCGCGGCAAGTACCAGGGCGCGCTCGGTTCGGTCTTCGGCGTGGTCACCGTCGCCGGGCCGATGCTCGGCGGGCTGTTCGTGGACCACCTGTCCTGGCGGTGGGCGTTCTACGTGAACATCCCGCTGGTGGTCGTGGTGCTGTTCGTCGCCGCGGCGGCGATGCCGCGGGTGCGGACGCTGGTCAAGCCGGCCATCGACTACCTGGGCTTCCTGCTGATCGGGCTCGCCGCGACCGGGCTGACCCTGGTCACCAGCTGGGGTGGCTCCACGTACCCGTGGGGCTCGCCGACGATCATCTGGATGGCCGTCGGCTCGGTGGTGGCGCTGGTCCTGTTCGTGTTCGTGGAGTTGCGGGCCAAGGAACCGACGCTGCCGATGCGGCTGTTCCGCAACCCGGTGTTCACCATCAGCGGCATCCTGAGCTTCGTGGTCGGGTTCGCGATGCTCGGCGCGCTGTCCTATCTGCCCACTTACATGCAGTACGTGCAGGGCACCTCGGCCACCTCCTCCGGCGTGCGGATGCTGCCGATGGTGATCGCGCTGCTGATCGCGTCGCTCGTGTCCGGCTCCCTGGTCAGCCGCACCGGCAAGTACAAGATCTTCCCGGTGCTCGGCACCGCGCTGTTGACGCTGGGGCTGTTCCTGCTGTCCCTGCTCGGGCCGGACACCGGGTTCTGGGCAGCCTCCGCGTACATGATAGTGCTCGGCCTCGGTATCGGGCTGAGCATGCAGGTACTGGTGATCGCGGTGCAGAACACCGCGGATTACCGGGATCTCGGGGTCGCGACGTCCGGGGCCACCTTCCTGCGCTCGATCGGAAGTTCCTTCGGCGCGGCTATCTTCGGCACCATCTACGCCGGCCAGCTCGCCCCGAACCTGGCGAAGACGGCGGCCGAGCACCCGTTGCCCGCCGGGATCGATCCGCGCGTGGTCGAGGCACCGACGGCCCTGCACCGGCTGCCGCGCGAAGTGTCGGAGCCGGTGATCACCGCCTACAGCGATTCACTGCACGTGGTGTTCCTCTACGCCGTGCCGGTCGGTCTGCTGGCCTTCGTGCTTTCCTTGTTCCTCAAGGAGGTTCCGCTGCGGGACACCGCGCGGGCGTCCGCTCCGGACATCGGCGAGGGGTTCGCCATGCCGGAGTCCGGGGAACACAACCGGGAGCTGGAACGGGCCATCGCGACGGTGTTCTTCCGCGAGCGGCGCAAGGTCGCGCCGGCGATCTTCGCCCGCTCCGGCTCGGAGCTGGACGCGGGCGGGCTGTGGTGCCTGGTCCAGGTGCACCTGCGGGAGCAGACCGGGCGACCGGCCACCCTGGCGGCCGTCGGCGCGCACTACGGCATCCCGACGGAGGTGTTCGAGCCCGCCTTCCAGCGGTTGGTGACGACCGGGCAGCTGAGCTTCGAGGACGGCGTTTTCTCCCTCACCGAGAGCGGCCACGAGGAAACGGCGAAGCTGGTGAACGCCTGGCGCGAGTGGGTCGCCGAGCGGCTGGGCGACTGGGGCGACGCGGATCGGGACGAGCTGGACGCCGCGCTCACCAGGGTGGCCACCCGGATCCTGAACGAGAGCGAGGACCCGGCGCGGTCCGGACGGCACGCGCTGGCCTGACCTGACCCTGGCCTGACTGTACGGAGGGGCCCCAGGGCGTCGGCAAAGTCGGTGTGAGGGGCCCTGCGCAGACGGCGGAGGTCTGTGAAGGGGCCCTTCACGGACTCTGAGTCTGTGAAGGGCCCCTTCACAGACCCGAGACGGGTCCGGCGCACGCCACGAGGTGGTCGCGCCTCGAATACCTCCGCATCGTCCGTTGCCGGGCACAATCGACGACGATGAGCCGCGAACAAGGCCCGGCCGCGATCTGGACGTCGTCGGTCGGCATCGGGATGGTCCATCCGGTACTTGCGGGTCGCGCGATCCCCGCCGAGCCGGGTGGTCTCGACCAGGTCCCCGGTTGGCGACGTCGGTCAGGCGGGCGGCGCGGTGACGGCGAAGGTGGCCTTGTTGGCGAGGTCGTTCTTACCGGGGAAAACGCGGTGAGTGGTTTCGTCCGGGCTCGCGGCAGCCTCGCCAGAGCGGCGCAGGCACAGCTCAAGCCGCTCACGGTCACACGGGGTAGGTGCGATGTCCGATCTTGTCCGAAGGACATCGCGGCCGTTTCACCACGGTGCCCCGGCGTACGACCGGGCAGGGTGACCGCCGAAGATCGACAGCGGCCGATTACTGTCTCCGAATCATGTCGGTCGATGAATCTGTGGCCACGATCACCGGGGGAGCGCGCCAACGTGGCCGGGATCGTGGCGCAGGTACCGTACGGTCGTTCTCTGTGCGGTACGGATGGCTGCCCTGGGCAGCGGCCCTGCTGGGCCTGCTGTCGTTTCTGCTCGTGCACGGGAGCCTGACCGACGACGGGTACATCACTCTCGCCTACGCGAAGAATCTTGCCGTGCACGGAGAGTGGGCGCTGGTGCCCGGCAGCATCGCGAACTCCGCGACGTCGCCGCTCGACGTCCTGCTGCTGGGCTTGCTCACCTTCGCGACCCGCATCACCGGCGCCGCGCACCCGGTGGTCGCGCTGGGGCTGCTGACCGTGCTCAGCAGCGGGGCGCTCGGCTGGGCGTGGCTGCGGCTGATCCGCCGGTTCCGGCTCGCGCCGTGGGTCGCGCTGCTCGGGGTGCTGCTCGTGGTGGCGAACCCGTTCCTGCTCTCGGCGACCGGGCTCGAAGTCCTGCTCGTGCCCGCCGTGCTGCTGTGGCTGGTGGTGTTCGCCGTCGAAGGGCGGCCGGTGCTGTTCGGTGTCGCCGCCGCGCTGACCGTGCTGACCCGGCTCGACCTGATCGTGTTCGTCCTGGTCATCACCTTCGCCACCGCGGCGATCCGGCGGCGTTTCCGGCGCGCGTTCGGCACCGCGGTCCTGGTGTCCGCGCCGTGGTTCCTGTTCAGCTGGTTCGGGCTCGGCTCGTTCATCCCGGACACGCTGGTGATCAAACAGGACCAGGACGGTCTGTTCGGGGCCTGGGGTTACTTCAGCGGGCCGATGATGTACTTCCTCTACCAGCCGGTCACGGTGATCTTCACCTTCGCCGCCGCGCTGGCCGGCGTCGTGTTCTTCGCGGCCTGGCTGGGTATCCGCTTCGCGCGCCGGTGGGAGGGCTTCCCCGCGCTCGCGCCGGTCGTCGGGCTCGGTGCCGGAGGGGTGCTCTACTACGTCGTGTACTCGACGCTCGGCGTCGGGCCGTACCACTGGTACTACGTGACGCCGGTGGTCAGCATCGCGACCTTCGCCGTGCTGATGGCCGGTATTTGGCTCGCCGAAGCGAACGAGCGCCCAGCGCTGCGCCGCGGCGCGCCGCTGGCTGCGCTCGGCCTGGGCGCCGTGGTCGCGTTCGGCGGCATCGGGGTCGACCTGGCGCAGGGCGTGCCGTGGCGCTCGCCGGTGATCTTCGGCAACTGGGCGAACTCGGCCGACTACGCCCGGGTGGGCCGGGAACTCGGCGCCCGCCTGCAGGGGAAGGCAGTGGCCGGGCCGGGGGAGATCGGCACTCTGGCCTTCTACTGCGACTGCCAGATTCTCGACGTGTTCTCCGACCGGAGCCAGGTCGCGCCGATCGTGCAGCGGCGGATCTCGGAGGCGTCCGCGGTGGGGGCGTTCGCGTTGCGGGCGAACTACTACTGGTTCGACCGCGCGCAGCAGAAGCGGAAGCCGGAGTACCGGCTGCTCTACGGCAAAGGCCCGGCGTCCGGTCCGGACTCCTGGACGGTGACCTCGGCGGCCAAGGGCGTCGGGCACTTCACGCTGGTCCCGGAGGGCTGACACCGGCTGAAACCCGCGGAATCGCCGGTGAGCGGTTACCGTCGGCACATGGCGAAGGACGCGGCGGTCGAGCTCGAAGTGGATGGCCGGACGGTGCGTGTGTCCAGCCCGGATCGGGTGTACTTCCCGGCCCGCGGCGAGACGAAGCTGGATCTGGCGCGGTACTACCTGTCGGTCGGCGACGGGATCGTGCGGGCGCTGCGGGAGCGGCCGTGCATGCTGCACCGGTTCCCGTCCGGAGTGGCCGGTCAGAAGGTGCACCAGAAACGCGTCCCGAACGGGGCACCGCCGTGGCTGGAAACGGTGCGGGTGCACTTTCCGCGCTACGGCCGGTATGCCGACGAGCTGTGCGTGACCGAGCTGGCACATGTGCTCTGGGCGGTGCAGATGTCCACTGTGGAGTTTCATCCGTGGAATTCGAGAAAGTCCGACACCGAGAAGCCGGACGAGTGGCGGATCGATCTCGACCCGATGCCGGACTGTCCGTTCGCCACGGTGCGCCGGGTCGCCCACGTCGCCCACGAAGTGCTCGACGAGCTGGGGTTTCTCGGCTGGCCCAAGACCTCCGGCGGCAGCGGGCTGCACATCTACGTGCGGATCGAGCCGCGGTGGGGGTTCGCCATGGTGCGCCGGGCGGCACTGGCCTTCGCCCGCGAGGTCGAACGTCGTGCCCCGGACGAGGTGACCACGACCTGGTGGCGCAAGGACCGGGACCCGGCGAAGCTGTTCGTCGACTACAACCAGAACGCGCGGGACCACACGATCGCGAGCGCCTACTCGGTGCGCGGGGTACCCGAGGGCACCGTGTCCACGCCGCTGCGCTGGGACGAGATCGACGACGTCGATCCCCGCGACTGCACGATCGCGACGGTTCCGGCGCGATTCGCGAAACTGGGTGACCTGCATGCCGGAATCGACGACACGGCATACTCACTGGAACCGCTCCTGGCGTGGGCGGATCGGGACGGGCTGGCGGCGGAAAGCAGCTGACCCGGCGTCATACCGAGGTCGTGGGCTCGTCTCCCCGGCACTGCTCGGCGGGGAGGGCGAACGTGACGAACGGTGAATCCGGCGCCGATCCGCTGGACGTGCTGTATCTGCTGCACCGGCAGCTGCGGCTGGTGTCGCCGGCGCTGACCGTCGCCCCGGAGTCGCGAGAGGTGCGCGCCATGCTCGTCGGGCTCGCTGAGACCACCAACCGGGCCGCGCCGCTGCTCGCGTCGGTCGAGCCGGGGGCGCTGGCGGCGTTAGAGCAGGCGTTCCGGCACGCCAGGGCCGGGCGTCCGGACGAGACGAACTCCGAGCTGATCGGCGCGTACGGCCGGCTCTCGGTGCTGCTGCGGCGCGACGCGCCCCGCCGTGAGGCCGCGGCGAACGAGCCGACCGTCCGCTGGATCGTTCCGGATTGACCCGCGTGCCAGGATGGCGGTGGCGTTGGCGAACCCGGGTGGGAGGACGACGTGCCGCAGCAGATCCTGGTGACCGGCGGGAGTGGCCAGCTCGGGCGTGAGGTCGTGGCGCGACTGGTCGCGGCCGGGGAGCGGGTGCGGGCGCTGAGCCGCCGCCGGCGCTCCGGCGCGGGTGCCGAGTGGACCGTGGGCGACCTGCGCACCGGTCGCGGGCTGGACGTCGCGGTCGCCGGGGTGGAGGTGATCGTGCACTGCGCCACGGACTTCCGCCACGAGGTCGAGGTGCTGCAGCGGCTGCTGGAGGCAGCGCGGTGGGGCAAGCAGCGGCCACATCTGGTGTACATCTCGATCGCCGGGGTCGACCGGGTGCCGCTCGGCTACTACCGGGCGAAGCTGGCGGCGGAGCGGGTGCTGGCCGGTTCCGGGCTGCCGTACACGATTTTGCGGGCCACCCAGTTCCACGCTCTGGTCCGGACCCTGCTGGCGGTCGCGGCCAGGGCACCGGTGGTCCCGGTGCCGCGATGGCGGTTCCAGCCGGTCGACGTCCGGGACGTCGCGGTCCGGCTGGCGGAGCTGGCCCGGGGCGAGCCGCAGGGCCGCGTAGCCGACTTCGGCGGGCCTGAGGTGCTGTCGGCGGCCGACCTCGCGCGCGTGGTGCTCGCTGCGTCCGGGCGGGACAAGCGGGTGGTGCACGTCCGGTTGCCCGGACGGCTCTATCGCGCCTACGCCGAGGGCGGCAATCTGGCGCCCGAGCATCCGGACGGCGTGCGGACTTTCGAGCAGTACCTTGCCGAACGCGGGAACGCGGCGGCCCTCCGGTACCGCTGAGGCGGCTTGGGACTCCTGCCTGTGGGGTCTGTGAAGGGACCCTTCACGGACTTAGCGGCTGTGAAGGGTCCCTTCACAGCCGTCCGGGGAGGGGGGCATCACGTGATCTGCCGGGCCTCGCCGGGAGTGACGGGCGGGTCGGCGGGGATTCCGTGCAGGACGGAGGCGAGGATTTCCGCACCGCGGACGACGCGGGGGCCGGGGCGGTTGAAGTAGGCCGGGCCGTCGAGCAGCCAAACCTGCCCGTTGCGGACCGCGGGCAGATCGGACCAGCCGGGGCGGGTGGTGAGGACGTCGAGTTCGGCGGCGGTCCGGTCCGGGCTGAAGCCGCAGGGCAGCACGAGCAGCACGTCCGGGCGCGCGGCGACCACGGCGTCCCACGGCATCGGCTCGGTGTGCTCGCCGGGGGCGGCGAGCAGCGGAGTGCCGCCGGCGGTGGTGATCTGTTCCGGGACCCAATGCCCCGCGGGCCACAACGGATCGAGCCATTCCAGCGCCGCGACGCAGGGGCGCGCCAGCCCGGCGGTTCGGGCCTCAACGTCGGCCAGCCGCTGCCGCAGTTCGGTGACGCGCGCGGCGGCGGCTTCCGGCACGCCGAGTGCTTCGCCGACGGTCGTGACGCAGCCCAGTACCTCGTTGAGCGTCTTCGGTTCGAGGCTGAGTACGCGTGGCCCGACGTCCATCATCCGCACGGCGTCCGCGACGCGGGTGTAGGAGACCGCGCAGACCTCGCAGAGATCCTGGGTGAGCACGAGGTCCGGGGCCAGCTCCGCCAGCTGTTCGACGTCCACCGAGTACAGCGACGAGCCGCTGTGCGCGGATCCCCCGACGGCGTCGGAGATCTCTCGGCTGGACGACCGGTCCGGATCGAGTTCCGCGGCGGTCACCACCGGCACTCCGGTCACCGAGTCCGGCCAGTCGCATTCGTGGGTGCGCCCCACCAGGTCGTCGAGCCGCCCGAGGGTGGCGACGAGGTCGGTGGCGGCGGGGAGCAAGGAGACTATCCGCATCCGCCCACGGTAGGCCGGAACAGCCCCAGTTGTGCAGTCCGCACGATCACGTGATGGCCCGCCCGGCGTAGCCGGGGAGCGGGGACAGGTGCGTGGCGAGCCGTTCGGCGACGGCGTTGGGCAGCGGGCCGGCCCGTCGGCCGATGACGTGCAGGCAGACCAGCTCCTCGGTGGCCACGAGCACGCCGTCGACGTGCATTTCGTGGCACAGCCGGACCTTCTTGGCCCCGACCGACAGCACCGCGGTGGTCACCACCAGCTCGGCGTCCGGGCCGACCTCGCGCAGGTACCGGACGTGCGCCTCCACGGTGTACAGCGACGCGTCGTGGCGCTCGCGGTAGTCCGGGCCGAGCCCGGTGCGGTCCATCAACGCGGTCGTCGCTTCGCCGAAGACGAGGACGTAGTACGGCTCGGAAAGGTGGCCGTTGTAGTCGATCCACTCCGGACGGACACGCGTGCGGTATTCAGCCACGGCGCGCCTCGCCGACCGCCTGCTGAATCGCGATGATGGCCCGGTCCCGTTCCGCGACCAGTTCGGCGATGCTGCGTGATCCGGCCTCTTCGTCGCAGCCGGCGACGACCGCGTCGCGCAGCTCGGGGGTCAGCTCCGGGGCTTGAAGCCGGGTCCACGGGGACTTCAGCGATGGTCCGAAGTGATCCAGCATGTGCGCCATCCCGCCTTCGCCGCCGGCCAGGTGGAAGGTCAGCATCGGGCCTTGGACCGGCCAGCGGAGGCCGGGGCCGTCGGTGATCGCCAGGTCGATCTGCTCCACGGTGGCTTCGTCGTTGGCGACCATGTGCAGCGCCTCGCGCCACAGCGCCTCCTGCAGCCGGTTGGCGACGAACCCGGGCACGTCGCGCGTCATGGTCAGCACAGTCTTGCCGACCCGGCGGTAGAACTCGCCCGCCTGCTCGACCGCCCACGCCGCCGTGAGCCGCCCGCCGACGACCTCGACCAGCGGGATCAGATACGGGGGGTTGAACGGGTGCCCGACCACGAGCCGCTCGGGTGTCTTCGCGGCGACCTGCATCTCGCTCATGCCGTAACCGGAGGTGGAGGAGGCGATCACCACGCGGGCCGGGGTGACGGCGTCGATGTCGGCCAGCAGCTTCTGCTTCAGGGGCAGGTCTTCCGGGGCGCTCTCCTGGACGAAACCGGCGCCTTCGACGGCTTCGGCCAGCGTTTCGGTGATCCTGAGCCGATCGCGGCTCGCGCCCTCGGCGAGGCCCAGCTGGGTGAGTGCGGGCCAGGCGGCGTCAACGAGCCGGGCGAGTTTCGCGGCCGCGTCCGGCGCCGGATCCCACGCCCGGACGTCGAAGCCGCGGGCGAGGAAGTGCGCGACCCAGCCGCCACCGATCACCCCGGCCCCGACGCACGCCACGGTGTCCACAGTGGTCTCAGGCATCGGCCCGCTCCGTCAGCCCGAGGATCTCCCGAGCCCGCGCCGGACTCGCTACCTGCGCGCCGAGATCCTGCACGATGCCGACGGCGCGTTCCACGAGCCGGCCGTTGGTCGCCTTGACCCCGCGGGAAAGGTAGAGGTTGTCCTCCAGCCCGACCCGGGTGTGCCCGCCGAGCAGCACCGACTGCGCGACCCACGGCATCTGGTCGCGGCCGATCGCGAACGACGCCCACCGCGCGCCTTCGGGCAGCAGATGGACCATCGCCTGCAGCAGACCCGGATCAGCCGGCGCGCCATACGGAATACCCATGCACAGCTGAAAAAGCGGCGGCGCGTCGATCAGTCCTTCTTCGACCAGCTTGCTCGCGAACCACAGCTGCCCGCTGTCGAAGATCTCCAGCTCGGGTTTGACGCCGAGTTCCTGGATCCGGCGCGCGCCGGCCCGCAGCATGTCCGGAGTGGACACATAAAGCCGGCTGCCCTCGCCGAAATTCAGGGACCCGCAGTCCAGCGTGCAGATGTCCGGCAGTAGTTCTTCGATGTGCGGCAGCCGGTCCAGCGCGTTGACCAGATCGGTGCCGTCCACCGGCTTGAGCGGGTCCTCCTGGTCGAGCACCAGGTCACCGCCCATCCCAGCGGTCAGGTTGACGACGACGTCCACATCGGACTCCCGGACCAGCCGCACCGCGTCGCGGTACAGCGCGACCTCGCGCGAGGGTGCGCCGGTCTCCGGTTCGCGCACGTGGATGTGCACCACCGCGGCGCCCGCGTTCGCCGCTTCCACGGCGCTCGCGGCGATCTGCGCGGGGGATACCGGCACGTGCGGGCTCCGCCGGACGGTGTCGCCCGCGCCGGTGAGCGCGCAGGTGACGATGACGTCGTGGTTCATCAGGCTCCCTTGACGATCGATCTGGCGATGAAATCGTGCAGGTGGGCGCGCATGGTGTGCACCGAGCTGCCGGGACGGCCGGTCAGCACCTGGATGCCGAGGCCGTCGATGAGCGCGGTCAGCTGCGCGGTGGCGGCGTCGGCATCGGCGACGCGGAACACGCCCTGTCCCTGGCCGGTGTGGATGGTCATCCGGATGGTCTGGTACCAACGGTCGTAGGAGTCGGTGTAGAGCGAACGCAGCTCGGGCTCCAGCGCGACCTCGTTCCAGACCTGCAGCCACACCGACCATTCGGCACGCAGCAGGCCGTCGGCCGGCAGTTGCAGCTCGACCAGCCGGAGCAGCCGGTCGTGCGCCCCGGGGACGGTGTGCAGCTCGGCAACCTGCCGGTCGAAGGCGAGCTTCACGTTGCGCCGCAACGCTTCGTTGAGCACTTCGGTCTTGCCGGGGAAGTGGTAGTGGACGGCCGCGCTGCTGGTGCCGCAGGCCTTCGCGATGTCGGAGATGCGCACCCGGTGGTAGCCGCGCTCGGCGATGAGCGCCCAGGCTGTCTCCAGGATCCGCCTGCGCGGCTCGGACCGCGTGTGGTGCGCGGGATCGCTTTCCGGGCGAGCGGCGGGCGCGGGCACCGCGGTGACGGTGTGCGCGTCGTCGCTGCCGTTGAGCAGCCAGTTGACCGTGACACCGGAGTACTCGGCAATCCGGACCAGCTCGTGCGGCGAGAACCGGCGGGTGCCGGTGAGCGCCTTCGACAGCTTCGTCTCGTCCAGCCCGATCGCGGCGGCGAACTCGCGCTGGGCGCCGGGCAGGGACCGGATCAGCGTGCGGACGCGGGTCCGCAACTGATCCGTGCCGTCCATGGCAGGGACGCTACTGTGGATTGCGAAAATCGCAATGCTTGGAGTGGTAAATGGCCTGATCGTTGGCTATTCGGCCGGTCATCGACTGACTGGCTGATCAGTCAGCCGCCGCGCTCCCATCCCTCGGGACAGGGGCGTCCGGGTCCGGCGGATGATAGGAAGGGCCGGTGACCGAAGCGAACCTGATCGACGCCGCCGCGGACGAGTCCATCACGCTCACCAGCGAACTCCTCCGTATCGACACCACCAACACCGGAGACCCCGCCACCCTGACCGGTGAACGGGCCGCGGCCGAGTACGTCGCGGAGAAGCTCACCGACGCCGGCTACGAGATCACCTACGTCGAATCCGGCGGCAAGGACCGGCACAACGTCATCGTCCGGCTGGCAGGCGCGGATCCGTCGCGGGGCGCGCTGCTGATCCACGGGCACCTCGATGTGGTGCCGGCGGACGCGTCGGAGTGGTCCGTGCATCCGTTCTCCGGTGCGGTGCAGGACGGCTATGTCTGGGGCCGTGGCGCGGTCGACATGAAGGACATGGTCGGCATGATGCTGGCGCTGGCGCGGCACTACAAGATCAACGGCATCGTGCCGCCCCGCGATCTCGTGTTCGCCTTCCTCGCCGACGAGGAGGCGGGCGGCAAGTTCGGCGCGCAATGGCTGGTCGAGCACCGGCCGGAGCTGTTCGAGGGTGTCACCGAGGCGATCAGCGAGGTCGGCGGGTTCTCGATCACGCTGAAGGACGACGTTCGTGCGTACGTGATCGAAACCGCGGAGAAGGGCATCCGCTGGATGAAGCTGCGTGTGCGCGGCACCGCCGGGCACGGCTCGATGATCCACCGGGACAACGCGGTCACCAGGCTGGCCGAAGCGGTAGCGAAGCTCGGCACGCACCAGTTCCCGCTGGTGCTCACCGATTCCGTGCGCGAGTTCCTGGCCGGGATCACCGAGATCACCGGCTGGGACTTCCCGGAGGACGATCTGGAGGGTTCGGTCGCCAAGCTGGGCAACATCTCCCGGATGATCGGCGCGACCCTGCGCGACACCGCGAACCCGACGATGCTCACCGCGGGCTACAAGTCCAACGTGATCCCGTCCGTGGCCGAGGCCGCGGTGGACTGCCGCATCCTGCCCGGCCGGATCGACGCGTTCGACCGCGAGCTGGACGAGCTGCTCGGCCCGGACATCGAGAAGGAGTGGATGGAGCTGCCACCGGTCGAAACGACCTTCGACGGCGCGCTCGTGGACGCGATGACCGCCGCGGTGCTCGCCGAGGACCCGGGCGCGCGCACCCTGCCGTACATGCTCTCCGGCGGCACCGACGCGAAGTCCTTCCAGCAGCTGGGGATCCGCAACTTCGGCTTCGTCCCGCTCCAGCTGCCCGCCGACCTGGACTTCTCCGCGCTCTTCCACGGCGTCGACGAACGGGTCCCGGTGGAGTCGCTGAAGTTCGGCACGCGCGTGCTGGACCGCTTCCTGCGCTCCGCCTGACACCCGCGGTCGACCCCGCCTGCGACAAAGGCTGTGAAGGGGCCCTTCACGGACTCTGAGTCCGTGAAGGGCCCCTTCACAGCACTCCCGGGGAGCGAGGGATCAGGTGGTGAGGCCGGAGGACTGGCCGGTCGCGGTCCGCTTGCGGCGCAGCCAGACCCGGCGGGTGCCATCGGCGTAGAGCCGGACCGTGCGCAGTTCCCAGCCGGCGAACTCGGCGTGGATGGAGAGCTGGATCATCGCCGCCCGCCGGGAGATCGCCGGGGGCAGGCGCAGGCGGCGATACTCCCAATCCCCCTCGACCACCGCCTCGTCGACCGTCGTCATGGCTGGATCACCTGGGTCCCCTCTCCCGTGGCCGAGCCGACCAGCACGCGGCCGGTCTGCTCGTCCACGCTCACCGAGTCCGGCTGGCGCACGGTCGGGAAACGGTACTTCTCCACAGGCTCGCCGCCCCGCACGTCGAACCCGACGACCTGGTTACTCCCGGTGAGGGTCACCCAGGCGAGCGACCGCTGGTGGTCGTAGGCCAGGCCGTACGCCCCGCCGGGCACCGGGTATCGCTGCCGGAGGATCAGCGGGCCGGTGGAGAACGCGAGCAGCGCGCCCGCACGCGCGTCGGTGACCAGCACGCGGCCGTACGAATCGGCCACGGCGTTGGCCGCGCCCGCGCCGGCGCGCAGGCCCTCGTCCATGGTCCCGGCCTGCACGTCGACGCTGAACACCGCGGTGCGCAGCCGATCGAGCACCACGACGTTGGATCCGGTGTCGACCACGCCGTCCGCGCTGTAGAGGCTGCCGGTGATGGTCTTGGCGACCTTGCCGCCGGACAGCACCTCGATGGCCTTGCGGTCGCGTACGGCGACCAGCGTGTCCGCGCCGGCGGCCACGCCCTCGGCGGGCTGCCCGGACACGGGTTCGGTCTGCACCTGCCCGCCCGGCAGCGAAATCCGCGCGAGCACGCCCTTGCCGGGCACACTCGCGAGGGCCTGGCCGCCGGAGGCGGTCAGCGATTCGGCGGGCGCGGGCAGCGGAACGGTGGCCTTGGGCGCGCCGAGCGCCCCGAGATCGTAGATGCGCACGGACGGCGGTTCGCTGAGTGCGACGACGAGGGTGTGGCTCTGCGCGTCGGTGGCGATCGCGGACACGGCGGGCATGGCCAGCACCTGCCCGGCCGGCGGCACCGAGACGGCGGGGGAGACGGCCGCCTTCGCGGCCACCGGATTGTTCACCACCTGCAGGGTGTCGGTGCTGTCCTGGCCGCCGGCGGAACATGCGGACAGCGCGAGGGCACCGGCCAGCGGGATCGCGATCCGCGAGGCGGCGGTGAGCCGACGCACCTGGGGGCCTCCGACGTTCTTCCGGCGAGCAGTTCTGTTCAGCATCCCCCAGGATCCCCGCGCCGTCACGTCCCTGTCATCCACCCGACACCTGCGGCTCACCGGGTGCCCCTTTCCGGATAGCCGAATTCGATCCCGCTGACGTCGTCCAGCGCACTGCGGATGGCCGGCGGCAGCGTCAGCTCCTCCGCGGCCAGCGAACCGGTCAGCTGCCCGGTGTCGCGGGCGCCGATCACCGGCGCCACCACGCCCGGCCGGTCGCGGACCCACGCCAGCGCCACCGCCAGCGGCGACGTGCCGAGACCTTCGGCCGCGGTGACCACGGCTTGCACGATCCGCGCCGCGCGCTCGGTGCGATGGTGTTCGACGTACCCGGCGTACTCGGCCGACGCGCCGCGTGAATCCGCGGGGGTGCCGGTGCGGTACTTGCCGGTGAGTACGCCACGGCCGAGCGGCGCCCACGGCAGGATGCCCACGCCGTGATGCGCGGCGGCGGGCACGACCTCGCGCTCGATCCCGCGTTCCAGGAGCGAGTACTCGAACTGCCCGGCGATGACCGGCGCCGCGGATCCGGCGAGCGCGGCCGCGGTGGCCAGCTGCCAGCCGGAGTAGTTGGACACGCCGACGTAGCGGACTTTGCCGCTGGAGACGGCGTGGTCGAGCGCGGAGAGCGTCTCCTCGATCGGTACGCACTCGTCCCAGGCGTGCAGCTGCCACAGGTCGAGATGGTCGGTGCCGAGCCGGCGCAGCGAGCCGTCCAACGCGGACAGCAGCGCGCCGCGTGAGGCGCCCCCGCCGAACGGGCCTTCGGTACGGCGGGCGACGGTCTTGGTCGCGAGCACCAGGTCGTCGCGCGGCACGAGATCGCCGACGAGCCCGCCCAGGAGCTGCTCGGCCTCGCCCCCGGCGTAGATGTCCGCGGTGTCCACCAGCGTGCCGCCCGCGTCGACGAACGCGACGAGCTGGCTGGCCGCCTCGTCCGGATCGGTGTCACTGGCCCAGGTCATGGTGCCCAGAGCCATCCGCGAGACCCGCAGTCCCGACCGGCCGAGCTGTCGCTTTTCCACGACCCGCGAGCCTAGTGGCCCTCACCCTGTCGGGAGGCTTCAGGTGACCCCGTGTCGCGCGGACACCCCGGCCGTGGGCGGCACGATCCACTCGAATAGGTTCCCCCACGTAGGAATCGGACCGGGTGGCGAAACGGGAGCGGTGTCATGGGGTGGTTCGAGTCCCTCGTGCTGGGGCTGGTGCAGGGACTCACGGAGTTCCTGCCGGTGTCCTCGAGCGCGCACGTGCGGATCGTCGCCGCGCTGGCCGGCTGGGACGATCCCGGGGCTGCGTTCACCGCGGTCACCCAGATCGGCACGGAGCTGGCCGTCGTGCTCTACTTCGGCGCGAAGATCGGGCGGATCCTGCGGGCCTGGTTCCTCGGCCTGTTCCGGCCGCAGTGGCGCCGGGACCCGGATTCCCGGCTGGGCTGGCTGATCATCGTCGGCTCGCTGCCGATCGTGGTGCTCGGCCTGCTGCTGCAGGACCAGATCGACAAGAGCTTCCGGGATCTGCGGATCACCGCGACCACGCTGATCGTGTTCGGCGTGATCCTGCTGATCGCCGACCGGGTCGGCGCCCAGCGCCGCAACCTCGATCACCTGACCGTGCCGCACGGGCTGGCCTTCGGCGTGGCGCAGGCGCTGGCGCTGATCCCGGGCGTGTCCCGGTCCGGCGGCACCACCAGTGCGGGCCTGCTGATGGGCTACACCCGTGCCGAGGCCGCGGAGTATTCGTTCCTGCTGGCCCTGCCCGCGGTGTTCGGATCCGGGCTGTACAAGCTCACCGACATCGGCAAGAACGGGGAGACCGCGCAGTGGGGGCCGACCATTCTGGCCACCCTGGTCGCGTTCGGCGTCGGCTACCTGGTGATCGCCTGGCTGATGTCCTACATCAAGCGGCGCAGCTTCGTGCCGTTCGTGATCTACCGCGTGGCGCTGGGCGTGCTGCTGTTCGGCCTGGTCTTCGGCGGCGTGCTCGACCCGAACGCGGGACCGGCGGGCGGCTGAACACCGAAGTCACCGGATAGGGTGGCGGCGTGAGTACGGTCATCTTGCTCCGCCACGGGAAGTCCACCGCGAACGGTTCCGGCGTGCTCGCCGGGCGTACGCCGAAGGTGGGCTTGGACGACACCGGCCGGGCCCAGGCCGCCGCGCTGCCCGCCCGGCTGGCCGGTGTGCCGGTGGCCGAGCTGGTGGTGTCGCCGATGCTGCGCTGCAAGCAGACCGTCGGGCCGCTGGCCGGGCAGCTGGGGCTGGCCAAGGTGGTGGAAGCCGGGCTGTCCGAAGTGGACTACGGCGAGTGGACCGGGCGCGAGCTGAAGACGCTGGCGAAGGAACCGCTGTGGCGGGTCGTGCAGGCGCATCCCTCGGCCGCGGTCTTCCCGGGCGGGGAGGGGCTGGCCGCCATGCAGGCGCGCGCGGTGGCCGCGATCCGGGCGCACGACGCGCGGATCACCGCCGGGCACGGTGCGCACGCGGTGTGGGTGGCGTGCAGCCACGGTGACGTGATCAAGGCGATTCTCGCCGACGCGCTGGGGCAGCACCTCGACGCGTTCCAGCGGATCGTGGTGGACCCGGCGTCGGTGTCGGTGGTGCGCTACACCGAGACCCGCCCGTTCGTGCTGCGGATGAACGACAACGGCGGTGACCTGGCCGGGGTGGCGCCTCCGCCGCCGAAGAAGGGCAGGCGCGCGAAGAAGTCCGGCAGCGACGCGGAGGTGGGCGGCAGCACCGGGCGGTGAACGCCACCCCGGTGCGGTGTGACGGTCCCTTCGGCGGATGCGCGGACCCGTAGGGTGGTCGGGACCCACCTGCAGAACCAGGAGCGCTAATTCGATGATTTCGCCGGACAACCCGTTCGCCGCCCCCAGCGAGCTGCCCTACGAGCTGCCCCCGTTCGACCGCGTCGCCGACGAGCACTACCTGCCCGCGTTCGAGGCCGGGCTCGCCGAGCACACCGCGGAGATCGAGCGGATCGCGGCGGAGCCCGCCGAGCCGACCTTCGACAACACCGTCGCGGCGATGGAGCGGGCCGGCGCGCTGCTGAGCCGGGTGGCCGGGACGTTCTTCAACCTGTCCGGTTCGGATGCCTCGGAGCCGATCCAGGAGATCCAGGCCGAGCTGGCCCCGCGGCTGGCCGCCCACTCCGACGCGATCCACCTCGACCCGCGGCTGTTCGCGCGCATCGACGTGCTGCACGGGCGCCGCGCGGACCTCGGGCTCACTCCGGAGCAGCTGCGGCTGCTGGAGCGGGTGCACACCGACTTCCGCCGGGCGGGTGCCGGGCTGCCGGCCGCGGAGCAGGAGAAGCTGCGTGCGCTGAACGGCGAACTGTCCACCCTGCAGACCCGGTTCGCGCAGAACCTGTTGCGGGACACCAATGATCTCGCCGTCGTGCTCGACGACGCGGCGGAGCTCGCCGGGCTGGGCGAGGGGGCGATCGCGGCCGCCGCCTCGGCGGCGGGGGAGCGGGGGCTGGGGGGCAAGTACGTGCTCACCCTCACCCTGCCGACCGCGCAGGCGGCCTTGGCGTTACTGGAGAACCGTGCGGTGCGCGAGCGTGTCTTCAGCGCATCGGTGTCGCGTGGCAACCGGGACAACGAGTACGACAACAAGGCGATCGTCATCGAGATCGCCCGGCTGCGTGCGGAGCGGGCCGCATTGCTCGGCTATCCGAACCACGCGGCGTACGTGATCGAAGACGAGACGGCGAAGACGCTGGAAGCGGCGAGCGGCCTGCTGGAACGGCTGGCTCCGGCCGCCGTGGCCAACGCTCGCGTGGAAGCCGCGCAGTTGCAGGCGTACCTGGAGGCGGACGTCCCGGGCGCGACGTTGCAGCCGTGGGACTGGGCGTTCTACGCGGAGAAGGTCCGTCGTGAACAGTACGATGTGGACACTGCCGCGCTCCGCCCGTACTTCGAGCTGGACCGGGTCCTCACCGACGGCGTGTTCTTCGCCGCGAACCGGTTGTACGGCTTGACTTTCACCGAGCGTCACGATTTGCCGAAGTACCACCCCGAAGTGCGAATCTTCGAGGTGACCGACGCGGACGGCAGCGGGCTCGGGCTGTTCCTGATGGACTACTACGCGCGGGAATCGAAGCGTGGCGGCGCGTGGATGAACAACTTCGTGGACCAGTCGCGGCTGCTCGGCAAGCGCACCGTGGTGGTCAACGTGCTCAACGTGTCGAAGCCGCCGGCGGGGGAGCCCACGCTGCTTTCGCTGGACGAGGTGCGCACCTCTTTCCACGAGTTCGGGCACGCGCTGCACTCGCTGCTGTCCGGAGTGGAGTTCCCGGCGTTCTCCGGGACGAACGTGCCCCGGGACTTCGTGGAATACCCCTCGCAGGTCAACGAGATGTGGCAGATGTGGCCGGAGGTGCTGGCCAACTACGCCAAGCACCACGTGACCGGCGAGCACCTGCCGCCCGCGCAGGTGGCGAAGCTCAAGGACGCCGAACAGTACGGCGAGGGCTTCAGGACCATCGAGTACCTGGCCGCCGCCCTGCTCGACCTGGCCTGGCACCGGCTCGGCCCGGACGCGCAGGTGGACGACGTGCAGCGCTTCGAGGCCGAGGCACTGGAGAAGGCCGGCGTCGCCGTGGCGAGCATCCCGCCCCGGTACCGCACGACGTACTTCAACCACATTTTCGCCAGCGGCTACAGCGCGGGCTATTACTCTTATATCTGGAGCGAAGTCCTCGACGCCGACACCGTGGAATGGTTCACCGAGAACGGCGGCCTCCAGCGCGAGAACGGCGACCATTTCCGCCGCACCCTGCTCGGCCTCGGCGGCAGCGTGGACCCGATGGAAGCCTTCGAGGCGTTCCGGGGTCGCGGTCCGGAGATCCAGCCGCTGCTCACCCGGCGTGGTCTCGGCACGGCTTGATCTGGGTGTATAACGGCCTATACATTTGGGTGTGAACTGGCTGACGTTTCCCAGGGCGATCAAGGCGGGCTGAGACGGCACGTCCGCGACTTGGGTGGTTCGGCTGCGGCATGGCGGGCTGGACACCCAAGTCGCGGACGGGATGACCGGCGTGCGGCTGGCTTGGTGGCCGCTACCGCTCGCAGAAGTCCTGGAGGTGCCGCTTGAATTCGTCGTCCTCGGGCAGCTCGCCCTCCGGGGTAACCGCGTTGGCGGCGGCGGGCAGTGCCTGTGCAAGCTGGTCGGCGTACTCATGCACGCTCATCCCGGCTCCGGTCGCTGCCTCTTGCAGTTCCAGGACGCCCAGGAGCTGTTCCCCGGTGATCGGCTGATTCGGCGTCTCGACGCTGACCCAGGACCCGACCTCTGCGGCGAACCCGTTGTCGGCCAAGAGAAGCAGCAGTTGTCCCAGGTCGATCGGATCGACCTCGGGAGCGTCCACGCTCATTCGACCCCCGCCTTGAGGGTGTTCTGCATGGCCTGCGTGGCCAGGTCCGCCAGCGCCTTGAGGTTCTCCTGCGCCTGCGCGTTGTTACGCGCGGCCTCTGCGACTCCCTTCTTTGCCGAGATCTTGACGACCGTCCAGATCAGCTTCTTGAACACGACACCTCCTCGTGACTCGTGGTCGCGCCACCGCGCAACCAGTTGTGGAGAGCATTCGGTCGAGTACGTAAAGGCCGTCGAGGAACATCGGACCGGAAACCAACGTTAGGCCGTGATCATGTCTTGACCTGCTGGTCTGCTGGTTGACTCACCTGGTGGTGTGCTGCTGATCTACCGGCGGTTCCGCCACGGTGGGCGGTGTTGCAGCCAGGAGAGTTGCGTTGCCAGTTGAGTTCTTATCCGACGAGCAGGCGTCGGCGTACGGCCGATTCCCCGGCGGGTTCACCCGTGCGGAGTTGGAGCGGTACTTCTTCCTCGACGACGTCGACCGGGCGTTGATCGAGCCCAAGCGTCGCGACCACAACAAGCTCGGGTTCGCGGTCCAGCTCGCGACGGTCCGGTATGTGGGCCGGTTCCTGGACGATCCGCTGGACGTGCCGGCCGTGCTGGTGGAGTACCTGGCCGAACAGCTCGATATCGCCGACCCGTCGTGCCTGAAGTCCTACGGTGAGCGGGAGCAGACCCGCACCGATCACGCCGGCGAGATCCGCGAGGCGGACGACTGGCGCGAGTTCGCCGAGGTCGACGACGAGTTGACCGAGTGGATCGAGGGGCGGGCCTGGACCACGGGGGACGGGCCGAAGGCGCTGTTCGACGCGAGCGTGACGTGGCTGCGGGAACGCCGGGCGTTGCTGCCGGGTGTGACCACGCTGGTTCGGCTGGTGGCCAGCCGGCGGGACGTGGCGACCCAGCGATTGTGGGAGACGCTGTACGCGCTCCTGACCGACGAGCAGAAGGCGATGCTGGACCGCCTGCTCGATGTCGGCGACGGGCACCGCACCTCGCGGCTGGATGCGCTGCGCCGGCCGCCCACGCGAGTGTCGGGGCCGGTGATGATCGAGGCGTTGGAACGGGCCGCCGAGATCCTGGGCCAGGGGCTGGGCGAGGTAGACGCCTCCGTGGTACCGCCGCGACGGTTGGCCGAGCTGTCCCGCTACGGCATGGAAGGCAAGGCCACGCTGCTGCGCCGGCACCCCGACAGCCGCCGGCTGGCCACTCTGTTGGCCACCGTGGTGTACTTGCAAACCCGCGCGGTGGACGACGCGCTGGACCTGCTGGACGTGCTGTTCGTCAGCAAGCTGTTGGCTCGCGCGGAGCGGGAATCGAACAAGCAGAAGATCCGGGTGTTCCCGAAGCTGGGCAAGGCGTCGGTGACCATCGCCGCGGCTATGGTGTGTTCTTGGAGATCACCGGCGCCAGCGAGGACCTGACCGCGCAGGCCGAGCACGACGGGATCGACGTCGAGTTGCCAGCCTGACCCAGGTGTGGGAACAGATCGAGACAGTCGCCTCCCGCAAGGAGATCACGCAGGCCCTCACTTACATCGTGGACCTGGCCGGCCCGGCCGATGACGACGCGGACGCCGCGTGGCGCACCGAGCTGGTCAAGCGTTACCACACCGTGCGGCCGTTCCTTCCGTTGCTGTGCAAGGTGATTCGGTTCGGTGCCACGCCGGCCGGGCACCGGGTGCTGGCCGCGCTGCGGGACCTGCCGCGGCTGTGGGGCGGCGGCCGGAACAAGGTCGGCGTCGAGGAGATCGACCAGGACCTGCTGATCGGCTCGTGGCGGCGGCTGGTGCTCCAGGCGCCGGACCTGGAGCCGGGCAGTGTGGATTGGCGGGCTTGGACGTTCTGCGTGCCGGAGCAGTTCCATCGGCACCTGCGCCACCGCGACATCTTCGCCACCAACTCCTCGAAGTGGGGTGATCCACGCGCCAAGCTGCTCGGTGGCGCCGCGTGGACCACGGCCAAGCCGATGGTGCTGGCCAGTCTCGGCCTGCCCGACGCCCCGGATGAGCACCTGGCGCAGCGCGCCGAGCTGCTGCACGCCACCTACCTCGACGTGGTCGGCCGGCTGCCCGGCAACGCCGCGGCCAGCTTCGATGACGAGGGCCGGCTGCACCTGGCGGCGCTGCCCGCCGAGGCCGACCCGCCCAGCCTGGTCGAGCTGCGCCGGCTGACCAACCGGATGCTGCCGCGCGTGGATCTGCCCGAGGTGCTGCTGGAGGTGTTCTCCTGGACAGGTGCCGACGCCGCGTTCACCTCGATCACCGGCGGCGAGACCCGGCTGACCGACCTCGGGGTGACGATCGCGGCGCTGCTGGTGGTCGAGGCGTGCAACATCACCCGCCGACCGGTGGTGAAGTCCAACGTCGAGGCCCTGACGCGGGACCGGTTGGCGCATGTGGACGCCCACTACCTGCGGTTGGACACCATCCGCGCTGCGAATGCCGCGCTGATTGAGGCCCAGGCCGGCATTGACCTGGCCCAGCTCTGGGGCGGCGGGCATGTCGCGTCGGTCGACGGGATGCGGTTCGTCGTGCCGGTGCGCACCATCCACTCCGGATCCAATCCGCGGTACTGGCCCCGCGGCCGAGGATCACGGGGCGCGACCTGGCTGAACATGATCAACGACCAGGCCGCTGGCCTGGGGGCGAAGGTCGTGGCCGGCACCCCCCGCGACTCGCTGTACGTGCTGGACGTGCTGTATGACCGCGACGGCGGCACGAAACCGCAGATGATCGTGACGGAGACCGCCTCGTACAGCGACATTGTCTTCGGCTTGCTGTCGTTGGCGGGCTGGACCTACGCGCTGCAACTGGCCGACCTGCCCGACCAGAAGCTGTGGCGGGTCGACCAGAAAGCCGACTACGGGCCGTTCAACCAAGCGGCCCGCGGCCGGGTCGACCTGGCCAGGGTGTCCCGGCACTGGGAGGACATCCTGCGGGTGATCGCGTCCATCCACACCGGCGCCGTCCGCGCCCATGATGTGATCCGGATGCTGTCCCGCGACGGGCATCCCACCCAGCTTGGTGAGGCGGTCGCGAACTACGGCCGTATCCACAAGAGCCTGCATGTGCTGCGCACCGCCGACGACCCCGGCTACCGCAAGACCATGAAGGGCCAGGGCAATCTCCAGGAAGGCCGCCACTCGCTGGGTCGGGAGATCTTCCACGGTAAACGTGGCGAACTGCGGCAGCGCTACTACGAGGGCATGGAGGACCAGCTCGGCGCGCTGGGCCTGGTCTTGAACGCGATCGTGCTGTTCAACACCCGCTACCTCGACGCGGCGATCGCGGAGCTGCGCGCTGGCGGCCACGAGGTCCGCGACGAGGACGCCGTCCGGCTGTCCCCGTTCGTGCGCCACCACATCAACATGCTGGGCCGGTACTCGTTTCTGCTGCCCACCGATCTGGTCGGCCGGCTGCGCCCGCTGCGCGACCCCAACACCGTGGATACCGACGAGGAGGACGAGTCGGGCTGACCACGCTGGTCAGGGCAGCCGCGTGGCGCGGTCGGCGGCGACCCGCAACTCCTGGACGCCCTTGCTGAGGATGGCCACCGCACCGGCCCGGTCTCCGGCGGCCATCGTGGCCTGCGCCGAGAGCAGACCAGATACACCGGCGGCGGCCACGATCGCGGTGGACAGCACCGCGTCCGGCCTGTCAACCCAGCCGGCTCAGCCTGACAGCCTGCTTGAGGAAGACGACGCCGTCGATCATGTCGAGCTGGGCCGGGTCCAGCGGGAAATAGGCGAGATCGTGGGAGATGCGCGGGGCGGGCTTCGTGATGGCCTCGGCTAGGCGGCGGGCGTCGATGAGAGAGTGGTCCCACGGGAGCGTGGACAGGATGCCCTCGACGGTGTCCGGGGGCGGGGTGTTGTCGCCGGCCGTGCCGAGGGCCGAGGCCAGGAAGGCGTACCGGTCGCCCAGGCGCGTCCCGGTGATCGCCCCCGCGCTCCACCACTCCAGCTGCTGGTCGCCGAACGGCATGAAGCTCTTGTTCCGTTGCAGGTGGAGGTTGGAGGCGAAGACCAGGGCCGGGCCGTGCTCGGCGACGGTATGCAGGTTGGCGGCCATCATCGCGTCCCGCAGGGCCGACAGCCGGGTCCACCGTGCCGGGGACGCGTCGGCCATCCAGTAGTGGTAGCGGAGCAGGCCGGTGGCGGTGCGCCCGTACAGTGCCGCCCGCTCCCTGTTCTCCGCGCTCAGCTGCGGCGCCTGCGTGTCGAGCAGCGCCACCAGGTCGTCTGCGATCAGCCGCAGCCGCTGGGCGTCGGCGGACTGGCCGATCGATTGGGATGGATCCATGGCCGCGGCCTCGTTCGACCACCGGTCGTCCGGGCCCAGCAGCGTGTCGAGGGTTTCCCTGGTTACTACAGTGCAGGGGAGCGGGCCGTCGAGGAGAGCATAGAGGGCGGTGAGCGCCTGGCGCGGGCTCGCCGCCCAATACTCCAGAGGGCCATCGAACCCGAAGAACCGCAGCTTTCCGTCATGCTCCTCGTTGTACGCGCGCATCCAGCGCACGAGCTCGCGGTTGGCCGGTGACGCGCCGAAGCCGTGGCTGAAGCCGCGTTCCATGACGTCATCGAGCGTGCCCGCGCCCGTCGTGATGTAGTCGTCCACCACGAGGCCCATGAGACAGTCGCTCTCGATGGCGAACGACCGGTAGCCCTCGTGCTCGACCAGATGCCGGAAGATCTCGTTGCGCAACTCGCCCAGCTCCCCCACGAAGTGCCTGGCCTCGCCCAGGCCGAGCAGCAGGGGCTTGGCGGGAAGCGACCGCAGGAACGCCGAGACGCCCGCGCCATCGAGCGGCCGGGCCGTGTCCTTGATATCCATACCTTCAACGGTATCGTTGAACACTCGGTGTAAACTTTGGCCTGGAAATCCCCGCTCTCATCGCGACGGACCTTCAATCGGTGATGCACCCATGAGGCCAGTGGACCTGGCGCGCGAGCACGGCCTGTCCACCCAGGCGATCAGGAACTACGAGGACGCCGGCATCCTGCCCGCCGCCGAACGCACCGTCCACGGCTACCGCACCTACACGCCGCTGCACGCGCAAGCCCTGCGCGCGTTCCTCGCCCTCGTGCCCGGGCACGGTCGCCAGACGGCCACATCGATCATGCAGGCGGTCAACCGGGGTGCCACCGAGGACGCGCTGCGGCTCATCGACGAGAGCCACGGCCAGCTCCTCGACGACCGCCGCACCCTCCAGGCCGTCGAAGCCACGCTCCGCGATCTGGCACCCGTGCCGCAGGAACGCGGCGACACGTTCATCGGCCCCCTGGCCAAGAGGCTCGGCCTCCGCCCTGCCACCCTGCGCAAATGGGAGAACGCCGGGCTGGTCCAGCCGCGCCGCGATCCGCAGACGGGCTACCGGATCTACAGCGCGGCCGACGTATGGGACGCCCGGCTGGCCCACCAGCTCAGGCGGGGCGGCTACCTGCTGGAGCAGATCGCCCCGCTGATCGCCCAGGTCCACTCCGCCGGAGGCGTCGCCCCGCTGGAGTCGACCCTGCGCGACTGGCAGGCCTGCCTGTCCGCCCGGGGCCGCGCCATGCTCAAGGGCGCCGCCGACCTGGACGCGTACCTCCGCGCCCGCGAACCCTGAGGCCAAGTCACGTCCACCACAGGAAACGGCATGGCCACGAAAGGAAACCATGCATGAGTGACGGGGCATTTCGCCTGATCAATGGTTCAGCATTCGATCAAAGCAGCACGTGGCGCCTGAGAATGTCGCGCAGTGGGCCAGATCGAATTGCCACAGATCCAGGCCCAGACGGAGTCGGGAGTTGGATTGTGCCGAAGTCAGCCGGTGCCTGCGTTGACTCGGTGGCCACAGCGGAAATCCTTTCCGTGCCGGTGAGGTAGCTCCATGTTGTCGCCCACCCCCCGACAACCCAGAACCGGGCGGTCGGCGGGCAATGACCATTCACCCGATCGGCGCGGTCAGGACCGGCGGCGGTTGGCCGGGGCGCGGGCCTGCTGCCAGCGGGCCAATGCTTCCGGCGAGACCCGCGCGTAGCGGGTCAGCGAGGCGACGCTGGTGTGGCCGGAGAAGGACAGCAGGGTGGAGGTGTTCGCGCCGTCCTCGGCCGCGTGGGTCAGCGCCGAGTGCCGGAGTTGGTGCAGTGTCCATGGCCCGCCGGGCATCTTCGCGGTGGCGGCCTCGAAACATTCGGCCGCCCGCCGGTAGGACAACCGCGCCCGGCCGGACTCCGTATCGAGGTCCATCGGCGCCAGTTCGACCCGCGCCCGCCGGTCGGTCAGGAACACCGGCCCGGACTTCCGGCCATCCAGAAGCCGGGGCAACAACCGGGCGGTCCCGGTGCGCCACACGATGATGTCGTTCGCGCCGCCCTTGCGGCGGACCTTCGCCTTGCGGTTGGGGCGGTCCAGGTCCGGCACGTCCAACGCCAGCACTTCCTCGGCGCGGGCGGCGGTCTCGTACAACATCCGCCACAGGGTCCGTTCCCGCAGCGGCAGGTGCGGCTTGTTCAGCAGGGCCTCGACGTCGGCGCGGTCCAGCGAGCGGGTCCGGTCCGGCACCCGCAGCCGCCGGCGGATGCGCCGGGCCGGGTCGCCGGTGATCCACCCCTGGGTGCGCCACCAGCCGCCGGCCGAGCGCAGCGCGTCCAGCCGCGCGTTGACCGTCGAGTTCGCGCACTTGCCCCAGCGGCCGGCGAACCACGTGCCGATCCGCTGGACCGTCGCCTCCTCATCCAGCGTGCCCACCGCCGTGTCGGCGCCGAGCTTGTCCACCAGCGCGTGCAGCGCGATGCCGTAGGCGCGGGCGGTGTTGGCGTTGGGCACCTCAGCCAGGAACGCCGCCACCGCGTCGCCGAGTTGGGTGCTGACGCGGCGACCTCGATGCGGTGCACCGTGCCCACGGTCAGCCCGCGCGCCGGAAGGCGGTCAACGGCCAGGGAACCCTGGCGGTGCCCTGCCGGTCGCGGCGGGCGACGTCCACCTACACCACCGGGAAGTCGCGGGTGAAGACACCGTCGACGTACCGGCCCTCGATGTCCGACCGCGCAACCGCATCATGGTTGACGCCGTCGACATCGGTCACGATCACGCTGTCGCCTTCGGCGAACCGCTGGGGACCAGCCATCACAGGGCCACCGCCTCTATCGCATATAAGCGCATGGAGTCACCCGGTCCGGCCGGAGACGTTCCCCGAGGTCGATCACCACGCTACCGCAGATAACCAAGAGCTATCTGCGGAACCACCAACCACCGATCCGACGATCAGCAGCCACATGCGGGCTGACCAGCGGCGTCACGGCCTAACGTTGGTTTCCGGGCCGATGTTCCTCGACGGCCGTAAGGCCAGGACGGAGTCAGGATCGTTCCCTTAACGTGTGAACGCCGCGGCATCCCTGGCCGAGCGTGAAGGGTTCGGCCCCGACATCGACTGTATAATGCCATATACGGCCAGGGATTGTATTTTATCCTAGGCCGCCAACCTGACCATCAGAACACCCCAAGAAGACGCACGGACGCCGCGAGCCCCGACCCGGGCGCACTGCCGGGTCGGGGCTCGCGGCGTCCGACGTAAAGCTCAGATCAGGCCGAGCTTGCGCACCGCGTCGCGTTCCTCGGCCAGTTCGGCCACGGAGGCGTCGATGCGGGGGCGGGAGAACTCGTCGATCTCCAGTCCCCGCACGATCTCGTACTTGCCGTCCTTGGCGGTGACCGGGAAGGACGAGATGAGACCTTCCGGCACGCCGTAGGAGCCGTCGGAGACGACGCCGGCGGAGGTCCAGTCGCCCTCGGGGGTGCCGTTGACCCAGGTGTGCACGTGGTCGATGGCGGCCGAGGCCGCCGATGCCGCGGAGGAGAGGCCGCGGGCCTCGATGATCGCGGCGCCGCGCTTGGCGACGGTCGGGATGAAGGTGTCCGCGAGCCAGGCCTGGTCGTTGATGGCCTCGGCGACGTTCTTGCCGCCGACCTCGGCGTGCTGTACGGAGGGGTACTGGGTGGCGGAGTGGTTGCCCCAGATCGCGACCTTCTTCAGGTCGGTCACGGCCACGCCGAGCTTCTTGGCGAGCTGGGCCAGGGCGCGGTTGTGGTCGAGGCGGGTCATCGCGGTGAAGCGCTCGGCCGGCACGTCGGGGGCGTGCGACTGGGCGATCAGGGCGTTGGTGTTGGCCGGGTTGCCGACCACCAGGACGCGGATGTCGTCGGCCGCGCCGGCGTTGATGGCCTCGCCCTGGGGCTTGAAGATGCCGCCGTTGGCCTCGAGCAGGTCGCCGCGCTCCATGCCCTTGCTGCGGGGGCGGGCGCCGACCAGCAGGCCGATGTTGGTGCCGGCGAAGGCCTGCTTCGGGTCGTCGAAGATGTCGATGCCGGCCAGCAGGCCGAACGCGCCGTCGTCGAGTTCCATCGCGGTGCCCTCAGCCGCCTTGACCGCCTGGGGGATTTCCAGGAGGCGCAGTTTCACCGGGGTGTCGGCGCCGAGCAGCTGACCGGAGGCGATCCGGAACAGCAGCGCGTAACCGATCTGGCCGGCCGCGCCGGTGACGGTGACGTTGACAGGGGCTTGGGTCATAGCGGGTTCTCCAGCTCGAGACGACATTGGCTAGTACCTGGATGCTAGCCTCCCCGGCCCCGGGCGTCCGGGTGCGTCCAGTCACTCTCCGGCCGCGCGGTGGACGGGCGGGTCGGTGGCTTCGACGCCGAAGACGCGGCCGAGGGCGATGAGGCCTTCGTCGAGGTGGCTGAGGCTGGAGAGCACGGCGCGGGTCTCGGCGTCGTCGATGCGGTCGGAGACCGGGGTGCCGTCGTCGCGGACGAGGGCAGGGCCGGCGGTGCCGGGGTGGGTGAGGGCTTCGTGGATGCGGTCGATGTTGGCGCCGATGCGGCCGGTGAAGCGGTCGAGACGTTCGATGTCGGGGCCGGTGAGCTGGCCGGGCTGGGTGCGGGCGGCGACGTGGCGGGCGCGGAAGGCGATGCCTTCGAGGGTGGTCAGGACGTGCCAGCCGTAGTCGCGGCGGGCGCTACGCAGGTTGATGGGGTGGGTGAGGGGTTCGATGGTGGTGCGGACCTGTTCGACGGCGCGGTCGAGGTCGCGGGACAGTTCGATGATGCTGAGGTTTTCGCGGCCGGACATGACTTCGGCGGCGGAGGTGAGGAATTCGCGGAGTTCGTCGAGGGTGGTGGCGATGTCGTCGAGCATGACGGCGCGGGTACGGACGGGGACCACGATGACGGCGGCGAGCAGGCCGCAGGCGGCGCCGGCGGCGGTTTCGGCGACGCGGATCCAGAGGACTTCGATGCTGAAGGTGCCGAGCAGGCGGTAGAGCAGGCCGAGCATGGCGGTGACGAAGAAGGACATCAGGAACTGGGAGACGCGGGAGGTGTAGACCATGCCGAATACGCAGGCCGCGGTGAGGGCGAGGATGGCGGGGGTGTTGCCGCTGACCAGGAAGGCGAGTGCGACGCCGCCGACGATGCCGAGGAGGGTGCCGCCGGTGCGGCGGAGGCCTTTGACGAAGCGGGCGCCGGTGCTGGAGGTGCCGACGAACACGACGAAGACGGTGAGGACGGCCCAGTACCAGCGTTGGGGGGAGATGAGCTGGCCGGCGAGGACGGCGAGGCCGCCGCCGAGGACGGCTTGGATGGCGCTGCGGGTCTGGTTGTCGTAGGTGAGGATTCTGGCGGGTTCGGGGTCTTGTCCGGGGGTGGGGTTTTCGGTGGCGTGGGTGGCGATGCGCTGGGCGCGGTCGTCGGCGACGGCGAGTTCGGCGAGTGCTTTGCGGACGCCGTCGCCGGGGCGGGCGTGGTCGTCGATGCGGCTGCCTTCGACGAGCATGCGGCTGTATTCGCCGGTTTGGCTGATGAGGGGGAGTTCGCGGGGGTCGCGTTCCATCAGGGAGCGGAAGCGGGTGAGGCGGGTGACGAGGTCTTCGGTGACGTCGGCGGGCAGGGGGTGGGTGGCGGTGCGGCGGGCGGTGATGGTGAGCCAGCCGACGGCGAGTTCGACTTCGATGGCGCGGCGGCGGAGCTGGTCGGCTTCGTGGGGGCCGATGACGTCGGGGGCGTTGTCCTCGATGAGGAGGACGGTTTCGTGGAGGCGGGCGAGTGCGGTGCGGATCTGGCGGTCGCTGCGGCCGTGGGTGAGGGTGGCTTCGGTGGCGCGGACGGCGGCGGCGACGCGGGTGCGGAAGGCGCGGCGGATGCGGATGAGTTCGGTTTCGGCGTTGTGGCGCAGGAGGAGGAAGCGGACGACGGCGTTGGCGGCGAGGCCGGTGAGCAGCGCGATGATCAGCTGGGGGAGCTGGGTGGGGTGGGCTTGCAGGAACATCGGGAAGAAGAAGAGGAAGAACGCGATGGAGCCGAGCGCGGTGCCGCGGGGGCCGAATCGCTGGACGTGGACGGCGACGAAGATGAGCAGGACGAAGAGGACGGTGTCGAGGGGGTGGTGGAGGGCGCTGAGGCAGGCGGCGGTGATGGTGGCGGCGCCGAGGGGTGCGGCGAGGGCGAGGGTGGTGGCTTGGCCGCGGGTGGTGGTGTCGCTGATGGTGAAGGCGCTGAGCATGGCGGCGATGGCGGCGAAGAGGGAGGTGGTGAGGGGGTAGTGCAGCGGGGTGAGGGCGGCGATGGCGAGGACGATGCCGAGGACGGCCGAGGTGGCCAGGCGCAGGCGGGAGAGGCCGGGGTCGGCTGCGGCGAGGCGGTCGGTGAAGGTGGTGAAAATGGTGCGGAGGTGGCCGGTCATCGGGCGAGGAGCTCCCATTGGGCGAGGGTGAGGGCTTGGTGTCCGCTGGTGGCGGTGATGCGTAGCCGGTAGTGGCGGCAGGCGGTGGGGGTGGGGAGGGTGAAGGGGCGGGTTTGGCGGGGCCAGGGGAAGTGTTCGCCGGTGCGGGTGTCGAGGGTTTGCCAGTGGTGGCGGTCGTTGCGGCCTTCGAGGGTCCAGGCGGTGGGGTGGCTGCCCTGGTGGCCGGAGGTGAGGGTGTAGAGGACGACTTCGCGGGGGTGGCCGTCGACGGTGAATTCGAGGGTGGGTGTTGGGGTGCGGAAGGTTGCTTCGGTACGGCTGGTGTTGTCGGTGAGAGCGTCTGTTCGGCCGTCGGGGCTGTGTGCGGTGCCGGTGAGGTCGGTGAGGGGGGTTGGCGGGGTGGGGGTGGCTGGTTCGGTTGCCCAGGTGCCGGGGTGGGTGCGGAGGTCGAATTCGAGTACGGCGCCGTTGGTGAGGGTGGTGTGGTTGAGGGTGGCTGTGGCGTGGGGTTGGCCGTTGATGGTGAGGGCGTGTACGTACGGGGTGTCGGTGCCGGCGTGGGGTGCGCGGATCACCAGGTCTTTTCCGTTGTCGAGGTGCACGGTGGCGGTGCGGAACAGTGGCGCGCACGCGATGTAGTGCGGGCTGCCGATGGTGAGGGGGTAGAGGCCGAGGGCGGTGAAGACGTACCAGGCGGACATTTCGCCGTTGTCTTCGTCTCCGGGGTAGCCCTGGCCGAGTTCGCTGCCGAGGTAGAGGCGGCGGAGGACTTCGCGGACGGTGCGTTGCAGTTTGGCCGGTGCGCCGGCGTAGGCGTAGATGAACGGGATGTGGTGTGAGGGCTGGTTGGAGTGGCCGTATTGGCCCATGCGGACGTCGCGGGCTTCGGTCATTTCGTGGATGCGGCCGCCGTGTCCGGTCTCGGGGGTGCGGAAGAATTCGTCGAGTTTCGCTTCGAGGCGGTGGGGGCCGCCGTGGAGGGCGGTGAGGCCGGGGCCGTCGTGTGGTGCGGAGAAGGCGGTGTTCCAGGCGTTGGTCTCGACGAAGTCGTCGCCCCAGGTTTCGGGGTCGTAGCCTTCGGCGGGGTAGTGCGGTGTGCCTTCGGGGGTGCGGCCTTGGAAGAAGCCGATGCGTGGGTCGAAGTGGTGTACGTAGTGCTGGGCGCGTTGGCGGAGGTAGGTGGCGTTGTCGGCGTAACGGCGTGCGCGGTCTCCGGTGGCTTCGTGGGCGAGGGCGTCGGAGAGGTTGGCGAGGGCGTGGTCGTTCAGGCAGCCTTCGAGTGCCCAGGAGAGTCCTTCTCGGACGGTGGTGGGGGTGTAGCCGAGGAAGGGCGAACGGTCGAGTCCTTTGCGTCCGACGCTGCGTCGGGGTGGAGCGACGGTGGCGTTCTTGAGTGCGGCCTCGTACGCGGCTTCGATGTCGAAGTTTCGGACGCCTTTGAGGTACGCGTCGGCGAAGGCGGCGTCGGAGCTGGTGCCGGTCATGAGGTCGGCGTAGCCGGGGGAGGACCAGCGTGCGATCCAGCCGCCTTCGCGGTATTGCTGGACGAAGCCGTCGATCATCCGGCCGCATTGTTGTGGTGCGAGGAGTGCGTACGCGGGCCAGGTGGTGCGGTAGGTGTCCCAGAAGCCGTTGTTGACGTACAGCTCGCCGTCGACGACTTTCGCGCCGGTTCGTCGTCGTGTGCTGGGGCGGAGGCTGCGTACGACGGGGCTGGCGTGGCGTGTGCCGCGTGGGGTGTTCTCGTGGGCGCGGTTGGGGTAGAGGAACAGTCGGTAGAGGCAGGAGTAGAAGGTGGTGAGTTCGTGTTCTGCGGCGCCTTCGAGGTCGACGCGGTTGAGGACGTCCTGCCATTGGTCGCGGGCGCGGGTGCGTACGTCGTCGAAGGTGGTGCCGGCCGGGATTTCGAGTTCGAGGTTCCGTTTTGCTTGGGCGAGGCTGATCAGTGAGGTTGCGATTCGCAGCGTCACTTCGGGTTCGGCGAATTCCAGGTAGCCGGTCACGGTCCGCCAGAACGGGCGGCGGATGCGGGTGCCGCCGGTGGGTTGTTGGTCGGCTTCGGCGTACACGTACATGCGGCGGGCGCCGGCGGAGAGGCGGCTGCGGATCCAGGTGTGGCCGGTGACTACGCCGGTGTCCGGGTGTACGCGGAGGCCGCCGCGGTTGCGGGCGTTGTCGAACAGCACCCAGCCGCGGTTGTCGGGGAAGGTGAAGCGGACCAGGGCGGCGTGGTCGGACGGGGCGAGGTCGGCGGTGATTCCGGTGCGGAATCGCACGCCGTAGTGGTAGGGGCGGTCGGTTTCGTCGTCGTGGGTGAACGCGAGCGCGCGGCGGGTGGGGTGGGGTTCGACGGGGCCGGTGCCGGGCATCAGGTGGAAGGTGTGGCGGTCGCCCATCCATGGGCTGGGCTGGTGGCTGACGCCGAGGGCCTGCAGCCGTGGCCGGTTCTCGGCGTCGTTGTGGCGGTGGTAGGAGTAGATCCAGTTCAGTGCGCGGGCGTCGGTGATCGGGGTCCAGAAGTTGAACCCGTGCGGGACTGCGGTCGCCGGGAAGGTGTTGCCGCGGGAGAACGTGCCGCTCGAATGAGTGCCGCGGGTGGTGCGTACGTGGTCGACGGGCTCTTTGGGCGTGTACGCATGGTCGGCGAGGCGGACGTCGTCGAGCCACCCGGTCACGTCGCCGTCGCCGAGCGGGTCGACGAGCAGAACGATCCGCCGCACCCGTCGCCCTGCGTATGCGCCGAGCGGGCGTCGGACGAGGTTCCACTGGTCGACGTACAGCGTCTTCGCTTCGCCCTGAGCGGCAGCGGTGAACCCGGCGCTGCTTCCGTCATCGAACTCGACGTCGAGAGCCGCGTACGTGCTGCGGTAGCTGGGGATCGGCCCGTCGGAGGCCGGGAAGACCACATACGTCAGTGCACTGTGGACAGTCACCGGGACGTCCACCTCGAACAGGACGGTTCGTGGGCGCGCCGAGTAGTGCAACGCCCGCAGACCGGTGAACCCGACGCCGGTCTTCGCGGTGGGTGAGTACGACGGCCCGTGATCCACACACGCTCCGTGATCGACCGGTTGCGGATCGCCCGCTTCGAACGAGGAGAAGAACCCGGTGCTGATCACCTGTCCCACGGTAATCGCTGCGCGAGCGTGACACCTACCGTTGCTGGTGGCTACGGCACCAACCTCGACCCGCCCGCTCCATCAAGGTCAGAAGCTGGCGACGGGATCGCCGAAGAGGTCCTTGTCCGGTGTCACGCCCAGTCCGGGGCCTTCCGGCAAGGTGATGTGGCCGCCCTCGACATGGGGGCCGGCCTTCGGGCCGTAGTAGCCCTCGATGAGGGGGCCGCGATCCAGGCGCCTTCATTCAGGTCGGGCCGGATCGTGACGCCCAGGTGGACGCAGGCGGCGGCGATCACGTCCCCGCCGTAGGCGTCGTCGCTGGTGTGCGGCAGGTTCCGGGCGTCGCAGAGGTCCCGGAAGGCGCGCATCCGCATCAGCCCGCCGATGCGTGTCACCTTCATGCCGAAGCCGTCCACCAGCCCCGTCCCGGCCGCAGTGATGACCGTGTTCAGGCTCACTCCGCTTTCATCCAGATAGATCGGCTGCTGGACCATAGGAGCGTGCCCGGAGATGCGTGAAGGGCGGCCCCACGCACGGGGACCGCGGGGTGTCGGCAAAGTCGGTGTGAGGTGCCCTGCGCAGGCTGCTGAGGTCTGTGAAGGGCCCCTTCACAGACCCGAGACAGGTCCGGCGCACACCACGAGGTGGTCGCGTAGGCACCGCCGATGATGACGCGGCCGCCACGGCTCACTCTGCTGAACACGGGTCCCCGGCCAACTTTGCCGGGACCCTGCACGGGGACCGCCCTTCACCCGCTCACCCGCGGGATCAGAACCTCGCGCACTGCCCGGCGGAAGGGCCGTGAACAGTGTTGCCGAGGGCATGATCGGTCGGGGCGGGCGAGTTGCCAGCGCAGGCCAGCGGTCCGCGGACGGTACTGCTGGTGAGCGCCGGGCCGGCGTTGCCGGTGAGGGTGACCGGGCCGGAAATGTCGGTCAGCTCGACCGACGTCGTTCCGGTCGTCCCGGTGATCGCCACCGGGGCGTTCACCTTCGTGCGGTTGAGCACGACCTGCGCCGCGCCGGTCGCGGAGACGGGGCCGTCAAGTGCGCCGCCGCGCACCACCAGGGACGCGCCGCGCGCCACCGTGACCGGGCCGGAAACGGTGGCGCCGTTGAGGCACACGACTCCGCTCGACACGGTCAGCGGGCCGCGTTGCGCGCCGGTCAGCGTCTTCGTGCACGACGCGTCCGGGCGGCCCAGCAGTTCCAGCTCCGACAGGGACGCGGTACCGCCGGTGGTCTCGGTGACTTCGAGCCGGTAGTAGGCGTAGTGCGCCGGGTTCTTCACCTGGAACGCCCTGGTCTGCTGCCGCCACGGGAAGCTCTGGCCGGTCTGCTGATCGGCGACCGCCCAGGTCTTGCCGTCGTAGGAGCCTTTGAGCACCCAGCTCTTCGGATCGCCTGCGCCGGTGCCGGAGGTCAGCGTGTAGTCGGTGACCGCCTCGTCGGTGGACTTCAGCTGGTACTGCACCGCGCCGGTCACCTTCGCCTGGGTGCGGGAGGTGTTGTCCACCAGCGCCGACACGTCGGAACCGTCCGAAGCGGACAGTGCGCCGGGGGTGGTCTCGTCGTGCAGGGGATCGGGCGCCGCGTCGCCGGTGGTGATCGACTTCGGGGCGTCGTCCGGGCCAGTGCCCCACTTCGATGGGGCCGGGCCCATGTCGAAGTCGAGCGTCCCGCCGTGGGCGATTGCGTCCTGCGGCAGCGACGTGGAGGTCCAGTTCTTGCCGTTGACCTTGAGGCCCTGGACGTAGACGTTCTTCGCGGAGTTCTTCGGCGCGTTGATCACCAGGTCCCCGCCGGGCAGGTGCACGGTCGCCTTGGTGAACAGCGGCGAGCCGATCGCGTAGTTCGGGCTGCCCATCTGCAACGGGTAGAAGCCCAGCGCCCCGAAGACGTACCACGCGGACATCTCGCCGTTGTCCTCGTCACCGGCGTAGCCCTGGCCCAGTTCGCCGCCGGTGTAGAGCCGCGACAACGCCTCCCGCACCTTGGCCTGCGTCTTCGACGGCTTGCCCGCGTAGTCGTACATGTAGAGCAGGTGGTGCGAGGGCTGGTTCGAGTGGCCGTACTGGCCCATTCGCACGTCCCGCGCCTCACGCATCTCGTGGATCACGCCGCCGTAGCCGCCCGGGAAGGTCGCGGTCTCCGGCTCGGCGAAGAACCGGTCCAGCTTCGCGGCCAGCTTGTCCTTGCCGCCGTAGAGGTTCGCCAGCCCCTGCCCGTCCTGCGGCACGGTGAACGCCATGTTCCAGCCGTCGGTCTCGGTGTAGTCCCCGCCCCAGGCCCGCGGGTCGTACTGGTCCTTCGGCTTGGTGAACTTGCCGGTGGCGTCCTTGCCCTGGAAGAACCCGGTACTCGGGTCGAACAGATGTACGTACTGCTGCGCGCGGCTGGTGAAGTACCGGTGGTTCTCCAGGTACTCGGCCTTGCGCGGATCGCTGTCCGCCGCCTGGTCGTAGAGCTTCTTCGACAGGTTCGCGATGCCGAAGTCGTTCACGTAGCCCTCGATCGCCCAGGAGAAGCCCTCACCGGTCGAGTTCGGCGTGTAGCCGAGGAAGATCGACTGGTCCAATCCTTTACGGCCGACCGCGGAATTCGGCGGCGTCACGGTCGCGTTCTTCAGCGCCGCGTCATAGGCCGATTTCACGTCGAAGTTCGAGACGCCCTTGAGGTAGGCGTCGGAGAACGCGACGTCGGAACTCGTGCCGGTCATCAGGTCCGCGTAGCCGGGGGAGGACCACCGTGCGATCCACCCGCTGTCGCGGTACTGCTGCACGAAACCGTCCGCCATCTTGCCCGCCATGTCCGGTGTCAGCAGCGAATACGCCGGCCAGGTCGTGCGATAGGTGTCCCAGAAGCCGTTGTTCACATAGATCTGGCCGTCGACGACCTTCGCCCCGGTCTGGGTGGGCGTGTCCTGCCCGGTCTTGGCCGCCACCGGGCTCGCGTACCGGTACTTCGGCGCCCGCGCGGTGCCGGTGTTCTCGGCACCCTCGTTCGGGTACAGGAACAGCCGATACAGGTTGGAGTACAAGGTTTCCAGCTGGTCCTTCGACGCGCCCTGCACCTCGATCACGCCGAGCTGCTTGTCCCACGCCTGCTGCGCCGCCCCGCGCACCGCATCGAACGTCGCGGTCGGGGCGATCTCCTGCGCGAGGTTCTTCTTCGCCTGATCCACGCTGATCAGCGAGGTCGCGACCCGCATCGTCACGGTCTTGTCCGCGCTCGCGTCGAACCGCAGGTACCCGGTGACGTTGTCGCGGCCCTGCCCGGTCAGCTTGCCGCCGGCGCGGACCGGTTTGTCGAATGTGGCGTAGACGAACATCCGCCCGGCGCCCGCGGACAGCCCGCTCTTGACGTCGGAGTACCCGCTCAGCGTGCTGTTCGCGGCGTCGAGGGTGAGCCCGCCGGCGGTGGTCACGTTGTCGAAGATCAGGCTGGAATCGTTGCCGGGGAACGAGAACCGCATCATCGCCGCGTGGTCGGCGGGTGCGATCTCGGTCTTGATCCCGTTCTGGAAGGTGACCCCGTAGTAGTGCGCCCGCGCGACCTCACTGTCGTGGGTGAACGTCAGCGCGCGCTTGCTCCGGTCCGCGTCCGGCACGCCCGCCATGGCCGAGGGCATCACCTGGAAGGTCTGCCGGTCACCCATCCACGGGCTCGGCTCGTGGCTCACCGCGAACGCCTGCAGCGACGGCAGGTTGTCCGCGTTGTTCTGCGAGTGGTAGTTGTACAGCCAGCTCGCCGAACCGGCGTCGGTCACCGGGGTCCAGAAGTTGAACCCGTGTGGCACCGCGGTCGCCGGGAAGTTGTTGCCCCGGGAGAACGTCCCGTTCGCCATCGTGCCGCGAGTGGTCAGCACATTGTCGCTGGGCCGGGTACTGGCGGGCGGCACCGGCGTGGCGGAGATCTTCACGTCGTCCAGCCAGCCGCCGAACGTGGCCGGCCCACTCGGGTTGTCGTAGCCGAGCACGACCCGGGAGATGGTCCTGCCCGCCGCCACCCGGCCGATCGCCGCGCGCACCAGATTCCACTGATTGGCGTACAGCACCTTGCTCGCGCCCTGCCCCTGCGGGCTCAACCCGAACCCGTACTGGTCGGTCGCACCCAGATCACGCAGGTGCGTTCCATCGGTGAAGTCCAGATCCAGCGCCACGTTCGTGCTCGGGTACTTCAGATCACCCTCGACGAACTGCGGCTGCACCTTGTAGGACAGCTCCGTCGACGCGGTCACCGGGATCTGTACGTCGAACAGCTTGTTGTAGGAGTAGCCGTGCCCGGCGGCCTGGGTGCCCGCGTAGTGGAAGGCCTGCTTGCCGGTGAACCCGACGCCGTCCTTGTTCGTGTACCCGCCCGACGGGCCGGAATCGGTGAAGCTGCGCATGTACGGCACCGTCGCCGGGGTCGCCCCGCCCAGCTCCAGCTCGGACAGCTGCACTGCGTTGTCGCCGTGGTTGCGGGTGATGTCGAGCCGGTAGAAGCGATAGCCCGCGCTCGGGGCGGCGAGCTGGTAATCCTTGCGCTGGAAGCGGTCGTCGAACGTCTGACCGGTCCGCTTGTCCAGCTGAGTCCAGTGCGTTCCGTCGGTGCTGCCCTGCAGCGTCCAGTCCTGCGGGTCGCGGCCGGCGAAGTCGTTGGCCGAGGTGAGCGCGTAATGCGTGATCGTGCCCGGCGCGGTCAGCGACACCTGCGCCCAGGCCGCCGGCGCGGGAGCGAGCCACTTCGTCGCGGTCTTGCCGTCGACCAGATTGGCCGCGACCTCACCGGCACCGGCGTTCTCGCTGCTCGCGCTGATCACCGTGTCGCCGGTGACCCCCGCGGCGCGCGGCTTTCCGGCCGCATCGGTGTCCACGCTGTCCTGCGCGGGCTGCGGATCACCGGGCTCGAACGAAGAAGTGAAATCCGGTGGCGCGGCCTCCGCCGCCACGGCCGGACCGGCCCCGGGCAGCGCGGCCAGCCCCGCCGCCACCACAGCCGCGGCCAGCACGGCAGACAAGGATCTCGCACTTCGGGGCATCGGTGCTCCCACGTCGTCGGAACGGGCGCGCCTGCTTCGGGGGCTCCGGCGCCCCGGAAGCGAAACCCGTCGTGACATCGATGTCAAGATCAGTCGCGGATCTTGGCTCGAAACGGACAACCCCGGACGCGCCCGGCTGCTGCACCCGGATGTGCGACCCGGCGTGCTCACCCGTCCGCGAGCGCCGGGGTCGCGCGCAGGTATAACGGAATCCATGTCGCACGATCCCGATGAGGACGCCCGCGCACGGGCCGGGCAGGCACTCGCCGCCGGTGACCCGACCGGCTGGTTCGAACCGCTGTACGCCGATGTCGAGGCCGGAGCCGCGGTACTCCCGTGGGCGCGGACCGAGGCGGCGCCGGACCTCGCCACCTGGGTGGCCACCCATCCGGGCGGCGGCGCGCGGGCGCTGGTCGTCGGCTGCGGAATGGGCTACGACGCGGAGCTGCTGGCCGAAGCCGGTTACCAGACCTCGGCCTTCGATGTCTCGCCGAGCGCGATCAAAGCGGTGCTGAACCGGTTCCCCGACACCGTCGTCTCCTACCGCACCGCCGACCTGCTGGAACCGCCCGCCGAGTACTTCCACGCGTTCGATCTCGTCTTCGAATACCTCACCGTGCAGTCGATGCCGCGGGACGTCCGCCCGGCCGCGATCGCCGCGATCGGCGGATTCGTCGCCCCGGGCGGACGGCTACTGGTCGGCACTACCAACGCCGAACAGGTCGACCTCCCCACCGGACCGCCGTGGCTGCTCGACCGCGCCGAACTCGACTCGTTCGCCCGCGACGGGCTCACCCTGGACTCCGTGACCCCGATCCGCAACGACCAGCTCTGGTGGGCGGAATTCGCCCGCTAGCGCCCCCGCTCACGCGCGCTTCAACATTCACCGGGAGCACCGTCCTAAACGGATTCCAGGAATCGCTTGAGCACCCGCAGCCCGAACCGCAGTCCGTCCACCGGCACGCGCTCGTCCACGCCGTGCGCCATCGCGCGGTAGGGGAAACCCTCGGGCAGCGCCAGGGGAGCGAAGCCGTAACACGCGATTCCCAGCCGGGAGAACGCCTTCGCGTCCGTTCCGCCGCCAAGGCAATACGGCACCACGATCGCATCCGGATCCTCGGCGCGCAGCGCGGCCGCCATCGCATCGAACCACGGCGAGTCCACCGGCGCCTGCACCGGCGGCTGATGCGTGATGAACTCCCGCGTCACGCCCGGACCGAGCAGCGTGTCCAGCACCGCGAACACCTCGTCCTCCGTGCCGGGCGGCAGCCGCACGTCGACCTGCGCCGTGGCCGTCGACGGGATCACGTTCACCTTGTAGCCGGCGTTGAGCACCGTCGGCGTGGTGCTGGTGCGGATCGTTGGCAGCACCAGCGAACCCGCCACGCCGAGCCGCGCCACCGTCGCCTCCACCGCCGCACCGGAGGACAGGTCCACCGGCACGCCGAGCGCGTCGCCGGTGCGCTCCACGAACGCCCGCACGGCCGGGGTCAGCCGCACCGGCCAGCGATGCGACGCGATCCGGTGCAACGCCTCGACCAGCCGGACGACCGCGTTCTCGTCGTTGGGCCGGGACCCGTGACCGGCCCGCCCGCGTGCGGACAGCCGCAGGTGTGCGGTGCCCCGCTCGGCCGTGCCGACCGGGTAGAGCCGCACAGTCCGGCCGTCGGTGGCGGGCACCGGATAGGAATAGCCGCCGGACTCGCTGATCGCCGCCGCGCAGCCCTCGAACACCGACGGATGTCGCTCCACCAGCCAATGCGCGCCGAAGTCGCCGCGGTCCTCCTCGTCCGCGACGAACGCCAGCACCAGATCACGGCGCGGCCGCAGCCCTTCGGCCACCGCGGCCAGCACCATCGCGCAGAAATCCTTCATGTCCACCGCGCCGCGGCCCCACAGGAACCCGTCGCGCACCTCGCCCGAAAACGGCGGCACCGACCAGTCCGCCGCGTCCGCGGGCACCACGTCCAGATGCCCCTGCACCAGCAGCGCGGGCAGCCCCGGATCGGTGCCCGGGATCCGGGCGAGCACATTCGCCCGGCGCGGCGCGGACTCCACGATCCGCGCGGAAACCCCGTACCGGCCAAGGAAATCCGCCACGTACTCGGCCGCCTCGCGTTCCCCCGCGGCATCCCCGCCGCCGTGGTTGGTGGTGTCGAACCGGATCAGGTCCGCACACACCCCGACGACGTCGGCCGGCGCACTCTCAGCCATAGATGCCCTGCACCGCGCCCCCGGCGATCGCGGTGACCACCTTGAACGCCTTCATCGCCTCGGTCATGCTCGGCGCCTCGAACCCGACCCGGCGCACCCCGATCTGTTCCACCGTCGGGATCACCGCGGTCGCCTGCGCCAGATGACTCGCGTCGAACTCCACCTCGATCCGGTGCCGCCCCGGGTTCCGCTCGCCCCGCCCGGCCCGCGCCATCGCCTGCCGCGCGCCCGCGGTCAGCAGCTCGGCGGTCCGCGCCGGTGGCAGGCAGATCGCCGCGTACCGGCTCACGCATTCCTTCACCGCGACCAGTTCCGCCTCCGGCGCGTACTCGCGGGCGTCTTCGCAGGTGTGATCGTCGCCGCTGACCAGCAGCACCGGCACGCCGTACTCGGCGGCCAGCGCCGCATTCAGCCTGCCCTCGCTGGCCGGCACGTCGTCCAGCCACACGCCGGTGATCTGGTTCTCCAGATAGGTGTGCGACAGCACGCCGTCGAACCCGGCACCGGCGTGATAACCGAGGAACACGGCACCGTCCACACCGGAATCCACGCCCTGCATCATCGACAGCGGCTTGTGCCGGCCGGTCAGCATCCGCGCCCGCGGATCGAGGTCCTCCAGCAGCAGGTTCCGCTGCGACGAATGCGCCTCGTTGACCAGCACGTCCTCCGCACCGGCCGCGAACAGCCCGGCCAGCACCGCGTTCACATCGCCAGTGAACAACGTCCGCAGCCGCTGCCACTGGGAGGTCCCCGGAACGACATCGTCGGTCCAGGTGACCCCGGTCGCGCCTTCCATATCGGCCGAGATCAGGATCCGCATGGCGCGCACTCTAGTGATCCCGTCCCCGCGCATAACGATCGGACACGCACCGGTGCGGTCACATATTGCGGGGTTACCGCGGTATGTGGTTACTTTTCGTCTTCAGGGGGTCGGGGCCGGACGACGGGGGGATCTGCCAGTGCGGATGGGGTATGTGCGGCGCGTTTGCACGATCGCGGCGGTCGGCACACTGGGGGTGCTGCCGACGGCCGGGATCGCCGCCGCCCAGCAGCACGCTCAGCAACCCGCCCCGGAGCCCGCGCAGCCGAAAGTGCTGCGGGTCGCGCTGACCACCGGGATCGACCACCTGAATCCGTTCACCGCGTCACTGGCCGCCTCCACCCAGGTCGGCCGGTTCATCTACGAATTCCTCACCATCCCTTCCGCGGAGAAGGCCGCGGCCGCACCCGCCCTCGCGGAATCCTGGCGGATCTCCCCGGACAAGCTGACCTGGACGTTCAAGATCCGCCAGGGCGCGAAATGGTCCGACGGGCAGCCCATCACCGCGAAAGACCCCGCGTTCACCTTCAACCGGATGCTCACCGACGAGACCGCCCGCACCGCCAACGGCAACTATGTCGCGAACTTCGCCTCGGTCACCGCGCCGGACGACGCCACGCTGGTGATCAGGACCAAGACCGTGCAGGCCACCATGGACCTGCTCGACGTGCCGATCGTGCCCGAGCACATCTGGGCGCCGATCAAGGACCTCACCGCCCCCGAGACCGACACCGTGCCCGTGGTCGGCGTGGACGACGGGCCGTACCGGCTGACCGAATACAAGCAGAACGAGTACCTCAAGTTCGCCGCCAACAAGGGCTACTGGCGTGGCGCGCCGAAGGTCGACGAGCTGCAGCTGCTCGTGTTCAAGGACGTCGAATCCGCGGTGAACGCGCTCAAACAGGGTGAAGTCGACGTGCTCAACCGGCTCACCCCGACCCAGTTCGACGCGCTCAAGGACCGGCCGGACATCGCCACCAACCAGGCACCCGGCCGCCGCTACAACGAGATCACCCTGAACTTCGGCGTGCAGAACGCCCAGAACCAGCCGATCGGCAACGGCAACCCCGTGCTCAAGGACATCCGGCTGCGCCAGGCCATCGCGCAGACGATCGACCCGAAGACCGTCGTGGACAAGGTGATGGGCGGCTACGGCCAGCTCGGCGGCGGCGTGATCCCGCCGATCTACCAGGCCTACCACTGGGATCCGCCCCCCGACCAGGCCCGCGGCTTCGACCTCGCCAAGGCCAACGCTGCCCTCGACGCGGCCGGCTACCGCAAAGGCGGGGACGGCCTGCGTACCGAGCCCGGCGGCGCCCGCCTCGAACTGCGCCTGACCGGGCACGCCAACCGCGGATTCGACCAGCGCGTCGCCCAGTACGTCAGCGGCTGGCTGCACGACATCGGCATCTCGGTCAAACAGGAACTCGTCTCCGACGAGGAACTCAACGATCGCACCAACGCCGGCAACTACGACCTCGCGATCTCCGGCTACGCGACCAACCCCGACCCGGACTACGCGCTGTCCCTGCACACCTGCGCCGCCCGCCCGAACGCGCAAGGCAAAGGCGGCACCACCGACACGTTCTTCTGCGACCCCCAATACGACCAGCTCTACGCCCAGCAGCTCGCCGAAACCGACCCGGCGGCCCGGGCCGGCTACGTCAAACGGGCGCAGGCCCGGCTCTCCAGCCAGGCCGTCAACGTCGTGCTCGACTACGACAACGCCCTTGAGGCCTACCGCTCCGACCGGTTCTCCTCCTTCGGGAAGCAACCCCAGCCCGACGGCCCGATCCTGGAACAGACCGGCTACTGGGGCGTCTACGGCGCGGTCCCGGCCGTGGCCCGCAGCGGCGACAGCGCCGCCAACACCGGGCTCTGGATCGTGCTCGGCGTCGTGGCGGCCGTCGCGCTCTTCGGCAGCGGCTACACGCTCGGCCGCCGCCGCGCGATCCCGATGGACGACCGGGAATAGCCATGCCCGATCTCTCACGACACCCCGGCGAAAAGGCTGTGAAGGGGCCCTTCACAGCCTCAGAGTCCGTGAAGGGCCCCTTCACGGACTCCCGGCAGGACGGGCAGCGCGGCGGGACGGGCACGGCGCGGTTCGTGGCGGTCAAGGCCGCCGAGGCGGCGGCGAGCATCGTGCTGGTGATCGTGCTCGGCTTCTTCCTGTTCCGGCTGCTGCCCGGCGACCCGATCGCGTTCATGGCCCGCGACCGGCCCACCGACCCCGGCCAGATCGCCGAGCTGCGCGACCGCCTCGGCCTGGACAAACCGATCCTCGCCCAGTTCGGGAACTACTTCCTCGGCCTCTTCCAGGGCGACTTCGGCGAGTCCTACCTCGAACGCCGCCCCGTGCTGGACATGATCGGCGAACGGCTGTGGCCCACCGTCCTGCTCGTCGGCAGCGCGACCGTGCTCGCCGTCGCGATCGGGCTGTGGCTCGGCATCCGCGCGGCCTGGCGCCGCGACAGCCTCTTCGACCGCGCGCAGACCGGGATCGCGCTCACCCTCTGGTCGGTCCCGCAGTTCTGGCTCGGCCTGCTGCTGCTCGTGGCCACCGGCGGCCTGTTCCCCAGCCGCGGCATGCACTCGCCGGACGCCGCGCCCGGGTTCCTCCCGCAGACCCTCGACGTGCTGCACCACCTGATCCTGCCGTGCCTGACCCTGCTCGCCGTGTTCTACGCGCAGTACATGCTGGTGATGCGGTCCTCGCTGCTCGGCGAAATGAACGCCGACTACCTCGTCACCGCCCGCGCGAAAGGCCTGCGCGAAGACCTCGTGCGCCGCCGCCACGCGGTGCCGAACGCGTTGCTGCCCACGGTGACGCTGGTGTTCATGCAGTTCGGCATGGTGGTCTCCGGCGCGGTCACGGTGGAGGCGGTGTTCAGCTGGCCGGGCCTCGGCCAGCTCACCTACGACGCCCTGCACGGACCCGATCTGCCCGTGCTGCAAGGCGTTTTCGTGGTCCTCGCCGGCGCCGTGGTGCTGATGAACCTGCTCGCGGAACTGCTCTACCGCGTGCTCGACCCGAGGGTGCGTACCGGATGACCGCCGAAATCGCCGCGGAAAGCCCCCGCGCCATCGCCTGGCGCCGCCGCCGCGCCGGGATCGCCCGCACCTGGCACGAATTCGCCACCCGCAAAGCCGCCCTCACCGGCCTCTGCCTGCTCACCCTGACCGTCGTGCTCGCGCTGCTGCTCCCGGTGCTCAGCGACGCCGGCGGCCTCGACGTCACCCGCGCCACCGGCCGCCCGCTCAGCCCGCCGGACGGGCAGTACTGGCTCGGCACCGACATCGACGGCCGCTCGGTCCTGCTGATGACCGTGTGGGGCACCCGGATCTCGCTGCTCGTCGGGTTCTCCGCGACCGTGCTCAGCGTCTTCATCGGCACCCTGATCGGGATCACCGCCGCGCACTTCGGCGGCTGGGTGTCGGCGATCCTGTTGCGGTTCACCGACTTCTTCCTGGTCCTGCCCTCACTGGTGCTGGCCATCGCCCTGTCGGCGGTCCTGCCGCAAGGAGTGTGGACGATCGTGCTCGCCATCGGCGTCACCGCCTGGCCCAGCACCGCACGCCTGGTCCGCGCCCAGACCCTCACCATCGAAAGCCGCCCCTACATCGAACGCGCACGCGCCCTCGGCGGCGGCCACCGGCACGTGATCGGACGGCACGTGCTGCCCGGCGTGCTGCCCCTCGTACTGGCCAACACCACCCTCGTGGTCGGCAACTCGGTGATCGCCGACGCCACCCTGTCCTTCCTCGGCGTCGGCGACCCCAACGCGATCTCCTGGGGCGGGATGCTGCAGACCGCGCTCAACAACGGCGCCGTCACCCGCGGCGCCTGGTGGAACCTGCTGCCGCCGGGCATCGCCATCGTGCTCGTCGTGCTGATGTTCACCCTCGTCGGCCGGGGCCTGGAAACAGTGCTCAACCCCCGGCTCAAAGGAGGGAAATGACCCCGCTGCTGGAACTCAAGGACGTCAGCGTCACCTACCGCACCGGCCAGGCCGAGGTCCCCGCGGCCCGCGGCGTCGGCCTCCGGCTCGACGCGGGCGGCACGCTCGGCATCGCGGGGGAGTCCGGCTCCGGGAAATCCACCGTCGCGATGAGCGTGCTCCGCCTGCTGCCCCGCACCGCCCGCGTCACCGGCGAAATCCTGCTCGACGGCGAAGACGTCCGGACTATGCGCTGGGGACGGCTGCGCGCGGTCCGCTGGGCCGATGCGTCAGTGGTGTTCCAAGGCGCGATGCACGCGCTCAACCCCGTCCGCCGCGTCGGCGACCAGATCGCCGAACCCATCCGGCTGCACCCGCCCGGGGGAGCGCAGCCCACCGAAGCACAGCTCCAAGCCCGCGTCGCCGAGCTGCTCGACCAAGTCGGCCTGCCCCCCGGCCGCGCGAACGCCTACCCCCACGAGCTGTCCGGCGGCCAGAAACAACGCGTGATGATCGCCATGGCCCTGGCCTGCGAACCCCGGCTGATCATCGCCGACGAACCCACCACCGCGCTCGACGTCGTCGTACAGGCGCAAGTGCTGTCGGTCCTGTCGAAACTCGTCGCCGAACGCGGCATCGGCCTGATCATGATCAGCCACGACCTGTCCGTGCTCGCCTCCACCTGCGAACGCATCGCGGTGATGTACGACGGAGAAGTCGTCGAAGAACGCCCCAGCGCCGACCTCATGGCCACGCCCCGCCACGAACACAGCCGCGCGCTGGCCGCCGCGTTCCCGGCCGTCGGCGATCCCGTCTCCCGCTTCGCCCCGGCGACCGCCACCCCGCTGCCACCCGAACCGGACAACCGCGCGGCCGGGCCGCCCCTGCTCGCCGCGGAGAACCTGCACGTGAGCTTCCGCGACCGCACCGGCACCCGGATCCACGCCGTCAACGGAGTCGACCTCGCCGTCCACCGCGACGAGATCGTCGCCCTCGTCGGGCAATCCGGCTCCGGCAAGACCACCCTCGCCCGCACCCTGCTCGGCCTGCAACGCCCCGACTCCGGCACCGTCCGCTACGCCGGCGAGCCCGTACCGCCCGGCGGCAGCGCCCTGCGCGCCTACCGACGGCAGGTCCAGCTCGTCCTGCAGGACCCGGCCAGCGCCCTCAACCCCGCACACACCGTCTACGAAGCGGTCGCCGAAGGACCCCGCATCCACGGCCTGCCCGACGAACGCACGATCGTGCTCGACGCCCTCGAAGCCGCCGAACTACGGCCGCCGGGCACCTACCTCGACCGGCTCCCGCACGAGCTGTCCGGCGGCCAGCGCCAGCGCGTGGTCATCGCCGGGGCGCTCGCCCTCCAACCCGCCGTCCTGGTCGCCGACGAACCCGTCGCCTCCCTCGACGCGTCCGTGCGCGGCGAGATCCTCGCCCTGCTGCTGCGGCTGCGCCGCCGGCTCGGCCTCGCCGCCCTGGTCATCACCCACGACCTCGGCCTCGCCTGGAACATCGCCGACCGGGTCGCGGTGATGTACCACGGCGAACTCGTCGAGACCGGCACCGTCGAGCAGGTCCTGCTCGACCCCCGGCACGAGTACACCGCCTCACTGCTCGCGGCCCTGCCCGGCGGGACCGCGCCACGAGGCACCGGCCACTCCGCCGCCGGGGACCTCCGACCGGGGGTGAACACCTGACCGAAGAGCCATTTCCGGCCCGCCCCGTGCGGGCCGTTCTCCTTCACCGGGTAATCTTCTGGATCGAAATGGCCACCACGACCGACACCGCGGAGCCGACCGCGGGCACCCCCGACCGGGGCTTCCTGACGCCCTCGCGTTTCCCGTACCGGACCATCGCGATGGGTACCGTGGGAAGCACCCTCCTCATGCTCGCGGCACTCGGTGCCGGTGGAATCCTCATCCGCGACCCCGTGCTCGGCCACGGCCCCCTGTCGTGGATCCGCTACGGCCACGGCCGGGCGCTGGCCAACGCTCTGCTCTACACCGGCTTCGCACTCGTCGTCTGGGCCTGGGTGCGGCTCGGCCGCTATGCGCTCGCCGGGCGCATCGGCAGCCGCCCGATCCTGATCGCCGCGCTCTGCTGGATGGCGCCGCTGCTGGTGTCGCCGCCGCTGTTCACCCGCGACGTGTTCTCCTACCTCGCCCAGGGCGCCCAGCTGCTCTACGGGCTCGACCCGTACGCCAACGGCCCCGCCGAGCTGAGCGTGCTGCCCGACGTCGTGCAGAACGTGCACCCCCTGTGGCAGACCACCCCCGCCCCGTACGGGCCGCTGTTCCTGCTGATCTCCAAGGGCATCGTGTCGATCACCCAGGACGACATGATCGCCGGGGTCGTCCTCACCCGCGTGGTCCTGCTCGTCGGACTCGGCATGACGCTGTGGGCGCTGCCGCGCCTGGTCGCCCGCCTCGGCGGCAAGCTCCCCGTCGCCCTCTGGGTCGCGGTGGCCAGCCCGATGATGGTGATCCACCTCTTCGGCGGCCCGCACAACGACCTGATGATGCTCGGCTTCCTCGCCATCGGTGTGCTCGCCGCGCTGGAACGCCGGCACGTCATCGCGGTCGTGCTGGTCACCGTCGGCATGCTGATCAAACCGACCGCCGCGGTCGCGCTCCCGTTCCTGGTCTGGATGTGGGCCGCCGACCTGCCCGGCCCGTCGAAGGCGCGGAACTTCCTCAAGGCGGGCGCCGCCTCGGTCGGCCTGTTCCTCGGGGTGTTCGTCGCCGGTACCTGGATCTCGCTCGGCTCGCTCAACCTCGGCTGGTGGTCCGGCCTGAGCGCCCCCCAGCTGATCGCGAACTGGCTCAACTTCCCGACCGGCATCGGCGAGGCCGTCTACACCCTCATACACCTGGTCGCGAACGTGCCCCCGTCGCCGTTCGTCACGATCGCGCGCGCCATCGCCATGGTCGGGCTCGTCGCGTTCGGTATCCGGCAATGGTGGCTCTCGCGCAACGGCGGCAAGGAGGCCGTGTACCGCGCGGCGATCACCCTGCTGGCCGTCGCGATCCTCATGCCGCCCACCCTGCCCTGGTACCTCACCTGGGGCTTCGTGCTGATCTCGGCGTTCCCCTGGGAGCGGCGCAACCTCTCCGCGGTGGTCGCGGTCTCGGTGTTCGTCACCCTGGTCTACTACCCGACCGGGGAACAGGCCCTCTACGACTGGACGTTCATCGCGGTCGTCGTGGTGGCCAGCCTGTACGCCGCGGCGTCCCTGCTCCGCCCGGACCCGCTCGGCCTGATCTCCGCCTGGCGCAAGCCCCGGGAGGAGTTCCTCCCGGAGCCCGCACCCACCGGGCGCGGCTGAACCGTCGTCAGGAACCTGCGGCGACGGGCGCCAGCACCGCGGCCCGTTCCCGCAACCGCGCCTGCACCGGTGGCGCCGCCATCCGCGCCGCCGCGACACCGGACGCCGCGGCCAGCGCGGCGGTCACGCCTGCCGCCTCACCGGTGACGAAACAGGTCGCCGTGATCCGCAGGGTCCCGTTGGGGCCGGACCAAGATACGCCGGAAACCGGCAATGAGTTGATCTTGAGGCGGTTTATGGCTGCTGACGGCCCCGGAGTCCCGAAGCTGACCCGAGCCGCAAAGTAGGAACTAACGCTGGCCAGCGATTGGCTTAAGCGTGATTCTGGCTCGAACCGCGGCCAGGTGGTGGGGTCTCGGCGGCAGTCAAGCGAGCGGCGAGTTCGTCGAGGCGGTGGTGGGTGCCTTCTTTGGACGGTGCGAGGTACCGCTGACCTGTTTTCAGGGAACATCAAAACTTCCACGAAAATGCCCACGAGCGGGTGCCGACGGGGACGTGACTCACCCGGCCCGCCCCGGGCCTGGTATCCGGCGCGAACAACCATCCCGCCCGGCCAGCGGGTCACCGCTGAAAACCGCCCCCATCCCGGCGACCCTGCCACTCGCACCGCCACAGCGGGAACCACTTGGAACCGGCTACCTACGCGCCAGGCGATTAAGCACGGTTACACCTCCTGGTCCAGGCACGATCAAGGCCGTCGACGGCACTGACCATACTCACGAACCCAGCGACTGTTGCGCTGCCGAGTTAGGGGGCGTTCGCGGGGTGGATGCTCTGCGGATCGGGTGTCGGACGGCTCACCGTGAGCAGCAGCGGAACGCCGGCACCCTCGCGGGCGGCGAGGTCGGCGATGAACTCACCAAGCCAGCCGATGGCGTCCAGCGACCATTCGATCAGCGTTCCCTGGAAACTCACGCGGTACCGTGGCGGGCCGGACCAGACTCCGTCGGGCAGCGGGGGCGGCACAGGGTCCTGCCCGATCTGGGACTCGCATCGAAAGACCTCGTGGGCGAATTCGCCCACGGATTGGTGCAGTCGTTGCGCTGCGCGGTGAATGACCGGGTCCTGGCCGCTGTCCACAGTGAGGTGCACCGTCGTCCAGGACCGTACGTCGTCGAACCATGCCGCCGCCTGGACTGACGGCATCCGAGCGTGGTCGGGGCGCGCCGAGATGTCCAGGCTTTGCGCAGGCAGCAGTATCTGTGCTGCCCGCAACCGCAGCGTACCCAGTCGTGCCGTGACGTCACCGGCGCAGCTCAGGAACGGCCGCACCGGCAGTGACCGGGAACTGGGTACCGGACCGACCCCGACCTGGAACCAGGTGACCAGCGGCGACCCTGGCGCGGCCAGGGGATGGTCCCGGCCGGCGTCGTTCATGTCCCAGAGAGTGTCGAGCCACCCCATAGCCTGTGCCCGGTCATGGAACTGGATGTAGGCGTCGCGATCGGTGACCGGTTCCCGGTCGGGGCGGGGCGTTAGTTCACCGTAGATCGCGGCGTACAGGGTTCCCGCCATGCCGCGGAAACCCTGTACCAGCCCCGGTCTGGCTGTATCCCTTGCCAACAAATTCCTCGCTACTGGTCGTCTCCGGTGATCACGCAGTTCACATCGGCCTGGCGATCGATCGTCTCGGAGGTGTCGATCTCACCGTCCACGTCGACATCGACCCGGTTGCGCCAGGATATCGTCGCCGTAGTGTCACACGCTCGGTTCGCCGCGGACCGATTGGCACTACCGCCACCGGGAAAAATACCCGATGCGGTGTTGCACGCTTTTCGTCGCCATGTCCCGTCCGTGTAGTACTCGTACAGGCAGTTCTGCACGGTTGCCTTATTGCTGGTGCAGTTGCCCTGCTTCCACCAGCCGTGAGCGGAGATGACACCCGGGGTTGAGGACAGATGCGGGTTGTCGCCGTGGGTTTCCGGTGTGCAGCCCCACGCCGGCTGATTCGTCCGTGCCATTTCGGACGGTGCGCTGATGGGTGGCGCGTCTGGCGGCGCGATCCCGGGAACGGCGTCCTCATACGACACCTTCTGCGGCGCCACCGGCTGTGCGGCGTTCGCCACGGATGCCAGCATCCCCATAGGCGCGGACAACGCGGCAACAATGGCGACACGGACCATGTATCTCTTCGGATTACCTGACATTCGGACCTCCCCGTACGTGTGTGCGGGCCAGAATTCTCACAACGAATGTCACGCCCCCTGAGTTGTGAATCTCTCGATCATGAAGGTGTTGCCGATGGGGGTTCCAAGTGGGTGAAGATGCAACGGTGGTTCCGATCCCAAGGATCGCAGCACCGCGTCCACCGCCCCGACTGGCCCGTTCACCCCCGCGCCACCCGGCCTGTACGCGGTGCTCAGCGACGAGATTCGGGTACCCACAGCCCCTCACCAGCCGGAAACCGCCTCAAGATCAACTCATCGCCGGTTTCCGGCGTATCTTGGCTGGCCCCCCCGAGCAGCTTCACAGCCGGGTGGCTGCACGGTGAACTTGCTGCCCTGTGCAGCGAATCGACCGTCAGGAGCCCGCCCAGCCGCGCCAGGCGCGGACCTCCGTCGCGACGACCGCGTGTTCCGGCGGATGCTCCGCGTACTGCGGATACTTCGCCACCAGCCAGCCGACGAACGGGTCGCGCTCCGCGTCCGGGACCACGCGTGCCACCCCGTCCGCGCGGGCCCACCACAGCCGAGACCAGTCCTCGTCGTACTCGTCGGCCAGGAAACACACCGCCGGGTTCTCCGCGATGTTCGCCAGCCGCCGCAACGCCGTGCTGCTCTTGGGTTTGTGGTCGACGGCGAAGACGATCGTGTCCTCCCGCGCCGCGAAGGTCACCGGAACCAGATGCGGCACCCCACCGGCGCCGGCGGTGGCGAGCCTCGCCACGCGGGCCGCGGTGAGGCGGGTACGGGCTTCCTCAGGAGACAGGCGCATGCGATCACACCAGCATGGGGGAGTCGAGGGTGAGCGTGCCGAACTCGATGTCGAGCGAGGCGGGCACGCCCAGCGGCATCGTCGGGGACGACGCGACGTGCCCGAACCCGAACCCGCTCAGTACCGGCACCCCCAGCGGCGACAGGCGTTCGGCCAGCAGCTCCCGGATCTCCGCCGGATCCCCGCACGCGGCCCACGAACCCAGCACGATCCCGCGGACACCGCCGGACCAGCCCGAACGCAGCAGCTGGGTGAGCATCCGATCGATCCGGTACACGCTCTCGGTCACGTCCTCCAGCAGCACGATCCCCTCCCGCGCCGACCCCTGCTCGGCGGTGCCGATCCCCGCGGCCAGCAGCGACAGGTTCCCGCCCACCAGAACCCCCGACGCCTGCCCCGGCACCAGCACGTCCGCCTCCGCGGCGCGCAGCACCCGCGTGTGTTCCGGCTCGAACAAGGTCCGCCGCAGATGCTCCGACGCGACCTCGTCGAACAACACGCTCGCGGGCATCGGCGAGAGCACCGTGGCCAGCCCCCACCGTGCGTGCACCGCGCGATGCAAGGCCGTCACGTCGCTCGAACCGGCCAGGATCTTCGGCTCCACCGCCGCGAGCGCCGGCCAGTCCACGAGATCGGCCATCCGCTGCGCGCCGTAACCACCACGCGCGGCGAGCCCACAACGCACCTCCGGATCCAGCCACGCCTCGGTGAACTCCGCCGCCCGCGCTTCATCCGGGGCGGCCAGATACGCCGGGACGCCGCCGTCGGCCCGCACCCCGGCGCCGATCCGCAGCTTCACTCCCCAGCTCCGCAGCACCGGCACCGCGGCGTCCAGCAGATCCTGCGGCACAGGGCCGGACGGCGCGACGAGCGCCACGGTGTCCCCGGCACGCAGCCGGGCAGGTCTCATCGGGCCAGTTCCAGCACCGGTACCCCGGGCGGGACGAACCCGAACACCTGCCCGTAGAAGGACAACTCGCCCTCCAGCGCGGCGATGATCGACTCCGCCTTGCGGAGCCCGTGCTGCTCACCCTCGAACCGCAGGTACGCGTGCGGGATCCCACGCCCGGCCAGCCTGGCCACGAACCGGTCCGCCTGCTCCGGCGGGCAGATCTCGTCCTCGGCGCCTTGCAGGAACAGCACCGGCCTGGCCAGCTCGCCGGCGTGCGTGATCGGCGAACGCTCCCGGTACCGCGGCGCGGTCTCCGGATACCGGCCGATCAGCCCCACCAGGTACTGCGACTCGAAATCGTGGGTTTCCCCGCCCTCGGCGGTCCATCCGGTCAAGTCCAGGATCGGGCAGTGCACCGTCGCCGCGGCGTAGGTACGGGTCATCGTGATCGACGCGGCCGAGGTGAACCCGCCCGCGCTGCCGCCGCGCACCGCCAGCCGCGCCGGATCGGCCAGCCCCTCGGCCACCAGCGCCTCCGCGACCGTGACGCAGTCCTGGACGTCCACCACGCCCCACTGTTCCCGCAGCCGCTCCCGGAACGCCCGCCCGTATCCGGTCGACCCGCCGTAGTTCACCGCCACCACACCGATGCCGCGGCTGGTGAAGTAACTGATGTCCAGGTTCAGCGCGCCGGCCGAGGCACCGGTCGGCCCGCCGTGCACATGAACCAGCCACGGCGGCAGCTCACCCTCGGGCGCGGCGAACTCCGGGTTGGCGGGTGGGAACACGTACGCCGGGATCTCCGACCCGTCCGCCGCAGTGAACACCCTCTCCTGCACCTCGGGCAGATACGCCGCCATTGCCGCCAGCTCATCAGGCTGCGGGGTCAGCTCGACCGTCTTCCCGGTGGCCGGGTCCACCTGCACCACCGCACTTTCCCGCTGGGGACCCGCGGCGATCCCGGCGACTCCGCCCGGCACCGCGACCAGCCCGGACGACGACCACACGGTCAGCTTGGTGTCCACTGGCGTGACCGAACCGGCGTGCTCGTCCAGCACCGCCAGCCCTCCCGCGGCGAGCACCGCGAACTGCCCGCCGCCGCCCAGCGGCGTGAACCAGCTCCAGCCGAGCTTCCACAACGGGCCGCCCAGCTCCTGCCGCACCGGCGCCAGATGCGCCGTGGCTCCGTCGAGCCCGACCCGGTGCAGGTTCCACCAGCCGTCCGGATCCGCCAGCACCAGCAGCTGATCCGGCGACTCCCACTCCAGCTGGCACACCGCGACCTCGGGGCCGCCGGCCAGCACCCGCGCCGCGCCGAACGTGCCGTCCCCGGCGACCGGGGCCACGAACAGCTCGGTGCCGTCCCAGGGCATCGCCGGGTGATCCCACGCGAGCCACGCCGCGTGCGCCCCATCCGGGGACAGCTGCGGCGCGGTGAAGAACCGGTGCCCTTCGACCAGCACCCGTTGACCACCGCCGTCGAGCCGGATCGCGACGAGTTCCCGCGCGATGTCCGTGCGGCGCGGCCCCGTGCTGCGTTCCCGCACGGCCCACACCTCACCGTCGAGACCGGGCCGGAGGTCGCCGTAACGCACGCCCTGCGGGGTCGCGGGCTCCGGCGTCAGCGGCGACACCTCGCCCTCGGCCAGCGCGTACACCCGCTGGTCGGTCCAGTGCGTGAAAACGACCACCGAGCCCGCCGCCAGCCACGGCCGCCCGCCGTACTCGTGCACCCGGTTGCGGACATTCCACGGCGCGGGCAGCACATCCTCGGTGCCGCCGCCCGGCAACGCCCGCACGAGCGCCACCCGGCCGCTCTCGGCAGGCCGCGCCTCGGCCCACCAGAGCGCGTCGCCGACCGCGGCGAGCCACTGGGCGCCGCGGCCGGCCGCAGCGGCCGCAGCAGCGGAAACGGGCGAGGTCCAGGTTCCGGGTGCAGAGATCACAGGCATCCGGTGAGCCTAGTGCGGCGATCCGCTCCGTGCCCGGATCCGCACAGTGCGCGGCGGAGGCACCTCCGGCGCTGCGCCAACCAGGGGCGGCGGATGCCGATCATGCCCCGGTGGCCTAGGGTCGAAGGCGTTATGTCACGCGTAATCCACGTCTTCCGCAAGCCCGACCGGTTCGTGGCCGGCACGGTCGGCGAGCCCGGCGATCGCACGTTCTACCTCCAGGCGTCGGAGGACGTCCGGACGATCAGCGTCACGATCGAGAAGCAGCAGGTCGTCGTCCTCGCCGAGCGGCTCGGCGCGCTGCTGGAGGAGGTCGCCAGCCGGTTCGGTGCCGACGTGCCCGAGCACGTGCCCGACGACCTGGTCGACACCGAGCCGCTGGGGGTGCCGGTCGAGGAGGAGTTCCGGGTGGGCACCATGGGCCTGGGCTGGGACGCCGACTCCGGCGCGGTGGTCGTGGAACTGCTCGCCATCACCGAGGGCGAGGTCGACGAGACGGTGGTGCTCGACGACACCGAGGAGGGCCCGGACGCGGTCCGTGTGTTCCTCACTCCGGTCGCCGCGCGCGCGTTCGCCGAACGCGCCGACCGGGTGGTCAACGCCGGCCGCAAACCCTGCCCGCTGTGCGGGGAACCGCTCGACCCGGCCGGGCACATCTGCCCGCGCCAGAACGGGTACCGCCGCGACGTCGACGTCACCGAGGACTGAGGGAGCGGCCGTGGCGAGCAGCCCGCCCGGGCCCGGCGAGCCCGGCGCCGCCGAGTTCGTCACCCATGGCCGGATCGACGTCGAGGGCAGGCTGGTCGACGCCTCCAACGTGACCCTGTTCTGCGCCATCGAACTCGACGGCGTGACCGGGCGCGTGGTGTACAAACCGGTGTCGGGGGAGCGGCCGCTGTGGGACTTCCCCGACGGCACCCTCGCCGGTCGCGAGGTGGCCACCGCGATGATCGCAGGCGCCAGCGGGCTCGGCTCGATCCCGCCCACCGTGCTGCGCGACGGCCCGTTCGGCCCCGGCATGGTGCAGCTGTGGGTGGAGACCACCGAGCAGGAGGTGGTCGACGTCTGCGCCCCGGACGAGGTGCCCGAAGGCTGGCGCACCGTGCTGCACGCGCACGACCGGTTCGGCGAACCTGCGGTCCTCGCCCACGCCGACCACCCGAGCCTGCGCGAACTGGCCGCGCTGGACGTGGTGGTCAACAACACCGACCGCAAGGGCGGGCACCTGCTGGCCGCCGCCGACGGCCGGGTCTACGGCGTCGACCACGGCATCTGCCTGCACACTGACCCGAAACTCCGCACCGTGCTGTGGGGCTGGGCCGGCGAACGGCTGCCCGCCGAGGTGGTGGAAAAGCTGGGCAAGCTCCGGGCCGAGCTGGAGGGACGGCTGGGCACCGCTCTGGGCGAACACCTGACCACGTTCGAGATCCGCGCCCTCATCGAACGCACCGACCTGCTGCTGACCGAAGCCGTCTACCCCGAACCCGGCGACGACTGGCGCGCGATCCCCTGGCCGCTGTTCTGATGGCCGACCTGATCGACGCCGCGGCCCGCGCCCGGCTCGTCGCACCCGCCCCAAGGCTGTGAAGGGGCCCTTCACAGCCTTGGTGGCGAAGCGGTCCTGGTGATGGCGAGTTGAGTAGCCTGCCTGGCCACCACCCGCATGCCCGGCGTGGCGCGGGGACGCGGCCCCGCCCGCCGCACTAGCGTGGTCGGCCGTGCGCTCACATTCGTACGACGACGTGCTGTCCGGCCCGCGCAAGCGGAAGGTGCCCGAGGTGCCCGCCGACCCCGGCCTGGTGGTCGAGGACCCGGTCAGCGGCTACTGCGGCGCGGTGGTCAAGATCGAATACGGCAACGTCGTGCTCGAAGACGCGAAGGGACGCCACCGGGTGTTCCCGCTCGCCCCGGCCGCGTTCCTGCTGGAGGGCAAGCCGGTCACGCTCGTGCCAGTGAAGAGGAAGGCCGGCGCTCGGCAGGTGTCCCTGTCCGGCTCGGTCCGGGTGCAGGGCCTGCAGGCCAGGGTCGCGCGCGATTCGCGGATCTGGGTCGAAGGCAAGCACGACGCCGAGCTGGTCGAACGCGTATGGGGCCACGACCTGCGGGTCGAGGGCGTGGTCGTGGAACCGCTGGACGGGGTGGACGTACTCGCCGAGCGGATCGCCGAGTTCGGCACCGGCCCCGGCCGCCGGCTCGGCGTGCTGGTCGACCACCTGGTCCCGGGCAGCAAGGAGTCCCGGCTGGTCGCGCAGGTCCGTGACGAGCAGGTGCTGGTCACCGGCCACCCCTACGTGGACGTCTGGGAGGCGGTGAGGCCGGCCGCCGTCGGGATCCGGGCCTGGCCGAAGATCCCGCACGGGACCGAGTGGAAGGCCGGTATCTGCGAGGCGCTGGGCTGGGGCGAGACCTACGAGGGCTGGCAACGGGTGCTGGCCGGGGTACGCAGTTTCCGCGATCTGGAGACCCCGCTGATCGGCGCGGTGGAACGGCTCATCGACTTCGTCACCGAACCGGCCGAATAGTGCCGGGATTGTCCGCTTTCATGAGGTCACGCGTCGGTCACGGCGGGTCACTTGCCCGGTGCGAACCGGCCCGATCTGGGAATATGAGGCCATGGCAGCGGCTCTGATCTGGCTGATCGTCGGCATCGTGCTGATGATCGCCGAAGTGCTTTCCGGCGATTTCGTGCTGGTCATGCTCGGGGCTGCCGCGTTGCTGACCGCCGGGGTCGACGTGCTCACCGGCAACCCGGTCATCGACGTGCTGGTGTTCGCGGCCAGCTCGGTCGGGCTGATCGCGCTGGCCCGCCCGGCGCTCAAGCGGCGCTTCCTGGCCGGGTCGGGCGTCCCCACCGGCACCGACGCGCTGATCGGCGCGCACGCCGTCGTCGTGTCCACAGTGGACTACCAGACCGGGCAGGTCAAGATCGGCGGCGAGGTGTGGTCCGCGCGGGCGGTACACGAACAGCTGCCACCGATGGCGCCCGGCACCAAGGTGACCGTGGTGGAGATCGCCGGGGCCACCGCCGTGGTGGACGTGATGTCCTGAATGATCCGGGAAAACGGTACTAGGTAAGGGGAAACGCTCTTGTCGACAATAGCGGTCGTCGTGGTCGCGCTACTCGCCCTGTTCGTCATCATCACGGTGGTCAAGGCGATCATGGTGGTGCCGCAGGCCCAGTCGGCGGTGATCGAGCGGCTCGGCCGGTTCCGCACGGTCGCCTCGCCCGGGCTGACGTTCCTGGTGCCATTCCTGGACAAGGTCCGCGCGCGAATCGACCTGCGCGAGCAGGTCGTGTCCTTCCCGCCGCAGCCGGTGATCACCGAGGACAACCTGACGGTGAACATCGACACCGTGGTGTACTTCCAGGTCACCGACTCGCGCGCGGCGGTGTACGAGATCTCCAACTACATCATCGGCGTCGAGCAGCTCACCACCACCACCCTGCGCAACGTGGTCGGCGGCATGAGCCTGGAGGAGACCCTGACCTCCCGCGACGCGATCAACAGCCAGCTGCGCGGGGTGCTGGACGAGGCCACCGGCCGCTGGGGCATCCGGGTCGCCCGGGTTGAGCTGAAGGCGATCGAGCCGCCCCCCTCCATCCAGGACTCGATGGAGAAGCAGATGCGCGCCGACCGTGAGAAGCGCGCGATGATCCTCACCGCGGAAGGCCAGCGGGAGTCCTCCATCAAGACCGCGGAAGGGCAGAAGCAGAGCCAGATCCTCGCCGCGGAAGGGCAGAAGCAGGCCGCGATTCTCGCCGCCGAGGCGGAGCGGCAGTCGCGGATCCTGCGCGCCCAGGGTGAACGGGCCGCCCGGTACCTGCAGGCCCAGGGCCAGGCGAAGGCCATCGAGAAGGTGTTCGCGGCGATCAAGGCCGGCCGGCCGACCCCCGAAGTGCTGGCCTACCAGTACCTGCAGACCCTGCCGCAGATGGCGCAGGGCGACGCGAACAAGGTCTGGATGATCCCCAGCGACTACGGCAAGGCGCTGGAAGGGTTCGCCCGCGCACTGGGCGCCCCGGGCGACGACGGCGTGTTCCGCTACGAGCCGCCGAAGGACGACACCCCGGAGAAGCCGGACCTGGAGGACGACGAGGTCGCGGCCTGGTTCGACACCTCCAGCGACCCGAAGGTCGCCGAAGCGGTCGCGGCGGCGGAAGCCGTGGCCCGCAAGGAGGTTGACGGGCCGCTCGGCGCACCGGCCGGGGAGCACCCGCGCCGCGCGCTCGGCGCGGCCAAACCGGCCGCCGCCGAGCCCGAGGAAGCACCCGCCGCACCGGCCCGGCCCGCCGCACCGCCGCCGGTGGACCAGCGGCAGGCGCCCCCGCCGCAGCTCCCGCAGCCCCAGCCGCCGGCCACGCCGCCGGGTGGCCCGTACCAGGGTCCGCCGCAGCAGTTCGGTGGCCCGCAACAACAACAGCAGCAACAGCAGCCGGGGAGCGGTCCGTTCCCGCAGCAGGGCCCGTTCGGTGGCCCGCAGGGCGGTCCGCCGCCGCAGCGCTGATCTTCACCCGAAAACGGTGGCCGTCCCGGGACTCCCGGGACGGCCACCGTCGTGTTCACGCACCCCAGCCAAGGGCTCGCGGCGGTCAGCTGACCAGCAGCGGATACGTCCGCGCCCGCATGGTCTCCTCGTATCGCGCGATCGCGGTGACGATGTCCGGCCCTTCCACCAGCGCCGAGGTCAGCGAGCCGGTGTGCAACGCGCTGTTCGCGCCGTCGCCAAGCATCGGTGGCATGGCGTGGATCGCGTCACCGAGCACGGTGACGATCGCCGGGATCGACGCCGACCGGCCGCTGCACGCCGACGTACCGCGTGCCGCGGACCTGATGGACCGGATCGCGGACGATCTCACTCACCAGGAATCGGAGCCGGTGCACCGCTGATCACGGCGGACCGGTGCGGTCCTAGACTGCGGGCATGACCAACCGCTTAGTCTGTCTCGGCGATTCCTTCACCGAAGGGGTCGGCGATGACGACCCGGCCGCGCCGAACGGGGTACGCGGCTGGGCCGACCGGGTCGCCGCGGTGCTGGCCGCGGGCACGCCGGAGTTCCGCTGCGCCAATCTCGCCGTGCGCGGGAAGCTGCTCACCCAGGTGCTCGACGAGCAGCTCGAAGCGGCGCTGGCGATGAAACCGGACCTGGTCACCCTCTACGCGGGGGGCAACGACCTGATGCGGCCCAAGGTCGACATCGACGCGCTCACCGGCACGTACGAGCGGGCGGTGTCCCGGCTGCGGGCCACCGGCGCACAGGTGGTGCTGTTCACCGGCGTCGACGGGGTGGGGGACGCCCTGTTCCGCAAGATCCGCGGCCGCGTCGCGATCTACAACGAGCACGTGCGCGGGATCGTGGCCCGGCACGGGACGCTGCTCGTGGACCTGTGGTCGATGCAGCAGCTACGCGACCGGCGGATGTGGGCGCCCGACCGCCTGCACCTGAACTCCTCGGGACACAACGAGGTTGCCATCGAGACGCTGAACACTCTCGGCGTCGCACACGACCTGGCGCCGACGGTGCTGGGCCTGCGTCCGCGTCTGTCCACGCGGGAGCAGCGCGCGGAGAATCTGCGCTGGAGCCGCGAACACGCGTTGCCATGGATCGGACGACGGCTGCGTGGCGAGTCGTCCGGCGACACCTTGAGGGCGAAGCGGCCTTCGCTGGTGCCGTTCGAGGAGTCCGCGGTCAGGCCGTGAGCTGCCGCGCGCGGTGATCGGCGACGTTCACGCGGGTGCCACACCGGGTGGAACAGAACCGGCGCCTGCCGTTGCGGGAAGTGTCGACGAACGCGACGCCGCACTCCTCACGCGCGCAGACACCGAGACGCCCCGGCTCCTCGCACACCAGGTGCGCGAGGCCACCGGCGGTATAGGCGTGCATGCGCTCGACCACACCCGCGTCTTCGCTCGCGTAGTGCAGATGCGGCGCTTTCCCGTCGTGACGAGCGATGTAGGGGCGGCAGGTGGCGACGGTGAGCAGATCGTTCACCAGGTCGACGCGCTTCCCCTCCGGCGCCGCGAAAACCGCGTGCAACCTGCGCCCCCACGCGAGAATCTCGGCCGCTTCGCCGTCTTCGACCCGGCTCAAAGCCATACCGTGCGCGATCGCGGTGGCGAGGACCTCCGCAGCATCCGCGCCGCCGCGTTCGGCGAGCGTCGCCACCGCTGCGGCCACCTGAGCGCCCGAGCCGCCGTAAGGGTTGAAGTGCACTGAATCATTACAGCACGATTGGGGCATGAACGAAAACCGCTGCCCTCGCTGTGGCTGGCCGCTCGCCGAACTGCCCGCCTCCGCGATCTTCCCGGCTTCGCCGGGCAGTCGCGCCGATTACGTGCGCTGCCTGTGTGGCAGCTGGCTCACCCGCCTCGCCGGTGCGGTCGTCGGCGCCACGCGGACCGGCTGAACGAGTCAGGCCGGCTCCGGCCCGCCTCGCCGGAGGTGCGCGAACGCCGCGTCGAGTGCGTCGAGCCGGATCCGGCTCGACGCCGGCCAGATCGGGGATTTCCAGCACGTATCGGGTGAACAGCCGCACCGACAGGGTCCGGCCTGCTCGATGATCGCTTCGGCGAGGCTGGTTTCGCCGCCCGTCCAAAGTGTCCGGGCGTACCCGCGCAACGCTGGGGGTTGTTGCCGGCCGCTCCTGCCGGGCGGGTCGTCACCACCGGCAGTTTCCTCGCGAAGAGCGCGGACCTCGCTCTCGACGACCTGCCGTTCACCCGCGGCTACTGGCCGAAAGCCGCCTACGCAAGGTCGAAGCTCGCGCAAGTGCTGTCGCTTTCGGACTCGACCGCCGGTTGCGGGCGGCAGGCCTGTCCACGATAAGCGTGGTGAACCATCCCGGTGGGGCGCTGGATTCGTTGACGCCGTCCCGCCCTCCGGTCTGTACCCGGACGGTCGGCGCGCTGCTGAGCGGGGGTTACCCGCCGGACTGTTCCTGCAGGGGAAACACGCGAGCGCGTGGCCTGCCGTGCGGGCTGTGTGACCCGTCGGTACACGGCGGTGAGCTGCGGATGTTCGGCCTGCACGGCGCACCGCGCAGCGAGCCGGTGCGGGGGATCCTGGCGGACACGGCGTTGGCGGCCGCAGTGTGGACAGCCAGCGCCGAACTCACCGGTGTCACACCGTTCGGGCTTTGATCACCAATGTGTGGGCCGGGCCGGCCGCGCGGGCAGACGGGTGCGATCGTCGCCGCGGGCGGTGTTGATCTGGGCCTGGGTGAGGAAGAGACTGCCGGTGAAGTCGGCACCACGGACGTCGGCGTCCCGCAGATCGGCGCCGAGCAGATCAGCCTGACGCAGGTCCGCGCCCTGAAGATCGGCCGCGATCAGATAGGCACCACGCAGGTTCGTTCCACGCAGGTCGGCACCGGCCAGCCGTGCACCCATCAGGTCGGCGCCACGCCGATCCTTCTTCCTGCCCCGGACTTGCGCGCGGGCAAGTTCACTGGTCCGGGTGAGCAACGCCCCGGTCCTCGCCCGCTCCCCAGCCACGTCGGTCGCAAGCAACTCGTCGGGCGCGACATCGGTGCGTGCGGCGACCGCAGCGATCGCCGCGTCGAGTTCGGCGTGGATCTCCCGGCTTGTCGGCAGGGCACGGGCCTCGGTCAGGTACCACAGGAGTTCGTGAAGCTGCCGCATCACCGGCAACGCGGCGAACATCGCCGTCCGCACCTCCGGTGCGGTGCGCCAGTCCCGCCCCGCGAACGTCACCTGGGAGACCTGCTGTCCGGCACCGAAGCAGTCGTAGCCTGTGCAGCCCGCGAAACCCTTGGTGCGTAACCGATCGTGGATGCCGCAGCGGAAATCGGCCTGCAGATTGGGGCACGGGTCGCCTGCGGCCTTGTCGATGGCGAAGTCGGCGGAGCGGGTGAAGGTCAGCGCCACGCAGCACAGCCCGAAACAGCTCGCGCAATCGGCGGTGAGCGCGGGGTGGTCGGGCACTGCTTCTCCTTCACGGTCCTTCGGCGGTGTTTTTCGGTGCTGTCTCTTGGTGCTGTCTTTTCGTCAGTGTCTTTGCGCGGCTGTCTTTCGTCGCCGGGTTTCGCCCGCTCGGGCCGACTCGCTTCTCTGGCGCGGCCGACTCGCGGGTCGAGCATCTTTCTAGCGTAGCCGTGGCTGTTCTGCTGCTAGCCTCGCCGGGTGGTGATCATGTCCGGCGCCGGCTCAGCCCTCGCAACGGCCCTTGCAACGGCGGAGCCCGGCGCCGTTTCCGCCGAACTCGACCAGTGGCCCGGCGCCGGAGATCCGGCCGCTCTGCTCGCCGGGATCGCGGACTGGCTCAGCGGATACGGCAACCCGCTCACCCGCCGCACGTACGGTGAAGGCCTCGGCCTCCCAGTCACCGCCGACGCAATCCGCGCCTGGCAACGCCCCGGCGACACCACCGCGGCGTGGAACGACGCACTTGCGGCCTACGCCGCCGCACTGCGCGTCTCACTCAGCCCCGCACCGCAGCCGGTCCGGCGCTCCGGACCGCCGCCCGCCGCGCCGGGCCGGCTGCGGCACCTGCACTGGTTCCGCTGGTGCGCTGCCCGCCTGCTCGACCCCGGCCACGCCACCACCGGCGACGTCAAGGCCTGGCTCGACGCCCTCACCGACGCAGGCGCCGCACCCGCGACCCGGGACCGCATGCTCGCCACGGTCAAGACTCTCTACAGCCACCTCGCCGAGTGCGGCCTGGCCACCGCCAACCCCGCCGCCCTCAGCCGGCGACGACTGGGCCTCACCGCCGCGACGCAGAGCACGTCGGCCACCGTCACACTCACCGCACGCCAGGTCGCCGCCTTGCACGCCGCCGCTGCCGCCCCACGCCGCGGCGCGAGCCCCGTCGACACCGCCCGCGCTGCCGCCGTCGTCACGCTGTTCACGCTGGGGCTGCGCGTGAGCGAACTGTGCGCCCTCGACGAACGCGACCTCCACGTCACCCGAGGCCGCCGCGCGCTGCGAGTTCACGGCAAAGGCGGTAAGTCCCGCGTCGTCTACCTCAGCCGCCCCGCCGAAGACGCCCTCGCCACCTACCAGACACGCGCCGGCACCCCATCGACCACCGTCGCCCGCCGCGGTACCACTGCAGCCGGCGAGGACCGCCCACTCCTGCGTACCCGCACCGGCCGCCGCTTCCAACGCCAGGCGATCTGGCAGCTACTCCGCCGCGTCGCCGCCGGCAGCGGCGCCGACCTCGCCACCGTCGCCGACTCGCTGCACCCGCACGCCCTGCGCCACTTCTACGTCACCACAGCCGTGGAAGCCGGCGCCAACCTCGACCACGTCCAAGCCGACGTCGGCCACAGCAGCATCGACACCACCCGCGGCGTCTACGACCACGCCGCCCGCGACCCGGCCCGCAGCGCCGTCGACCTCGTCGCGGAGACGTGGCACCCGGAGTGATCGGGTGGCCACGTCGTCGGCGGGAGCGGCATCGAGGGCCTGTTGGTGTTCGCTGACGCGGCGTTCGAGTTCGGGTGCCTTCGAGTTCGGGTGCCTTGGCATTTCGAGTTTGCATCATGAATCCGAGCCGTCCATCACCTCGACGAGGAGGTGAGCGCGTGCACGGCTTCGGAAGCGGAATGGCTGAAGGCCGACGGCGACCCGGCGCCTGGATCAGCACCGGCGGCGGCCGGGTGGACTACGAAATCCGCTACACCTCGCGCACCGAAGAGCAGAAGGACAGTCTCCCGCCTGACGGCAAACGTGCGCTCGCGCGCCTGGAGGGGCCACCGGAGCAGCAACCTGTGGAAGATCGGACAGGAAGCCAAAAGCGACGGCGCCTGGTGCGCGGACTTCAGCGACTACGGGCAGGCCACATACGTCATCGGCGACAACAACGTGGTCCGGATGACCGTACCGTTCATCTACTTGGGTCGGCTGACACCTCCGACACCTCGGTAGCAGGCCACGATCCCGTCAGCGGGCACAGGAGTGGCACGCTGACGAGGTGGCCGCCCCGGCGCCCGACCAGGTGATGGACGCGAACAGCTCGCCCGGTCGACGTCGTTCACGCTTCGTGAACAGCTGCGGGGAGCCCGCCCAAAGCCCTGAGGGTGGCGGCGTGCCGGTCTGCGCGGTTGCTCGCCGTCGATGGCGGCGAGATAACGGCGGCAAGTGCGCGGCGGACGAGATCGACTCGGTCGCCGGCGCCACGATCGATGCTCGATTCGATGCGCAGATTTACGGCGAGAGTCGCGCCCAGTCGCGTCGCTTGTCCGCTCACCGGTGTCTGCTCGTCCTTTAACGTCCCCCTCCTCGCGGTCTCGGCTGCCTTGAACTCGGGTCCGGCTGTAAGTCCGGATCTTCAGCGGCCCATACTTTTTCACGCCCACCTACCTCACTGTCAGTAACAACAATACCACAGTGTGTAGTCAACGGGTTCCAGTTTCACCTGTGCTACAGAATCTCTGTTCTGTAGCACAGAAGATCTGAAGTTATATTAACTGCAACCCTGGTTATTAGATATATAACTGACAAGATACTCTGGATCGCATGGTTGACCAGGAGATTCGTCCCGACGTCGAGCAGGCGGGCGTGGCTCGGTGTGGGTTTCGGCGATGCCGGCAGGCGTTGCCTCCGCCGGGGCCGCGGGGAGGGCGTCCGTACGAGTTCTGTCCGGAGCGGACGTGGCCGGGCGGGAAGAGCTGCAAGCAGCTCGCGGGCGCGGAGTCGGCGCTGCGCGAGGCATTGGGTGAGGACGGGGTTCCGACGGCGGCGTTGAGAGACGCCGGCGAGGCGTTCGGCAACGCGGCGGCAGCGGCGGCGGAGCCGCTGCGAACACTCAGCAACGCTCTCGACACGATCACGGCCCGGCTGCGGGCGGAGGTCACCGCGGCGGTAGCGCGAGCGGAGGCTGCGGAGCAGGCGGCACGAGAAGCCGACCATCAGCGCGACGAAGCGTCAGCGAAGGCCGAGGCAGCGGAAGCGGCAGCGCGTGACGCGGTAGCGGAGGCGCGGGCAGCGGAGGAGGCTCGCGGAGCTGCCGAAGCGACAGCGGAGGGAGCGGTTGCGGCGCGAGTGGCGGCGCAGCTGGAGCAGGCGCGCGCGGAGGCGACTGCGCAGGCGGTCGCCGAGCGGGCGGCGAAGGCGGCCGAGGAAGCGGGAGCGTACCGCAAGCGCGTGGATGAGCTGCGCGAACGCGTCGCAGAGTTGACGGCCGACGTGTCGGCGCGTGCAGAGGAGCTTTCCGGGCGCACGGCGGAGCGCGACGCAGCACGGGCCGCTCTGCAGGATCTTCAGGACCAGAGCAAGTCCGTGGAACGGCTGCTGACCGCCCAGAATGCAGAGCTGGAGGCGGCCGGTGCCCGGCTGCGCGACAGTGACGCCAGGAATCAGCACATTCTCGCCGAACACCATGTGCGCGATGCCGAACTCCGGTCCCGGATCGGCGAAGTACGGACCGAGTTGGTCAGTGCGCGGGGTCAGGTGGACGCGGTGAGCGCGCAGCTCGCCCAGTCGACGGCAGACCGTGACCACGTCACAAGCCTGCTGTCCCGCGTACGTCGGCGCGCGCTCGCTGCCGCGGCGGAGCCCTCCACGCCGCTGCGCGACGACTTGCTGGCGATCCTCCTCGACGATGGCGACGACGGTGGTGACGTACCCGCGTAGACGGAGCAGCCGACTGCGGCGTGTACGCGGGAGATACCGCGTACACGGTCAGGCTTCGATGAACGGGTCTCCGCAGAGCGTGCAGGTGATCGGGCCGAGTTCGAGGCTTGAGCGGGCTGCGCGGATGCGTCGCGGGGGTTCGCACCGGCAGATCGCGGCGACGTAGTTCGGGCCACCCCGGTGTGCGCCCCGGCCGTCGACGGGGGCGACGACTACAGGTGGCAAGGCGGGCGTGTCGGGGTCCTCGATGTCTGGTGGGGGAGCGATGGCGCGGACGGCGACCTCCTGTTCGGTGTGCCGCCAGACGGTCAGGGCGGCTTCGAGGGTGGAGAGTTCCGCGCGGTAGGTGGCTACGGTTTCCGGTAAAGCGGTGGTGGCGGACCAGCCGATTCGGTCGGCTTGGTCGGCGCGGAGACCGACTTCCGCGGCGAGGGCGGCGAACCGCTTGTTGTGGTAGCGGCCGTCGCTGACGTCGACGATGTCGCGGGTGGCCGCGATGCCGTGCGCGGCTTCGTGCAGCGTGGTGGAGAGGATTTCGGCGGGGCTGCGGCGGAGGCCTTCCGCACCGAGGAAGAACTCGGCGCGCGGGTCGACACCGTCGCCGACGTGCCAGCGTGCGCGGGCGAAGTGCCCGTGGATCTCGGTGGTGGTTCCCATGGTGCCGGAGGCCAGGACGAGGATGGCGTCCGGCACGTCCGCGTGCCGGTGGCGGATCGCTGCCCAGAGCTGTTCCATCGCGTGCATCACGCGGGTCGTCGGGCCGAGCCGGGGGTTCTGCATGCACTGATCTTCCCGCTTAAGCGGGAAGATCAGCTACCGGACCGGTCGAGAGCGACGGGGGCGAGGGCAGGGGCGAACATCAGGGTTCAGTATCCGCCGGTCGGGCCGGGCCTTCGCAACAGACCCGGCCGGCTCGCGCGGACGAGACCTGGCTATGGCAACGGACCGGGTTGCTGTCCACAGGAGACGGACGGCCCCGTGACCGGTCACGGGTGGCCGACGATGGCGCACCCGGTCGTGACCTGGTGGTCGATGGCGTGCACACATCGCCTGGCGCTGCGATCCCGCCGCGAAGCCGGGGCGTGCGGCGTGATCGCCGGAAGCGAACGCCGCACGCCGTGAGCGAACGCGGGCTCCGTGCCGCGGTGGCCTGTTCTACCGTCGGCAACGACAGGCGACGAGCAGGAGGCGGTCATGGCGGGCACCACGGCATCCCGGATGCAGAGCACGGGGCAGAGCGGCGACGACTCGGTGTACGACCGGCTGCTGCGCGACCGGATCGTGTTCCTGGGTACCGAGGTGACCGAGGAGGTCGCGAACCGGATCATCGCCCAGTTGCTGTTGCTCGCCGCGGACGATCCGGATCGTGACATCACCTTCTACGTGAACTCGCCGGGTGGCTCGGTCACGGCGGGGATGGCCATCTACGACACGATGCAGCTGGTGCAGCCGGACGTGGCGACGTGGGGGCTGGGGTTCGTCGCCTCGATGGGGCAGGTGCTGCTGTCGTCCGGGACGCCGGGGAAGCGGTACCTGCTGCCGAGCACCCGGGTGGTGATGCACCAGCCCTCGGCGGGCATCGGCGGCGTGGCGACCGATATCAAGATCCAGGCCGAGGTGTTCGGGCGGATGAAACAGCGGATCGCGGAGATCACGGCGCGGCAGACCGGGCAGCCGGTGGAGCGGATCATCGCGGACGCGGACCGTGACCGCTGGTTCGACGCCGAGGAGGCCCTGGCTTACGGGTTCGTGGACCGTGTGGTGTCGCCGGACCTGGCCCGCTGAGCCCGGATCTGTCGAAAGTCCTTGGCACGCCGGGGAATCCGGTGCCGAGCGGTCGCCCAGCAGCCCGCGGTTCGCCCGACACTCTGCTGCCCAGCCCGACGCAACGATCACGCTGACAGGTTCTTACTCCGCGACGGCCGGGTGCGGCACAATCGGGAACCATGACCGCAACCGCCCGTGACATCCCCGGTCTGGTCGTCGACGATTCGGCGAACCGGCCTCCTTACCAGCCCCGGGTGACGTTCGAGCGTTCCGCCGCGGCGGTCCGTGAGGCGCTGAGGGCCCTCAGCGCGGACGATCTCGCGGAATTCAAGCGCGACTTCCACCGCACGATGGCGGAGGCAGAAGACAGTTTCGACCTGACGCCCGTGCACGAGGCCGTCGGGTTCTGGTACGGCCGGGCGCTGCGGCACCTCAACCCGGAAATCGGCGAGTACACCGCCGGCGTGATCGAGCGCCTGGGCGCCGGCGACGAGTCCGATCTCGCGGGGGAACACTGATGAGCTACGAGGTCCGCTACCCGACCCGCGCCGCCGAGCAGAAGGAAACCCTGCCCCCGGAAGGGCAGCAGGCACTGGCCGGCCTGGAAAAGAAGCTCGGCAACGACCCGTGGAACGCGGGCCGCGCGGACAAGGGCAGCGGTTCGTGGCGAGCGGGTTTCGGGCGTTTCGGCGACGCCCAGTACGTGATCGGCGAGCGTGACGTGGTGCGGGTGACCATGCTGTTCATCACCTGGGTCGGATAACGCCGAGCACCCGTCACCGCAGGAGGAACCGCACGAACCAGGGCAGCGAAACCGCTCAGCCCGAGGGCATGAGTTCCACGATCGTGCGCGTCCCCGCGGGATGGTGCGGGCCTGGCTGCAGTCCGGCGCTGGCGGCGAGGTCGTGCAGCTGGGCGAGTGACCGTTCGCGGCCGCCGACGTAACAGAGCATGCGGAGGTCGCCTTCGGTGCTGCCGCCCTCGGCGGAGTGGTCGATGACGAACACCGTCCCGCCTTCGGTGGCGGCTTCCGCGCAGCGGCGGAGGATTCGCACGGCGTGGTCGTCGTCCCAGTCGGGGAGTACGCCCGACAGCAGGTAGCCGCGTGCGCCGGTGGGGAGTGGGTCGAAGAAGCTGCCGGCACGGCTGGATGCGCGCCCGTCGAGGCCGGCGGCGGTGATCGCTTCGGCGGCGCGTGCGGCTGGGCCGGCCAGGTCGAGCACGGTGCCATGCAGGTGCGGGTGGGCACGCAGGATCGCCAGCAACAAGGTGCCGTCACCGCCGCCGACGTCGACGACGTGGTCGAGCTGTCCCCACGGGTAGCCGATGGCGATCGACGGCGCGTCTGCGGAGAGGCGGGTGGACATCAGCGCGTCGAAGGAGGCCGAGCGGTCCGGATCGGCGGACAGGTCCTCCCAGTAGGACCGGCCGAATCGGTGGGGGAAGGCGGGTGCTCCGGTGCGCACCGTGTGCAGGAGCTCGACGAAGCACAGATCGGCGCGGCCGACCGAACCATCGAGGTCGAGCCAGGCGCGTATGCCGTCCGGATGGTCCTCGCGCAGCTGCTCTCCCCGCGGGGTGAGGGCGTAGCCGGACGCGGCGGGGGAGAGCACTCCGGCGGTCACGAGGTGGGCCAGTACCCGGCCGAGTGCGTCGGGATCGGCGTGCACGGCCGTGGCCAGCGCCTCGGGAGTGGTGGTACCGGCGGCGATGTGGTCAGCCAGCCGCAGGGTCGCGGCGACCCGGATTGCCATCGGGGTCACGAGGTCGGCGGCTGCCCACAGGCCGCCGCCCCAGCCGGTGTTCTCGTCGGTCATGGCGTTCACTCAGTCGGCGAGGCGGAAGTAGAGGTCGGTTTCCCAGCGTGTGGCGTCCGGTTCGGCGCGGGGGTCGGTACGGTAGACCTCGAGCCGTCCGGCCCAGTGTTCACCGTCGGCTTCTTCGGTGCGGTCCCAACGGATGCCCTCGCGTTCACCCCATTCGAGGACGGCGGCGGTGGCCGCGGCGAGCCCGTCCGGTGCGCCGTGGTGGGTTTCGACGACGTACTTGCCGCTGGGAACGACGCCGGTGACGTACTCGCCGCCCAGCTCGACTGGCGCCGCGACGGGGACCCCGGCTTCCACGGTGAGGCTGCGCATGCCAGGCCCGAGCACGAGGTAGCGGAAGAACGGCGCGTCCGCGGGCGGGACACCCCGCGCGGCGAGTTCGCCGACGATGGCCGCGATCCGGTGCGCGACCTCGCGCAGCCCGTCCACCCCGATGGTGGTGCGGTAACCGGCATAGTGCTGTTCGGGCCGGGCTACGACGGTGGGCATGGCTCCTCCAGTGCTCGCAGGCGTTCCGGTTGCGATGCCGGGACGATTCCCGATGATGCCCCACGGCACCGACAGTTTCCGGCCTCCTCGCCCAGCCGGGCGATCCCGTCGAGGATCCGGGCGAGCCCGAAACGGAAGTGGTGCGCGGGATCCGACGTCCCGCCGTGGGCCTGCCCGGCCGTCGTGCCCACCCGTGTGGCGCGTGGGAACCGTGACGGATCCGCGGCCGGGATCGCGGCGAGCACGGGGGCGCAGCGGGCCCACCATTCGAGGTCGGTCAGCCCGCTGCGCCGAGCGGTGCGCGCGGCTTCCAGCGATCCGCGGGCGGCGCCGGCGACGAGGCCGTTGACGAGACTGACCACCGCGTCGAGCTGGACGTCGTCGAGTCGTAGCTCGTCGAGGGCGGACAGTTCGCGTTCGTATTTGGCGAAGCTGTGCGGGCCGAGCGCGGGCCGTCCGCCGGGAACCTCCAGCAGCCACGGGTGCCGGTGGTAGAGCCGCCAGAGGTCTTCGGCGACCGTGGTGAGCGCGGCGCGCCAGCCTTGCGGCAGCTCAGTGCCCAGCTCCCCGTACGCGCGGTCGACCATCAGTCCGACCAGCTCCGTCCGGCCCGGTACGTAGGTGTAGAGCGACATCGGCGCGACGCCGAGTGCGCCGGCGACGTGGCGCATGGTGACCGAGGCCAGTCCGTCCGCTTCTGCCAGCCGGATCGCCGCGGTGACCACGTCGGCGGCGGTGAGCTTCGGTTTCGGCCCACGCTTGGACGGGCCGGGCACGTCCCACAGCAGCTCGATCGCGCGCCTCGGGTCGTCCTCCTGCGCGGGGTCCATTGTTTCTCCTCGTACGTAGTACAGAGTTTTCAGGTAGACTAGCGTGCCGAAGCTGAGGGGGAGAGCACCGAACGCAGTGATCATGGAACCGGGCGAGGTCGTTTTCTGGCGTCCGGACGGGGGCACGCCCGACGGGCCGGGACGGCTCGGCACGGTGGACGTCGTGTTGCCGGAGGGGCTGCGCACCGTGCCTGCGCGGCGCCTGCCGATCGCCGACGCGGTGACGTTGCTCCCGGAGGGTCCCTCCGGTGAGTTCTGGGCGCTGGCCGCGGAAGCGGGTGCGCGGCTGGCCGAGGCGGGCTGGACCGGTCCGCTGGATCCGGCCGAGGAACAGTGGCTGCACCGCCTCGCCGACGCGATGCCGCCGCACGCGCATGCCGGGCCGGTCCCCGGCTGTCCGGACCTGCTGCCCGAGCGATACCCGACGCTGCTGCGGTTCCTCGGCGACCTGGCCGGTCTGGAGCCGGAAGTACAGGTGTCGCTGCGGATCGAGGCGCTCGACCCCGCCGGAGGCAGCTTCCGCGGGGTCGTCCAGGTGCACGGCGGAGCAGAGCCGCTGGTCGACGCCGCGCAGCTGTGGGAGTCCGACAAGCAGGACACCCGGCACGAGGTCCTGCTGGCGCTGCGGCACGCTGCGGACGTGTGGCCCCCGCTCGGACCCCTGCTGTCCGCGGCGGTGCCCTCCTCGATCCCGCTGGATGACGGCGAACTCACCGAGCTGCTCACCGGCGCGCTCGACCCGGCGGGGATGACCGTGCACTGGCCCGCGGAACTGACGGGGCTCACCGCTCGCGCGGTCGTCCGCCCCGGCATCGAGCCGGGCGACGTACGGTCGTTCTTCGGCGGAGACCGGGTGCTGGAGTTCGACTGGCAATTCGCGCTCGGCGACGGCGAGCTGACCAAGGCCGAGCTGGACACGCTTGCCGAGGCGCAACGCCCGGTGGTGCGGCTGCGTGACCAATGGGTCGTGCTCGACCGCAAGACCGCCGACCGCGCCCGGGACCGCGTGCTCGAACCACTCACCGGGATCGAAGCGCTCGGCGTCGCGCTGACCGGCCACACCGAGGTCGACGGCGACGAGATCGAAGTCCGCACGGACGGCTGGCTCGACGAGCTGCGTACCCGCCTCTCGGCCGCTCCCGAACCTGTCCCGCAACCGGCCGGGCTCGCCGCCCACCTGCGGGACTACCAGCTGCGCGGGCTGCACTGGCTGGACACGATCACCGGCGTCGGCCTCGGCGGCTGCCTCGCCGACGACATGGGACTCGGCAAGACGATCACGCTGATCGCGCTGCACCTGCACCGCGATGCCGGGCCAACGTTGGTGGTCTGTCCGACATCGCTGCTGGGCACGTGGGAAAGCGAGATCCGCCGGTTCGCGCCGGGCACGCCCGTCCGCCGGTTCCATGGCAGCTCCCGCTCCCTCGACGGCGTCGACGGCGGTTTCGTGCTCACCACCTACGGCACGCTCCGAGCCGATCCGGCGCCGCTGACCGTGATGGACTGGGATCTGCTCGTCGCCGACGAAGCCCAGCACGTGAAGAACCACCGTTCGGACACCGCGAAGGCGCTACGCACGGTCCGGTCCGCGGCACGGGTCGCGCTCACCGGCACGCCGGTGGAGAACACGCTCACCGAACTGTGGGCGATCCTCGACTGGACCACACCCGGCCTGCTCGGCCCGCTCACGGAGTTCCGCGAGCGCTGGGGCAAGCCGGTCGAGTCCGGCGATGCCGCGACGGCAGCGCGGCTGACCCGGCTACTGCGGCCGTTTCTGTTGCGCCGCCGCAAAACCGACCCCGGGATCGCACCGGAGCTGCCGGCCAAGACGGAGACCGACCGGCCGGTGTCGCTGACCACGGAACAGATCGCGCTCTACGAGGCCACGGTGCGCGAGCTGATGGCGCAGGTCGCCGCGAGCGACGGCATGGCCCGCCGTGGCCGGGTGGTGAAACTGCTGACCGCGCTCAAACAGATCTGCAACCATCCGGCGCAGTACCTGGCCGAACCGGAGGACAGTCCGCTGTCCGGGCGCTCCGGGAAACTCGAACTGCTCGACGAACTGCTGGACACCATCCTCGCCGAAGACGGCGCCGTGCTGGTGTTCACGCAGTACGTGGTGATGGCGCGGCTGCTGCAGCGGCACCTCACCGGCCGCGGGATCCCGTCCGAGCTGCTGCACGGCGGCACCCCGGTCGCCCGGCGCGAGGAGCAGGTCCGCCGGTTCCAGCACGGCGAGGTGCCGGTGTTCCTGCTCTCGCTCAAAGCCGCCGGAACCGGACTGACCCTCACCCGCGCCGACCACGTCGTGCACTACGACCGCTGGTGGAACCCGGCAGTGGAGGACCAGGCCACCGACCGGGCGTACCGGATCGGCCAGACCCGGCCCGTCCAGGTGCACCGGCTCGTCGCCGAAGGCACCGTGGAGGACCGGATCGCGGTGATGCTGCGGGAAAAGCGCGCGCTCGCCGAGTCCGTCCTCGGTGGCGGGGAAGCCGCGCTCACCGAACTCACCGACGCCGAACTGACGGAACTCGTCACCCTCCGGAGGGACGCATGACCGACCGCGTGCGCGGCTTCGCCGCCTTCCCTGCCCGCGCCGGCCGCGGCCCGTTCGCCCGCACCTGGTGGGGCCGCGCGTGGGTCCAGGCGATGGAGGACACCGCGCTGGACCTGCGGCAGCTGCGCAAGGGACGGCAGTACGCCGCAGCCGGGCTCGTCGGCCCGATCACCGTCGGCCCCGGCCGGATCACCGCCACCACCGAGGACGTCGGCGAAGGCCCGTTCCGCACCGCGGTACAGCTGGCCGAACTGTCCGCTGCGGACTGGGAACTGCTGCTGGACCGGGCCGGCGCGCACGCCGGGCACCTGGCCGCGCTACTCGACCGCCAGCTGCCCCCGGAACTGGCCGAAGTGGTCCCGCTGCTGCCCGGCATCGGCGACCTCGACCCGGACTGCGACTGCCCCGGCTGGGAGCTGCCCTGCCGACACGCAGCGGCCCTGTCCCTTCAGGTGGCCTGGCTGCTCGACGCCGACCCGTTCCTGCTGCTGCTCGCCCGCGGCCGCACCGAAACCGAGGTGCTCGACAACCTGGGCATGCGGACCAGGACCCGCACCGGGGTGCCCGCCGCCGAGGCCTACGCCCGGGTCGTGCCGCCGCTGCCCGAACCGGCCGGGTTCGTGCCACGGGGGCGCTGAAGACCGGTTACTCCGAGCGTGGCTTCCGCGCAGTGACATACGCCTGCGGCGTCGACTCGAAGTCGCCCTCCGGCTCCCGAACCAAGACCGACTGAATCACGAATCCCGCATCGGACAACACATCGCGCACGAAATCCACCGGCAGGCGATGCGCGTCCGCGGAGATGTCGTGGCCATAGGCCTGCTCCAGATGCCGGACCTCATCACCGACCTGGAACGCGGTCAGCAGGAGGCCGCCGGGCACCACCACCCGGTGCAGCTCGGCGGCCAGCACCGGCAGATCCGGCCGCGGCGTGTGGATGAGGGAGTACCACGCGAGCGCACCCGCCAGCGCACCGTCGGGCAAGTCCAGCGCGGCCATCGAACCCACGTCGAACCGCAGCCCCGGATACGTCCGGCGAGCCACCTCGACCATGCCGGGGGAGAGGTCGACACCGAACACGTCCAGCCCCAGCTTCGCCAGATAACCGGTCAGCCGCCCAGGACCGCACCCCAGATCCCCGACCGGCCCGTCGCCCACGAGTTCGGCGAACGCACCGAGCATCGCCCGGTCCCACGTGCTCTCTTCCAGCAATCCGTGCAACATTTCGGCATAGGACTCGGCGACGGTGTCATAGGCGGTCCGGGTCTCGGACACGTAAGCGGGCTCGGTCATGAAGCGCCACCCTAACGAGCGAGCGCACAACACGCCCGCAGCGACACGGGCTAGCCGCAAGCGCGCGCGATGATCGCCGAGGTATCCGTGCCCGGCGGCAAAGTACCGAACGCGACACCCCCGGCGCCACCGAACCTGGTGGCACAGAAGGCATCCGAGACCGCGGCGGCCCCGTGCCGAACCAGCAGCGAACCCTGCAGGACCAGCGCCATCGACTCCACCACCCGCCGCGCACGAAACTCGATACCGTCCACATCGGACAGTTCCTTCTTCAGCGCGCCGACCGCCTCGTCCAGCCGCCCATCCCCACCGGCCGCCCGCCCGGCCTCGGCGAAGAACGCCTCCACCGACTCCGGCTGCCGGGCCATCGCCCGCAACGCATCCAGCGCGGCGACATTGCCCGAACCCTCCCAGATCGACATCAACGGCGCCTCCCGGTACAGCCGCGGCATCCCGGACTCCTCGACGTACCCGTTACCCCCGAAGCACTCCAGCGCCTCCGCGGCATGCATCGGCGCCCGTTTGCACACCCAATACTTCGTCACCGCCAGCCCCAGCCGCCGGAACGCCTGTTCCTGCTCGTCACCCGGCCGGTCACCCGCGGCCGCCAGCCGCATCGCCACCGTGGTCGCCGCATCGGACTCGACCACCAGATCCGCCAGCACGTTCGCCATCAGCGGCTGATCCACCAGCGCCCTGCCGAACGCGGACCGGTGCCTCGCGTGATGCACCGCCCGCACCGCGCCCAGCCGCATCCCGGACGCACTGCCCAGCGCGCAGTCCAGCCGCGTGTTGTTGACCATCTCGATGATCGTCCGGACACCCAGGCCCTCGTCACCGACCAGCCGGCCCACCGCGTCGTCGTACTCGATCTCCGCCGACGCGTTCGACCGGTTGCCCAGCTTGTCCTTCAACCGCTGCAACCGGATCCCGTTACGGGCACCGTCCGGCAGCACGCGGGGGAGAAGGAAACAGGACAACCCACCAGGCGCCCGCGCCAGCGTGAGGAACACGTCGGACATCGGCGCACTCGTGAACCACTTGTGCCCGACCAGCCGATACGTGCCGTCACCCGCCGGGCGTGCCACAGTCGTGTTCGCACGGACGTCGGACCCGCCCTGCTTCTCCGTCATCGACATGCCCGCGATCAGACCGCGCTTGCCACTCGGCACACGCAGCCCGAAGTCGTACTCCGTCGCCGCAAGCAGCGGCTCATACTGCTCAGCCAGGTCGGGATTCGCCCGCAACGCGGGCACCGCCGCGTACGTCATCGAAATCGGACAGGTGTGCCCAGCCTCCGCCTGACCCCACACGTACATCTTCGCCGCGCGCGCCGCATGTACGCCCACACGCTCGTCCCGCCACGGCGCGGCCTGCAACCCATGCGACACCGCGACGCGCATCAAGTCGTGCCAGTGCGGATGGAACTCGACCTCGTCGATCCGGTGCCCGTACCGGTCATGCGTACGCAGCACCGGCTCGTTCTCATTGACCAGCCGGCCCCACTCCTGGACCTGCTCGCTCCCCGCCAGCCGGCCCAGCTCATGCAGCTCCCCGGACACCCACCCCGCATCCGCCCGCCCGAGCGCCGACAGCAGCGCCGGATCATCCGCCACGTCGTACACCAGCGGCGGAACCTGATTGGTCACCTCATGCGTCGCGCGCATCCGAACCTCCCAGCGACCGCACGACGAACGTGCGCAACTCGACGACCTCCACCGACCCGGCCCTCGGTGGGCGGCACCTCCGCCGCCGCCCCGACCAGCGCGGCCGCAGTCACCCCGGCATCCTGCGCGGGCAACACCCCCGACGGCAAGGGTGCCAACAAGGATCGTGCCACCAGCCTCAATGAGGCGGTGCTGCGCACCGGCTGCCTGGACGCGGTCACCTCGGTGGCCGAGCGTGGCACCCTCGAAGCCGACGTGCTGGCCCAGACGATGCTCTTGCGATCTACGGCGGGACCAACACCGGGATCCGGGCAGTGGCCGGGGCGCGCACGGGCACAGCGAGGACGAGACCCGCTACGTCCGCCGCAGCTACCTCACCCCGAGGCCGCGCGCACCATCGCGGTGGAGATCGCCAACGCCACCTTCGCCGCCCGCTCGGCCACAACGTGGATGCTCGGCCAGCTCCCGGGCCGCCGCCGCGCCGGCCCGATGTCCTGTCTTCCCGCCGTACCCACACTCGGCGAGCTGCGCGACTGCCGCTGCACCCGGGGGTCCGGCGAGTACGGCATAGAAGAAGTGAAACAACTTCAGTCGACCGCGTGGTTCAACCGCGCCGCCTGACGCAGAAGATGATCACGCTCAGGCAGATTCGGCGCCTTCCGAGCCGCCTCCGCATACAGACGCGCAGCCACCACCACCTCACCATCGCGCTCGTGCAAATATGCCGACACCGCGGTATGCCGGGGGAGCGAAGCGTCTACCTCCGCGAGCGCGGCGAGACCCGCCCGCGGACCATCCGCCTCGCCGACCGCCACCGCACGGTTCAGCCGCACCACCGGACTGTCGGTCAACGCGACCAGCTCGTCATACCACTCGACGATCTGCACCCAATCCGTCTCGCCGGCAGTGGGGGCGTCCGCATGCAACGCCGCGATCGCGGCCTGCGCCTGGAACTCACCCAACCGGTCACGCGCCAGCGCAGCCTGCAGGATCTCCACACCCTCCGCGATCAATGCGGTATCCCAGCGTGACCGATCCTGCTCGGCGAGCGGCACCAGACTCCCGTCCGCCGCCGTCCGAGCCGCCCGCCGAGCGTGGTGCACCAACATCAACGCCAGCAGCCCGGCCACCTCGGGATGATCGGACACCGCCGCCAGCTGCCAGGTCAACCGGATCGCCTCGGCTGCCAGGTCGACGTCACCGGAATACCCCTCGTTGAACACGAGGTACAGCACCCTCAGCACCGTCGCGACGTCCCCGGGCTGCTCGAACCGTACCCCGGACACGGTTCGCTTCGCCCGGCTGATCCGCTGCGCCATCGTCGCCTCCGGCACCAGATACGCCTCGGCGATCTGCCGCGTCGTCAACCCACCGACCGCCCGCAACGTCAGCGCCACCGCCGAAGACGGCGTCAACGACGGATGCGCACACAGGAAGTACAGCTGCAGCGAGTCGTCCACCACAGCAGCCGGACCGGGCGCAGGCTCTTCGTCGACGAGTTCTTCCCGCCGCCGCCGAGCTGCGTCGGCCCGCGTCGCATCGAGAAACTTCCGCCACGCGACGGTGACCAGCCACGCCTTCGGATCACGCGGGGGAGCGGACGGCCACACTCGCAACGCCTCGACCAGCGCCTCCTGCACAGCGTCCTCGGCCGCCGCGAAATCCGCACCGCGGTGGACGAGGACGCCCAGCACCTCCGGCGTCCGGCTACGGAGCACCGCCTCGTCCATCGATCACTCAGCCGTGGCGGAGTGATCGCCCAGGAACGGCCGCAACTCCAGCCACTCGTGGATCGGCTTCCCACCCGCGCCGGGTGCCGCGGACAGCTCACCGGCCACCGCCAGCGCCCGCTCGTAGGAGTCCACATCGATCACCATCCAACCCGCGATCACGTCCTTCGTCTCCGCGAACGGACCGTCGGTCACCGGCGGCCGCCCTGCACCGTCGTACCGCACGAACGTGCCCTCGGGAGCCAGCGCCTGACTGTCGACGAACTCACCGGTCTTCTCCAGCCGGGCCGCGAGATCGTTCATGTACTGCACGTGCGCCGAGATCTCCTCGGGCGTCCACTGGTCCATCGGCTCGGGATTCACCGAGGCCGGCGCGCCGCGGTAGTGCTTGAGCAACAGGTACTTCGCCATCGTGGTCCTCCTTGACGTGGTGGTGTCGAACTGGTGGTTCGCAGCAGGGACGGAGCCGGTCGCGGGTTCTCGACATCCGGCCCGAAGAAAGTTATCCCGACATCGCGGCGCCTGCCGGGGAGACGGCCACCGGCGAGTTACTTGACATAATGTACATTATCGGCGTTCGGTCGGCCTGCTGATCGGCAGGCCAAGAGGGGCCACTGATCAGCTGTACAACCAGTGGTGCGAGCAGGCGAAGTCCTCGATCGGAACGACATCGCGGCTCCTAAGTCAAAGGTCCAGACGGGCAACACCGCCGCAACATTCGCGCAAGTGCAGTTCCCGGCGCTGTCACCCGAACTTTTCCCGAGTTAGCCTCCCTGCACAGCAAAGGAAGGGTTTACTTTCCGTAGTTTTTCTATTGCTTTGAGGTGATCATGCGTTCAAGAACAAAGGTTGTCGGGGCTGCGGCCGCCGCAGCTGCGATGGTCTTCACGTTGACGGTGCCTACCGGAGTTTCATCCGCCATAACAGGGATGGGGGATTGCGGTCCCGGAACCGGCTACCTGGAGGTTTGGTACCGAAACGGAGATCCTTGGGTTAAGCATCTGTGCTGGGCGAACGCCGGGAGAATTCCTTTTACCACACATGAATGGATCGACCGGATCAAGACGGGCAACAACAACGTCATCTATCAAGATCGAAATGGTGCGCCACCCATAAGAATCGGCCGCTGGCAGGATCGCTCATTCCCGAACCACCCGCCGCACGTCGAGTACATCGCCATTGAATGATCTTCAGGTCGGGACACGGAAGTGTCATCGATGACGACGTATTGTGGTCCCCCACCGAACTGCGCCGCTTGGGTCCCTGAGGTCCTGGGCCCCGTCAGTCTCGGTCAATTCGTCACCGTGACGTAACAACCGAGACCGTCGGGATGTCGAAGACGGGTGCTTGCCGGACTTTTCCGCCCGTCGGCGGCCCGTCGCGGATCGGGATATCCCGCGGCAATCACCCGAAGAGACGAACGGCTCCCGGTGAAGTTCTGCCTTCCGGAGTCGTGCATTCAGACACTCCGGCGACAGTGGAGCCGGATCGAGAACTGATCTCAGGAGTTCTTGTCCCCCAAGGGATCCCGCTCTTCCCCGGGCCTTGTTTCATGCATAATTGCTATTATGCATGAAACAAGGCCCGAACCGGGTGGGTGGCGGAACCGTCGGTGCTGTGCGGTACAAGATCCTCATGCTGGTTTCCGAAGCGCAGCAAGCATTCTTCGCGGCCCGACGCCCGCGTAAGGACTCGCCGCACACCACTGCCGCCTATCGACGGGATCTTGCCGGGATCACCACTCTCCTGGTGGCCGAGCTGGGCCGTGCCGAGTTCCGTGTCGACGATCTGACGGCACCGGTGCTGCGCGCGGCGTTCGGCGCGTTCGCGGACACACACGCCAAGAGTTCGGTGCTGCGTGCGTGGTCGACGTGGAACCAGTTTCTCACCTTCTGTGTGTCGGACGGGCTGCTCGCGGGCAATCCGATGGGTGCGGTCGCGCGGCCCCGCACTCCCCCGCTGACGCCGAAACCGTTGCGTGGCGAGGAAACTCCGGAGCGGCTGCTCACCGCGGCCGCCGATGGTGCCCGGCGGGCGCGGGACCCGTGGCCGGAGCGGGACGTGCTGGTGCTGGCCCTCGGGCTGGTCGCGGGGTTGCGCGCGGCGGAGATGCGGGCGCTTACCAGGCGTTCGGTAGTCGGCCGCTCCGGCGAGCTGCGGCTGCATGTCAACGGGAAAGGCAGCCGCGACCGTTCGATCCCGGTGCAGCCCGCGCTCGAACGGCTCATCGAGGAGTACCTCGCGTCGTGCCGGCGCCGGTTCCCCCAGCAGCGATTCCCGGCCGGCGAGCCCCTGCTGCGTGACCGTGGCGGGAATCCGATCGGGCGGGGTGCGCTGGAGTACCTGGTGAAGTCCTGTTACCGATGGGCGGGGCTGCACGACCGGGTGCCGTCCGGGGCGAATCTGCACGCGCTGCGCCATACGTTCGCCACACGGCTGGCCGAAGACGGCGCGACAGCTTCGGAGATCATGGCGCTGCTGGGACATGCCAGCCTCGCGACGAGTCAGAATTACATCGAGGCCACCGGCCGGGAGCAGCGGGCGGCAGTGGCGAGCAACCGTACGTACCGGGCGCTCGATGGACTAGTGCGGGAGGGGTGAGCTCTGTGCTTGCATGAGGGGATGGACGAGGAGATCCGGATAGTGCGGGCTGACCGGGTGATCGAGGCGGACGCGGCGTCGATCTTCGAGCTGATCGCGGATCCCGCGCGGCAGCCGCGCTGGGACGGCAACGCGAATCTGGCCGAGGCGGAGCCTGGGCAGCGGGTGCATGGGACCGGCGAGGTGTTCCGCATGGTGCTGACGACCGGTGCCACGCGGGAGAACCACGTGGTGGAATTCGCGGAGGGGCGCTGTATCGCGTGGCGGCCTTCGGAGCCGGGGCGCCGCCCGCCGGGCCATCTGTGGCGGTGGGAGCTGGAGCCGGTGGCCGGCGGTGGCACGCGGGTCACGCACACCTACGACTGGACCGGCCTGCCCGCGTCCGAAAGCACCCGGATCGAACGGGCCCGCGCCACGACGGCGGACCGTTTGCAGGCTTCGCTGGACAACCTGGCGGTGGTGGCGGAGGGCGGGTGACCGACCGTCCAGTGTGGACGGGTGGCGGACTTGAGGGTGTGGTTCGCGGGTTGGGCAGGTGTGGGCGGTCGGTGACGATCGGGGAGGTCCGGTCCGGCTACGTCGGGTCCGGCCGGAGTCTGGCTGGAGAGGCGGCGGGAGGACCCGGGTAGCTGCTTCAGTCAGCTACCCGTTGGCGCGTGATGGGCTGCTCTGCCTGCCGAAATCCGGGCCTGTTCTGGCCTGGACCTGGCATCTTCCCGGGCACGGCTGTGAAGGGTCCCTTCACGGACTCTGAGTCCGTGAAGGGACCCTTCACAGCTTTGGCAGGGCTTCGGGACAACAGTGGGCGTCGGCCCCGGACCGGGCTCAAGTCACCGGAGTTGTTCGAGGTCCTTGGCCGCGTGGGCGATCTCCCCCGCCAGCTGGCGGAGTTCGGTGGCGTCGGCGCCGTCCGCGGCGGCGGTGACGATGTCCTCGGCGGCGCAGCGGAGCTGGAAGAGGCGGTCCTGGAGGGCGGCGATCTCGGTGTCGGAGAGCACGACCGCGTCTTCGGGCAGGCCGCTGCGTTGCAGGGCAGTGCGGCGTTCGTAGGCGCGTTGCCGGCAGGACTGGCCGCAGTAGCGCCGCCGTCGGCCGACGTTGCCGGCTTCGGGCAGGGGGCGGCCGCACCAGCCGCAGTGTTTCGGGGCGTTGGTGCGGCGCGGGACGACGCGTTCGTCGCCGGTCAGCGCGTGTTCGGCCAGTTCCCTCACCCTCCGGACTTTAGCCGTCCACCGTGATCTCACACCGGGGCCATGCCGAGCGGGCAGACTGGAAAGTATGCGTCCACCGTTTCCGTATCTCGCCGATCCGCTCCCCCGTGCCTTCGCCCACCGCGGGTGGCATCTCGGTGATCTGGCCGGGCTGGAGAATTCGCTGCCGGCGTTCCGGCAGGCGGTGGCGGAGGGGTACCGCTACGTGGAGACGGACGTGCACGCGACGGCGGACGGGGTTGTCGTGGTGCACCATGACGACACGCTCGATCGTACGACCGACGGTCGCGGGTCGATTTCGGCGCAGACCTGGGCGCAGATCAAGCACGTGCGGATCGGTGGCCGGGCGCCGGTTTCGCGGTTGGAGGACGTGCTGGAGGAGTTGCCGGAGGCGTGCTTCAACGTGGATGTGAAGGCCGGTTCGGCGGTGACGCCGTTCGTGCGGGTGCTGGAGCGGATGGGGGCGTTCGATCGGGTGGCCGCGGCGTCGTTTTCGGATGCGCGGCTGGCTCGGTTGCGGCGGCTGGCCGGGCCGAAGCTGTTGACGTCGATGGGGCCGGGTTCGGCGTTTCTGTTGTGGCTCAACGGCTGGGTGCCGCCGGTGCCGGTGGGCCGGCTGGCGCGGGGGTGGCTGGCGCAGGTGCCGGTGCGGCAGGGGCCGTTGACGGTGGTGGACCGGGCGTTCGTGAAGTCCGCGGTGCGTCGCGGGTTCGAGGTGCACACGTGGACGATCGATGATCCGGCGCAGATGCGGGCGTTGCTGGACCTGGGTGTGCACGGGATCGTGACGGATCGTCCGGATCTGCTGCGGACGGTGTTACGGGAGCGGGGCAGCTGGCCGCAGGACGGCTGAGCGGATCCGGCGCGCTGTACGCCGGACCGGCGGTGGTCAGCTGGCTTTCCGGCCGTCGAGGGTTTCGCGGATGATGTCCGCGTGGCCGGCGTGCTGGGCGGTTTCGGCGATGACGTGCAGCAGTACGCGGCGGACGCTGTGGGCGGCGCCGGGTTCGTGCCAGGGTGCGTCCGGCAGTGGGTGGGTCGCGGACAGGTCGGTGTGGGCGTTGATGATCTCTTCGCTGTGGGCGGCGATCTGTGCGTAGTGTTCGAGGACGCCGGAGAGGGTCTCCCCCGGCTGCATGCGGAACCGTTCGCCGTGTTCGATCATCCATCGCGGGAGTTCGCGGGCGGTGCCGGCGGCGATGTCGCCCCAGGTGACGCCCTCGGGTAGTGCGTAGGTCAGGGCGGTGGGTCCTTCGACGGTGAAGCGAAGCCAGTTCTCCTCGACCTGTGCGACGTGTTTGATCAGTCCGCCGAGGCAGAGTTCGCTGACGGTCGGGGTTTCGCCCGCCTGCGCGTCGGTGAGGCCCTGGGCGGCGCCGGTGAGGGCGGTCCGGGCGGCGGCGAGTTCGGCGAGCAGGTCGGCTCGTTCGCCGGGGTGCGTGGCGGGTGCGGTGGTCACGGTGGTCGGTTCCTTCCGTTCCGGTGTCCGGTACGGGACCACTGTGGCAGGGGTTGCGGTCAGGTTCTGTCCGCGTCAGCGGGGTGCCTTGCCCTCCCAGGCGGCTTTCCAGGTTTTCGGGCCGAGCCGGCCGGAGTCGTTGATGCTGTTGGCCTTCTGCAGGTCGAGCACGGCGGTGCGGGTTTTGTCGTAGTAGCAGCCGGTGCCGCTGAATCCGTAGCCGAAGGCGTTCATGCGGAGCTGGAAGGTGCGCAGTGCGGGGGCGCAGTCGCCGTAGGCGTAGACCAGGCCGGGCCAGTCCGGTATGCCGCCGGAGGGTGGCGCGGGGGCCGGGCCGGGTTTCGGCGCGGGTGGGGCGGGCAGGCCGGTACCGCCGATGTAGGCGGACTCGTCGTAGGAGGGGACGCGTTTGCTGCGAGCGTCGTGGTCGCCGGAGAGGCCGAGTTTGCCGCCGCATTCCCAGGGCTGCCAGCCGCGCATCCGGTACAGGTAGAGCGCGCGGTAGTCCTGTTCGCGGGGGCTGGCCTGGTCGGGCCGTCCCCCGCCGCCGACGCTGCGCCAGGTCGGCAGGTCGAACTGGTAGGCGCCGTAGTAGCCGTTGCCGGTGTTGATGGAGTACCGGCCGCTGGACTCGCACATGCGGAGCTTGATCCAGGAGGTGGAGCTCGGGTCCGCGGAAGCGGCGCCGGTGACGACGAGCTCCAGTCCCAGTACGGCGACCACGAGCAGCAGGGCTCGGGTGGCCGCGCGCCGGGCGGTGCGAACGCGGTTGGTCATGGGGGCACAGTAAGCACGCGACTCATTGACCACAACCGTCACAACACGCACTTCAGTCTCACATGAAACGCTTGACCGGCCGGGCAGCGACACGCCCGGGTGCGTATTGCGCGCGGTTCGGGAAAGCACGCCGGAGCAGAAAGAAGCGACGAATCGGACACTGCCGATGGACTGCCGGGCGGGTCGCGGGCCGACCCCGTAATGTGCGCGCCGACCTGGAGTTTCGGCACCGACGAGGAGCCTGGATGACGGTGGCGCGCCCGCGGGACGGTAAACGGGAACGGCGGGGCTGGTACTTCTACGACTGGGCGAATTCGCCGTTTTATTCTTCGACCACAACGGTGTTCGGGGCGCTCTCCATGAGCACGGTCGCGGCGGCCGATGCGAAGCAGAACATCACCCTTAACGGGGACAACCCTTGTGTGGACGCCGCGGGGCTCGACGACAAGCTGAACCGGTGTGACGTCTCTTTGCTTGGTCTGCACTTCCCCGCCGGTTCGCTGTGGGGCTATCTGCTCGCGGTCGCGACCGTGGTGCAGGTGCTGGTGCTGCCGATCGCGGGGGCGGTGGCCGACCGCAGCCGCACCAAGCGCCGGATCCTCGGCTGGTTCGCCGCGCTGGGTGCGCTGGCCTCGGCGCTGATGTTCTTCATGGCCGGTTCGAACTGGCAGCTGGGTGCGGCGTTGTTCGTGGTGGCCAACATCGGGTACGGCGGTTCGCTGGTCGTCTACTACTCGTTCCTGGTGGACATCGCCGGGCCGGACGAGCGGGACGAGGTGTCCGCGAAGGGCTGGGCGTTCGGTTACCTCGGCGGCGGGCTGGCGCTCGGGTTGCAGCTGGCCTTCTACCTCAGCCGCGACGCGCTCGGCGTGGACACGGCCACCGCGGTGCGGATCTGTTTCCTGACCTCCGGTCTGTGGTGGGCACTGTTCACCATCCCGACGGTGCGGGCGCTCCCCCGCCGGCACGAGCCGGTGGCGACGGTCCCGGGCCGGGGTGTGCTGGGGGCCGGGTTCCGCGAGCTGGGGCAGACGCTGGCCGCGGCCCGGCAATTTCCGCTGACGCTGGCCTTCCTCGGCAGCTACCTGCTCTTCGCGGACGGGATCAACACCGTGGTGACGGTGTCCGCGCAGTACGGGAAGGACGAGCTGCGGTTCTCCGACGAGGTGCTGATCGTCACGGTGCTGGTGATCCAGTTCCTCGCGTATGCGGGCGGGGTGCTGCACGGGCTGGTCGCGCGACGGCTCGGGGCGAAGCGGACCATTCTCGGCAGCCTGGTGCTGTGGGTGGTGGTGCTGGCCGGGGCGTATTTCGTGCAGCCTGCGCAGCCGGTGCAGTTCTACGCGGTCGCCGTCGGTATCGGGTTGGTGCTGGGCGGGACGAACGCGTTGTCGCGGTCGCTGTTCAGCCAGATGATCCCGGCGGGCAAGGACGCGCAGTACTACTCGCTCTACGTCGTGGGTGAGAAGGGCACGTCGTGGCTGGGGCCGCTGGTGTTCGCCGGGGTCGGGCAGGCGACCGGGTCGTTCCGGCTGGCGATCGTGGCGCTGGTGGTGTTCTTCGTGCTGGGGTTCGTGTTCGTCGCGCTGGTGCCGGTGCGGCGGGCGATCGTGGCGGCCGGGAACCGTCCGCCGGAGGTGCTGTGAGGTCCCGCTAGGGTCGGGCGTCGTGACCGCACCCGACGAAACCGTGCCCGACGACCCGACCGACGCGCTCTCCGCGGCGCCGCCGGCGGGTGTCCGCCGCAACGGAGCGCCGAGGGGACGGCTGAAGTTCTGCTACGGCCCGATGGACTGCGGGAAGTCGACGCTCGCGTTGCAGATCGATCACAACCATGCGCGGCAGGGGCGGCGCGGGCTGGTGCTGGTGCGGCACGACCGGTCCGGTGCGCCGCAGATCACCAGCCGGATCGGCATCACCCGCCGGGCCACCGAGGTGGGCACCGGCACCGATGTGCGGGAGCTGGTGCGCGCCCGGTGGGCACAGGGCGGGCACGTGGACTACGTGATCGTGGACGAGGCGCAGTTCCTCTCCCCCGCGCAGGTGGACCAGCTCGCCGAGCTGGCCGACGAGGTCGGGGTGGACGTGTACTGCTTCGGTATCGCGACCGATTTCCGCAGCCGGCTCTTCCCCGGTGCCGGGCGGCTGTTCGAGCTGGCCGACGAGCTGCAGCCGGTGCAGGTGGAGGTGCTGTGCTGGTGCGGGCTGCCCGGCCGGTTCAATGCCCGGGTCCGCGATGGCGAGATCCTCCGGGAGGGCGACACGGTGGTGGTCGCCGACATCATGCCGGACACGATCGTGGACGACGCTGCGCCGACAACTGCCGAACAATCCGTAGTTGAATCTTCAGCTTCATCACGGTTCGGAGGGGATCCGGCTACCTTCCGTTATCAGGTACTGTGCCGACGACATTTCCGGATGGGGGACCTGGGGCCGGCTGCCGCACAGCACGGTCAGTTACGGTTGTCCTAGTCGTGACCCGGATAGCCCAACTGGGGGATATCCGCACTAGGAAGGCGGTAACGGCGTCACGACAAACGGCACAACGTCTCCCACTGGAGGAAGCTGAAGACCTCGGGTGACGCACCTCATCGTGAGCAGCGACATGGTGAACCGGGAATCCCCCGGACGCCACGTTCGTTGCATAGGGTGAGCATCACCCTGGCTCCACCCGGAGCTGACTGAAAGGACCCATCATGGCCGACCGTGTTCTCCGTGGAAGCCGGCTGGGGGCGGTCAGCTACGAGACCGACCGCAATCACGATCTCGCCCCGCGCCGGACCGTGCGCTACGCCTGTCCCAAGAACCACGAGTTCGAGGTGCCGTTCTCCGACGACGCCGAGATCCCGACGGTGTGGGAATGCCGGCTGCACGGCAGCGAGTCCGAGATCGTCGATGGCGGGCAGCCCGAGCAGAAGAAGACCAAGCCGCCCCGGACGCACTGGGACATGCTGCTGGAGCGCCGCTCCATCCCCGAGCTCGAGGACCTGCTGAACGAACGTCTCGCCGAGCTCAAGGGACGCCGGACCAGCCGGTCCGCCTGAATCTCGGCCCGTAGCTGGCTTCCTGACCGACTACCGATCCGTCGCTGCCCCCGCGCACTCGTGCACGGGGGCAGCGGCCTGTCCGGACTCCGCAGGCGCCGGTCAGCGGCCCAGGAGCCGCCGCAGCTGGGCCACCCGCCGCCGCGCGCCCCACTCCGCGACGCGGAAGAACGCCTCGCGCATGATCGAGCCGCTCATTTTCGACTGGCCGATCTCGCGGTCGGTGAAGGTGATGGGGACCTCGACGATCTCGAAGCCGGCGTCCGCGGTGCGGCGGGTCAGGTCGATCTGGAAGCAGTAGCCGTGGGAGGCGACCTCGTCCAGTTCCAGCTTTTCCAGGACCGGGCGGCGGTAGACGCGGTAGCCGGCGGTCATGTCCGCGACCTTCAGCCCGAGCGCGAACCGGGAGTACAGGTTCGCGCCGCGGGAGAGCAGCTGACGGCGCAGCGGCCAGTTCACCGTGCTGCCGCCGGGCACGTAGCGCGAGCCGATCGACAGGTCCGCGTCCTCTGCCGCGGCCAGGAGCCGGGGCAGGTCTTCGGGGGCGTGCGAGCCGTCCGCGTCCATCTCCACGAACGCGGCGTAGCCGCGGGAGAGGCCCCAGCGGAACCCGGCGATGTAGGCCTTGCCGAGACCGGCCTTCGCGGTGCGGTGCAGCACGTGCACCCGCTCGTCCGCGGCGGCGCGCTCGTCGGCCAGCTCACCGGTGCCGTCCGGGCTGCCGTCGTCGACGACGAGCACGTGCGCCTCCGGGAGGGCCTGGTGGAGCCGGTCCAGCACCGGGCCGAGGTTGTCCCGCTCGTTGTAGGTCGGGACCACCACCAGCACCGGTTCGATCGTTTCGGCCCCCCGTGGCGCCTGCGCCATCCGTTTCCTCCGAATCCGGCGGTTCAGTCCGCCGTGTCCCCTGCTGTCCTGCCGGCGCGGCCGCGCCGGGTGCGAAAACGGAGCACGACCCCGCCGGCGACACCCGCGATCGCCAGTGCCAGCAGGGCGTACTCCGTCCACGCACCGAGTCGATCCGACAGCGTAGTCGCCGTGCGCAGCGGCACGCGCCCGACCAGGGTGTCCGCCGTGAAAAGTCCGGTTGAGCTGGTGATCGTTCCATCCGGGGCGACCAGCGCGCTGACCCCGGTGGTGGCCGACACCACAGCCGCGCGGCCGTGCTCGACCGCGCGCAGCCGGGTCATCGCCAGTTGCTGGTAGCTCATCTCCCCCGGCCCGTACCAGGCGTTGTTCGTGGGCACCACCAGCAGTTCGCCGCCTTCGCGCACCGCGTCGCGGGCGGGGCCGTCGAACGCGGTCTCGTAGCAGATGAACATGCCGACCTTGGTGCCCGCGACCGAGAGCGCCGCGTTCGTGCCGTCGCCGGCCCGCATTTCCGGGGTGTTGTCCACGAACGGCGTGACCAGCCGGGCGACTGCGCGGGCGGGCACGTACTCGCCGAACGGGACCAGGTCCTGTTTGGTGTAGCGCTGTCCCGGCCCGGTGCGCGGGTCCCACACCACCGCGTCGTTCTCGTCCTGGCCGTCCGGGCGGCGGACGAGGGCACCGATCACCGCGGGCACGCCGAACGCGGAGACCATCTGGTCCAGGGCCGGGTCGTCGCCGTAGATCGCGGTGGAGGTCTCCGGCCAGATCAGCAGGTCCGGCTTGGCGACCCGGCCGCTGCGGATGTCGGTGAGCAGGCGGGCGCTTTCGGCGAGGCTGTTGTCCCGCAGGACGCCGCGCTGGCCCTGGAGCGCGATGCCGAGGTCCGGGGCGTTGCCCTGCACCGTGGCGACGGTGAGCGAGCCGTCTTGCGCGCCGGTGCCGATCGTGGGCCACGCCGCGAGTCCGGCGAGGACCGGGACGAGGGTGAACGCCACCGGCCATATCAGCGCGCGGTCGCGTACGTGCCGCGTCTGCCACAGCCGGGCCAGGAGTGCGGCCAGCCCGAAGCCGGTGAGTACGACGGCGAAGCCGACCAGTGGCGCGCCGCCGATCGAGGCGAGGGACAGGAACGCGCCTTCGGGCTGGCTGAATCCGACCCGGCCCCACGGGAAGCCGCCGAAGGGGAACCAGGTACGCGGGGTTTCGAGCGCGATGAACACCAGAGCGCCCCACAGCGGCGCCAGCGGCAGCCGGGACACCACCGTGATCAGAAACCCGCCGAGTCCGAAGTAGAGCGCCAGCGTGACGCTCAGGCCCAGCCAGGGCCACGGGCCGAACTCCCGGCCGAGGAAGTCCTGCAGCCACAGCAGGTGCGTGAGGAAGAACGCGACGCCGAAGACGAACCCGTAGCCGAACCCGCCGCGGAACTTCCGTCCACGAAGGACCAATGCGAACGCGGTGAACGCGATCGGCGCGAGCCACCACAGTGGACGCGGCGCGAAGCTGAGGTAGTACAGCAATCCGGCGGACGCGGCGACGGCGAGCCGGATCAGCCAGGCCCGCCATGCCCGTTTCGGCCGGCGGGGTTCTGCTTCGCGCGGAGCGCCGGGTTCGGAATCCGCCACTGTCACTGCCACGACAGAAACTTTAGGTGGCGGGGGTGAACTCGTCGTAGAGGACCGTCCCGCCGCGTACGGTGCGCAGGCAGCGCGGCAGCGGGCTGTCCGGATCCAGCCGCGGCAGCGGGGGTACGCCGGAGCGCGGATCGGTGGACCAGCGCTGCACGCGGCTGTCCGCGGTGGCGACGACGAGGTCGGTCGCGTCCCAGATCGCGTAGTGCGCCGGGGCGCCGGGCACGAGGGTGCCGGTGAGCCCGTCGTTGATGCCTGCCGCGCGGTGCCCGGCGCGGGTGTGCGCGGTGAACGCCGCGCGGGCGGACAGCCGGGCTTCGGGGGTCCGGTGGTGGATCGCGGCGCGTACGGTGGCCCACGGATCGAGGGCGGTCACGGGGGTGTCGCTACCGAAGGCGAGCACGACCCCTTCCGCAGCAAGGGTGGCGAACGGGTTCAGCGCTGGCGCGCGATCCGTGCCGAGCCGCTCGGCGTACATGCCCGCGGTGCCGCCCCAGGCTTGGTCGAACAGCGGCTGCACGGACGCGATGACGCCCCATCCGGCCAGTGCGCGGGCCTGGTCGGCGGTGACCATCTCCAGGTGTTCCAGCCGGTGGTGGCGGGCGGCCAAAGCCCGCTGCCCGACCTGTTTCTCGGCCAGCCGGAACCCTTCCAGCACCTCCGCGGCGGCGGCGTCGCCGATCACGTGGAAACCTGCTTGAAGCCCTGCTTCGGTGCACGCGGCGATGTGGTCGCCGATCGTGGCCGCGTCCGCGTGCAGCGTGCCGGAGGTCGTCGGGTCGTCGGTGTAGGGGCTGGTCAGCGCGGCGGTGCGGGACCCGAGTGCGCCGTCGACGAACAGGTCGCCCGCGGCGCCGCGGGCACCGAGCGCGCGGGCCTTCTCGACGTCGGGTTCGCCCCAGTAGCCGACCACTTCGGGCAGGCCCGGCTCGTTCGCGAGGGCGAGCAGGCCGGTGAAGTCCTCGGCGCCGCCGATGTCCGGGCCGCCGCATTCGTGGACCGAGACGATGCCGCGGGCGGCGGCGGTGGCGAGGAAGGTGCGGTGGGCGGCGCGGCGCTGGTCGCGGGTCACCGCGGTCCTGGTGGCCGCGCGGACACGGTGGTGCGCGTTATGGGTGAGCGGCCCGTCGGCGGACCAGCCGGGGACCGCATCGATGCCCGGTACGAGCGCGGTCAGCGGGGTGGACACCAGCGCGGAGTGCACGTCCACCCGGCTCAGGTAGACCGGCGTGCCGCCCGCGACGTCGTCCAGTTCGGCGCGGCTGGGCAGGCGGGGGTCGGTCCAGGTGGATTCGTCCCAGCCGTGCGCGAGCAGGATCCGGCCGGGCACGAGGGCGTCGCGTACGGCGGCGAGGAGCCCGGCGGCGCTGCGCACGGTGGTCAGGTCGAGCCCGTCGAAGTGCAGGCCGGTGGCGCCGGCGTGCACGTGGGTGTCGACGAAGGCGGGGGCGACGAACGCGCCGCCGAGGTCGAGGATCTCCGCGCCGGGGTGCAGGGCACGGGCCGGCTCGTCCTGGCCGACCCACACGACCGTGCCGCCGGAGACCGCCATCGCCGTCGCGTCGGGTGAGGACGGGGTGTAGATGCGACCGCCGAGCAGGAGCGTGGTGCTGTCGTTCGTCACCGTCCGAGTCTCCCCCGCGCGTTCCTGTGATCACACACCCACCCGTTGTGCGAGAAGATTTACGCCATGAGAACGTTGTGACAGGATATTTTTATGTGAAACCGACGACTAGGAGTACAGATGACTGTGATCCAGGAACCTGTGCCGCCTGCCGCCGCACTGGACCAGCCGTATGAATACGCCCGCACCGAGCTTGCGGAGCCCGACTGGCGCCGGTTCCCCGGCTGGCGGGACGTCACCGCCGCCCAGTGGCGGGACCCGCAGTGGCAGCGGGTGCACTGTGTGCGCAACGTCAAGCAGCTGCGCGCGCTCCTGGGCGACCTGCTCGACGAGCGCTTCTACGAGGATCTGGTCGCCGACCAGCACGAGATGGCCACGATGTCGATGCTCGTGCCGCCGCAGATGCTGAACACGATGGCGCCCTCCGCGGGCACCGACCCGGCGAAGGTGACCGAGGCGTTCTACGCCGACCCGATCCGCCGGTACATGATCCCGGTGCGCAGCGACCGCGACCCGGTGTGGCCGAGTCACCCGCACTCCGAGCGGGACTCGCTGCACGAGGCGGAGATGTGGGTGGTCGAGGGGCTCACCCACCGCTACCCCACCAAGGTGCTGGCCGAGCTGATCTCGACCTGCCCCCAGTACTGCGGGCACTGCACCCGGATGGACCTGGTCGGCAACTCCACCGAGCAGGTGCAGAAGCACAAGCTCGAACTCAAGCCGGTCGACCGGCAGGACGCGATGATCGGCTACCTCCAGCGCACCCCCGGCGTACGGGATGTGGTCGTCTCCGGTGGCGACGTGGCGAACGTGCCGTGGCCGCAGCTGGAGTCGTTCCTGATGCGGCTGATGGACATCGAGACCGTGCGCGACATCCGCCTCGCCACCAAGGCGCTCGCCGCGCTGCCGCAGCACTGGCTGCAGCCGAAGGTGACCGAAGGCCTGCAGCGGGTCGCGCTCACCGCGCAGGCCCGTGGCGTCAACCTGGCAATCCACACACACGTGAACCACGCCCAGTCCGTCACGCCGCTGGTCGCCGAAGCCGCGCGTACGGCGCTGCAGGTCGGCGTACGCGACGTACGCAACCAGGGCGTGCTGATGCGCGGCGTGAACGCGACGCCGGCCCAGCTGCTCGATCTGTGCTTCGCGCTGCAAGGCGAGGCGAACATCCTGCCGTACTACTTCTACATGTGCGACATGATCCCGAACGCCGAGCATTGGCGGGTCTCGGTGCGGGAGGCACAGGAGCTGCAGCACGCGATCATGGGCTACCTGCCGGGGTACGCGACGCCGCGGATCGTGTGCGACGTGCCGTATGTCGGGAAGCGGTGGGTGCACCAGCTGGCCGACTACGACCGGGAGCGCGGCATTTCGTACTGGACGAAGAACTACCGGACCGGGATCGAGCACGAGGACCCGGAGGCGTTGCAGCGGAAGTACCCGTACTACGACCCGATCCAGACGCTGCCTGAAGCCGGGCAGCAGTGGTGGCGGGAGCAGCCGCGGGGCTGATCCGGGTGCTGCCGGAGTCCGTACAGCCGGGTGGGGAATCGGTGGGTGTCAGGCCTGCTGGTTCCCGCCCGGCTTCGTTCTGCCCTCTCGCGAGCCCGGCAAATAGGGGTTACCTTAGGTAACAGTGAACCTCGGTAACGCTTAGTCGCCGTCCAGGGAAGACCGTATGGCCAGCGCTGATGTGCACCCGTCCGAACGCGGGGACACCGCGCGGCGAGGGATCGCGCCGGATCGCGGTGCGGTTCCACTCCGCGCCGTCCGCCGTCACCGGTGACGAGCAGGTGCGGGGACTGCGGGCGACCGGCGCGGCTGCTCGGAAGAAGCCATATCCGGGACCGTAGCCAGGGCAACGCCCAATGGTGGAGGTCTGTGAAGGGGCCCTTCACGGACTCTGAGTCCGTGAAGGGCCCCTTCACGGACCCGAAGCCGGTCCGGCGCATGCCACGAGGTGGTCGCACACACCTCCGCAACGCCCGCCGCCGGGTCCCCGACCAACTTTGCCGGAACCCCTGTCTCCCAGTGCGTCAGCGGAGCCGGATCACCCGGCTGCGGGAGCTGCTGACCCGTACGTGAGTCAGGCGCCCCGGGCCAGCGCCTGTACCCGGCTGATCGGGCCGTTGTAGTAGTTCTGGTCGCCGGGCAGCCCGCCGTCGCGGGCGAACTGCCAGATGCTCTGCTTGTCCCAGCCCGCGGGCAACTCCCCGATCGCCGGGGCGTACCGGGCCAGCCACAGTGGATTCGTGTCGCCGAACCGCGCGGTGTTGCCGGTGCAGCGTTTCCACCAGGACGTCGAGGTGTAGATGATCGCGCTGCGGTGCTGCTTCGCGAGGTAGGTGCTCGCGAAGTCGGCGATCCACGCGGTCATGTCCGCGGGGCTCTTGCCGTAGCAGGCGTCGCCGTACGGGTTGTACTCGACGTCCAGCGCACCTGGCAGCGTCGTGCCGCCCTTGCGCCAGGCGCCGCCGTGCGCGATGAAGTACTCGGCCTGCGCGGCGCCGCTGGAAAGATCCGGCCGCGCGAAGTGATAGGCGCCGCGGATCAGGCCCGCCTTCTGCGCGCCGTTGTACTGCTGTGCAAAGTGTGGGCTGACGTACCCGGTGCCCTCGGTGGCTTTGACGTACGCGAACTGGGCACCCGACGCTGCCGCCTTCGCCCAATCCACCGGGCCTTGGTGACCGCTCACGTCGTGTCCGAGAGCCTGCCCGCCGGCGAGATCCGCACGCGCCGGGCCGCCCTGTACGCCTTCGTGCACCGCGATCTGTGATCCCGCGGTGTCGTCCGCCGCTTTCGAGTAATCCGCGGCCGTGGCCGGTCCCGCGTTCACGACCGTCCACGGCAGTGCCATCGCGGCGACGGCGAGCGCCGTCCGCAAGGGTCGGCGTCCTCGTTCGATACGGCTCATCTCGCTCCCGTCGGCATCGGCGCGCTGATCCGCCCGTCATGGTGCCCGCCCGTGCCTGGCCCCGCGAGGCCGCAGGTCACTCGTTCGTGGTCGAACGGGCACACCCTGAGTGGTCCAGACAACCTGTTACGCCCTCGTGACCCGTGGTCCGTGCTCGCGCGGATACTTTCCGCTACTGCCAACCGATCCGGTGAATTCCGACCGCGGAGGTACCACATCGTGGAACCCGCTTTTCGCTCACCACGACGACGGCGCGGCCCGCTCGCCGCGCTCGCACTGACCGCGTTGGCCGGGCTGGGACTCGGACTGCCCACCGCGCACGCGGCGAGCGTCGCGCACGCCGGCTGCGGACAGCCCGATCAACCCGACTTCGGGCCGAACGTGCGGATCTTCGACCCGGGCATGTCCGGCGACCGCATCCAGTCACAGCTCGACAAGGATTTCGAAGCGCAGAAGAGCACGCAGACCGCGCAGTTCGCGTCCGGGCGCGTGGCGCACCTGTTCAAACCCGGCAGCTACTCGGTGCACGACAACGTCGGCTTCTACACCTCCGTCGCCGGGCTGGGCCAGAACCCGGGCGACGTGCAGATCACCGGCGACCTCACGGTGGACGCGTTCAACGAGTCCGATCAGGGTTCGGCGCTGCAGAACTTCTGGCGCTCGGCGGAGAACATGGCAGTCACCCCGGCGAGCGGCGACGACCGCTGGGCGGTTTCGCAGGCCGCGCCGTTCCGGCGCATGGACATCAGGGGCGGGCTCCAGCTGTTCCCCGCCGGCTACGGGTACTCCAGCGGCGGGTACATCGCCGACACCAAGGTGGCCGGCAAGACCGCCTCGGTCTCCCAGCAACAGTGGTACACCCGCGACTCGGCGCTGGGCAGCTGGGACGGCGGCGTGTGGAACATGGTGTTCTCCGGCACCCTCGGCGCCCCGCCGAACACCTTCCCCACCCCGCCGGAGACCACGCTGAGCACCACCCCGGTCTCACGCGACGTGCCGTACCTGTACGTCGACGGCGCCGGGAAATACCGCGTGTTCCGTCCCGCGCTGCGCACGAACGCCTCCGGACCGAGCTGGGCGAACGGCGCCACGCCCGGCGATTCGGTGCCGATCAGCCGGTTCCGCGTGGCCAAACCCGGCGACAAGGCCGCCGATCTCAACCGCTCGCTCGCGGCGGGCTGCAGCCTGTTCTTCACCCCAGGCATCTACCACCTCGACCAGACCCTCAACGTCACCAACCCGGACACCACCGTGCTCGGCATCGGCTACCCCACGCTCGTTCCGGACAACGGTGTCGACGCGATGCACATCGCCGACACCGACGGCGTGCGGGTGAAGGGCGTGCTGTTCGACGCAGGCGCGCGGAGCTCGAACGCGCTGCTGACCGTCGGCAAGAAGGGCCAGCACACCGACCACGCGAAGAACCCGATCTCCTTGCAGGATGTGTTCTTCCGCATCGGCGGCGACCTCGCGGGCAAGGCCACCAACAGCCTCGTGGTCAACAGCGACGACACCCTCGTCGACCACGTCTGGGCCTGGCGCGCCGACCACGGCAAGGCCGGCACCGTCGGCTGGACCACCAACACCGCCGACACCGGCGTCCTGGTCAACGGGGACGACGTGACCGCCACCGGCCTTTTCGTCGAGCACTACCAGAAGTTCCAGGTGCTCTGGAACGGCCAGCGCGGCAAGACGATCTTCTTCCAGAACGAGATGCCCTACGACGTGCCGAACCAGGGCTCGTGGAACTCCGCGCCGGGCACCGCCGGTTACGCCGCCTACAAGGTCGGCGACGAGGTCAGCTCGCACGAGGCGTGGGGCCTGGGCAGTTACTGCTTCTTCGACACCAACCCGGCCGTCGCCGGCGAGCGCGCGTTCGAGGTGCCCAGAAACAGCGGGGTGAGGCTGCACAGCCTGCTCACCGTGTCACTGAACCACCGGGGCACGATCAAGCACGTGATCAACGACGCCGGGGACGTGACCCCGGACGGGACCAAGCCGGTGAACGTGCCGCACTACCCGTGACCGCAGGGTGTCGGCAAACTCGGTGTGGAGGGCCCTGCGCAGCTGCGGAGGACCCTGCGCAGGTGCGGAGGGCTGTGAAGGGGCCCTTCACGGATTCTGAGTCCGTGAAGGGGCCCTTCACGGACCCGAAACCGGTCGGGCAGCCACGGCTCTCTCTGCTGATCACGGGCCCTCGACCAACTTTGCCGGGGCCCTGACCCGTGACCGGGTGAGAGCCGGATGGTGGTGGGCCGCCTTCTCCGCGTGGGGAAGGCGGCCACTCTGTGTTTGGAACCGGGCGATGCTGTCACGCGGGGAGCCGCGTGAAGCCGAATTCCCGCAGCACGCGCGCGTTCTGCGCGGCGGTCCCCATCCCCATAGCCGGACCCGGACCGCCGCGTCAGCAGGATTTTCCCTTGCCGGACAAGGAAAACATGCACAGCGAGGGGTACCGGTCGTCCTTGGCGCGGTCATGCCATCCGCCGGGTGCCCACGCTGATCTGCGTCGCCGTCGCCTGCGGCGTCCGGTTGACTCTCTTCCCCGGCGAAACCAAGCACGACGGCGTAGCGCGTACCTCGGTAGCAAGATCACCGAATCGGAGGTCACAGCGTGCAGCTGCCCGGACAGGTTGGGGGTCGGCGACGAACCGCGACCTCGCCGACCCCCAACCCCCGTCCTCAGCTCTTGCTGACCTTGACCGCGAACGAGTCGATGCTCATCCCGGCGCCCGAGGTGGTGTCCGCGGCCGGTGAGGTGCAGCCGCACACCTTGTTCGGGTAGGAACCGCCGATCGCGACGTCGAAGACCGCGAAGAAGCCGTGGTCCACGGCGGCCTTCCAGGTGTCGGCCGAGACCTGGTTCTGCTTGACCGCGAAGGTCTGCCGCCCGTCGAGGGAGAACTGCAGCTCCTCGGCGGTGGGATTGCGGCGATCGACCACCACCGAGTAGGTGTGGTAGCCGGTCTTGCAGCCCGCGCAGTCCTGCAGGTCGCTGGTGATGCCGTCGGGGGCGTGGCATTCGCCCTGCCACTGGCCGCAGTGGAACGTGCTGGAGTGCTTGTCCAGCGCGTTCACGTTCTCCATGATGTCCAGTTCGCCGATGCTGGGCCAGTTCGTCGCCCCGACCGGGCGGGCGTCGGCGCCCATCGCCCAGAACGCGGGCCAGTAGCCGAGCCCGCGCTCGGGATCGGGCAGCTGCAGCGTCGCGCTCATCTCCATCCGGCCGCCCGCCGGAGCACCGAAGTCGGTCCGGGCGCTTTCGATCCGCCCGGAGGTCCACGCGCCGCCCGCGTCCCGGATCGGCTTGATCACCAGGTGCCCGGATCCGTCGTGGTAGACGTTGGCGGTCGAATCGGTCGAGGTCTCCACCTCGCCGGTGCCCCAGTTCGCCGCCCCGCCGGGATAGCCGGTTCCCTTGTCGTAGAGCCAGTTCTGGGGGTTCAGGCCGGTACCGGCGGCACCGTCGAAATCGTCGGAGAAGACCGTGGTCCAGTCGTCGGCGGCGTGCGCGGGCACCGCGGCGAGCGGGAGGACCGCCGCGGCGGCCAGCACGAGGGCTGCCCGGCGCAACCGGGCTCGGCTCAATCGCATGATTCGCCTTTCGTGGGAGGGGCCGGAGGCTCGCGTACCAGGCTCGGACAGCGCGGCGAGCTGGTCAAAGCACCGTGCCTCACCGGGACGGACCGCAGGTGCGGGCGGGCAGAACCACAGCAGAGAGGTTTAAACCACTGCTGGCCCGGGTACGGCCGCGACAGGTCCGGCCACCACGTCCGGGAGCGCGGCGAAGGGTGGGTGCAGCCCACCCCTTTTGTGCCTGCTGTACGGGATCAACGCCGCTTCACCCGGCAGAAGGGCGGGCACTTCGTCACCGTCGCCTCCATCGCCGCGCACGGGGTCGTCCCGACCGCCGCGGTGTACTGCGGCAGCAAGTACGCGGCCTGGGCGATCACCGAGGGCCTGCGCCAGAGTCCGACCCGTCGATCCGGGTCACCACCATCTCGCCCGGTGTGGTCACCTCCGAGCCGGCGGACATCATCTCCGACCCGGATGCCCAGGAGGCGATGCGGATCTACCGCAAGGACGCGATCGAGCCGATGGCCATCGCGGACGCCATCGCCCGCGCGCTGAGCCAGCCCGAGGGCGTCGACGCGAACGAGATGATCGTGCGCCCGGCGCGGCAGCGCTGAGCAGAATCCGGAACACGCGCCGTCGGTCGCGCAGCTCGGCCGACGGCACGCCGACCGCCGGGTCCCCGGTCCACCATCCCTGGCCGGGACCCGACGGTGCGGCTCCGGTCCCGGTTGGTGCCCTCCACAGTGGACTGCGCAGTCCCGGAGCCGGACGAGGGGGACCGGGCAGCTCGCGGGCTGGCTAGACTCGGGTGGCGATGCGAAGATTCCGGTGGTGGTGGGGGGCGCTGGTCCTCGCCTGTGTGGCCTTGCTGATCGGCTCGTTCGTGCTCTTCGGGGCGGAGAGCATGCGGGGGCGGCCACAGCCCCGGCAGGGGCCGCCCGGCACCGGGCCGCTGACCGTGGTCGCGCTCGGCGACAGCACCGTCTCCGGGGAAGGCGCCGGGGACTACACCCCGGACACCGACGGCCGCAACGGCGACTGGTGCCACCGCTCCCCCAACGCGTTCGTGCAGAAGGTCCGCATCCCGGGAGTCACCGCGCGGGTCAACCTCGCCTGTTCCGGAGCGCCCTCGGCCCAGGTCGCCCTCGGCGGCGCCGACCAGTGGGGTGAGCGTTCGCAGGCCGCGCAGCTGGCGGAGGTGGTCAAGAACCACCGGGTGAGCGTGGTCGTGATCGGGGTCGGCGCGAACGACGATCCGAAGTTCTCCGCGCAGGTCACCACCTGTTTTCAGGCCTGGTTCAGCGCCGGGGAGGCCGGCTGCAACGTGGCCCTGCGGGAAACCTGGAAGTCCAAAGTGGACGCCATGGTGCCGAAGGTGACCGCCGCGGTCGGCGACGTGAAGAAGGTGCTCGCGCGGGCCGGTTACGTGCCCGCGGACTATCAGCTGGTGCTGCAGTCCTACGCCACCCCGGTGGGGCCCGGCATCCCGGCCGATCTGCAGAGCCTCAACGGCTGCCCGTTCCGCACCGACGATCTCGACTGGATCGCCGGGCCCGGGATCAGCACCCTGTCGGCCGGGCTGCGGCAGGCGGCCACGCAGACCGGGGCCCGGTTCCTGGACCTGGCGCAGGCCGGAAAGCAGCACGAGGCGTGCAGCGGCGGCGCCGATCAGGCCACGGAGTGGTTCACCCGGCTCACCCTGCATCTCGACGATCTGACCCACCTCGACCGGGCCACGCACGCACTGCAGGAATCCTTCCACCCCAACGCCGCCGGGCACGCCGCGATCGCCGGCTGTCTCTCGGAGTTCCTCGCCACCCGCGACGCCACCGCGGCCTGCGTCGACGGGCCCGGCAACGCCTTGAACGCGAAGCCCGGCGGCTGAGCGGCACCGGCTCCCGCCGCCGCGTCAGAGGTCGAGCGCGGCACGCAGGGCGACGTCGATCTGCTCCTGCACGTCCGGGCCGATCTCCGCGATCCGCTCGTCGAACCACGGCCGGTACAGCCGGGTCAGGTTGAGCGTGGACACCCAGTAGCGGGCGTCGATGGCGACGCCGAGGATGTCCAGCGGATCGCGGTCGAGCAGTTCGGCACCGAGCAGCCAGGGCCGCTCGGATTCGTTCACCCCGTCCGAGGAGAGCACGACCACGGTGCGTTTGCGGGCCGGATCGGTCGGCGGATGATAGGTCCAGACCTCACCCCTGCGCACGCAGGTCCTTCTCCGCCGCGGCCCGTTCCGCCTCGTCCGCTTCCGCGGCCGCCCGGGCCGGCGCCCGCTGCGGGGTGTACCCGGTGCGCACCGCCTCGCGGCGGGCTGCTTTCGACAGCCAGGACGAGACCGAGATGCCGTGTGCCTTCGCGGCCCGCTCGGCGAACTCGAGCGCCGCACTGTCCAGCGAAAGAGTCACTTTACGTGTTGCCATACCTTTTATCGTACCACTCGCCGCACCTCGCCGGGCCGGGCTGACTCGCCAGGTCGAACTCCCCTTCTGTCGGGTGTACGCGCATGGACGGCGTGTACGGAAAGTGTCAAACTGGGCGTATTCTATGCCCGTTTATGCCTCACTGATCTTCGCTTTAGTGCGTCACTATCTCATCCTGATGCAGACACGACCACTGCGCGTAGCGGGATGGATCCAGTTGACCGAGACCAGTGCAAACGTGGCGTCCGTGCCAGGACGGTCGTCCCCGCAACGAGGCGTACGGGCGCTGCTCAAGCACCCCGTGGTGAGTCCCTACGTGCGGCTCAGCGCGGCCGTGCTGGTGCTGAACGCGGTCATCGCCGTCGCCGTATGGCCGGATCTGACTCAGCCGGGCGCGGCCGATCTCGCGCTCGCCAACCTCGCGGCGGCGATCTTCCTCCGGCAGCGGCACGTGGTGAACATCGCCTTCCGGCTGGCCACACGCATGCCCCGGAGCTGGCCGTACGCCTTGCGGTGGGCGGCCGGGAAGGTGTCGCACTACGGCGGATTGCACGTTGGTACCGCCACGGCAGGTGTCGCCTGGTACCTCGTATCCGTAGGGTTCCTGGTGCGGAGCGGCGAGCCGATGGTCCTGCCGATCGTCATCGCGGCCGGGCTGGTCGTGCTGACGGCGCTGGCCGTCCGGCCGGTGCGGGAGCGGTGGCACGACCTGTTCGAACGCGCGCACCGCTGGGGCGGCTGGGCCCTGCTGGTCCTGGTGGTGGCCGACACGGTGCGTACATCGGACGGCGCGACCTGGCAGCCGTGGGTCGTGGGGCTCGTCGTGCTGAGCGCGGCCTGGCCGTGGCTGCGGCTACGGCGGGTCCCGGTGGAGGTGACCCGGCATTCGCGGCACGCGGCTTCGGTGCGGTTCCCGCATCCGCCGACGTTCCCGCCCGGCTCGGCTGTGACGTTGAGCCTCGCGCCGCTGCGGGAGTGGCATTCGTTCGCCGCGATCGGCACCGGCGAGGGTGGTTACGGGCGGGTGCTGATCTCCCGGGCCGGTGACTGGACCGGCCGGTTCATCGACGATCCGCCGTCGCACGTGTGGCTCAAGAGCGGCCCGATCGCCGGGATGGGCGGGGCGGCGGCGTTGTTCCCGCGGGTGCTGTTCGTGGCCACCGGCAGCGGGATCGGCCCGTTGATGAGCGTGATGACCCGTCGTGACCTGCCGTTCCGGCTGCTGTGGATCACCCGGGACCCGGTCGCCACCTACGGCGAGGAGCTGCTCGCGGAGGTGCGGCAGCTGGCCCCGGACTTCGTCGTCTGGAACACCGGCGAGCAGGGCAAGCCCGACGTCCTGGCGCTCACCGAGCAGCATTGCGCGGAGTCCGGCGCGGAAGCGGTGATCTGTGTGTCGAACAAACGGCTGACCTGGCAGGTCGTCACCGGGATGGAACAACGCGGAGTCGCCTCGTACGGCGCGATCTGGGACTCGTAGGCGGTGTGTGCCCCGCCGCTCCAGGTCGGCGGGGCACACACCACACGGTTCACAGGGTCGGTGAACGGCCTTCGAACGGTGTCGAGAGCACCACCGTGGTGCGGGTGGACACCTTCGCCGCCTCGCGGATCCGCCGCAGCAGGTCCTCCAGCCCGAGCGGGGAGGCGACCCGGACCAGCAGGATGTAGGACTCGTCCCCGGCCACCGAGTAGCAGGACTCGATCTCGGTGATGTGCTGGATCCGTTGCGGGTAGTCGTCGGGTGCGGCGGGGTCGTTCGGGGTCAGCGAGATCAGCGCGGTGAGCGGCAGGCCGATCTGTTCGCCGTCCAGCTTCGCGGTGTAGCCGAGGATGACGCCGCGCTGTTCGAGGCGCCGCACCCGCTGGTGCACCGCCGAGACCGACAGCCCGACGCGTTCGGCGAGGTCGGTGAAGCTGCGCCGGCCGTCGGCCGCGAGCTCCTGCACGATCGCCTGGTCCAGGGGCTCCAACGGGCTGCTCATGCGTCCAGCACGACGAGCTCGTGCGGCCGCGTGTTCACCGCCTCTGCCCCGGTTCCGGTGACCACCACGATGTCCTCGATCCGCGCGCCCCAGCGGCCGGGCTGGTAGATACCGGGCTCGATGCTGAAGGCCATGCCCGCCTCGAGCGGCAGGCTGTTGCCCGCGACGATGTAGGGCTCCTCGTGCACGTCGAGGCCGATGCCGTGGCCGGTGCGGTGGATGAAGTACTCGCCGAATCCGGCGGCCTCGATCACCTCTCGGGCGGCGGCGTCGATCGATTCCGCGGTGGCGCCCGGCCGGACCGCGCCGACCGCGGCCTGCTGCGCGCGCTGCAGCACCGCGTAAGTCCCGGCGACGTCGGCGTCCCGGGGTTCGCCGATCGCGTAGGTGCGGGTGGAGTCGGAGTTGTAGCCCTCGGCGATCGGGCCGCCGATGTCGATCACCACCACGTCGCCGCGTTCGATGACGCGATCGGACACGTCATGGTGCGGGCTCGCGCCGTTCGGGCCGGAGCCGACGATCACGAAGTCCGCGCGGGTGTGCCCCTCGGCCACGATCGCCGCGGCGATGTCGGCGCCCACCTCGGCCTCGGTGCGGCCGGCGCGCAGCCACTCCCCCATCCCCGCGTGCACGCGGTCGATCGCCGCGCCGGCCGCGCGCAGGGCATCGATCTCGGTGGTGTCCTTGCGCATCCGCAGCTCCCGCAGGATCGGGCCGGCCAGCGTCTGCTCGGCGTCGCCGAGGGCGGCGCGCAGCGCGAGGACATGCAGCGCCGCGGTGAAGTCGCTGACCGCGACCCGGCCCGGTTTGCCGAGCCGGTCGGCGACCAGCCGGTACGGGTCCTCCCCGTCCACCCAGGTCAGGATCTCGACGCCGAGTTCGGCGGTAGGCACGTCGTGGTAGCCGGGGGCCTCCAGCTTCGGCACGACCAGCGCGGGCGGGCCGTCGGCGGGCACCACGAGGGTGGTCAGCCGCTCGAACGAGCCACCTGCCTGGCCGAGCAGGTAGCGCAGGTCGGAGCCGGGTGCGACGAGCAGGGCGTCGGTGTCCGCGGCGGACGCCGCTCGCGCGGCGCGGTCCAGCCGGGCACGAAGCGCGGCGGCGTCGGGGGCAGGCGTATGGAGGGATCGGCTCGACATGCCGCCGAGCCTAGTCCGCGGCACCCGGGCCGGAATACTCGCCAGGCGGGTGCGTCGCGGCCGCCGAGTGGAGTCTGTGAAGGGGCCCTTCACAGACTCTGAGTCCGTGAAGGGCCCCTTCACGGCTTCGGGTTTCGGCGTGGCGGGTGAGCGATCGGGCGGGGCGTGGGAGGGTGTGCGGGTGACCGGACCACTCGCCCTGCTCGATTCCGCGAGCCTGTACTTCCGTTCGTTCTACGCGCTGCCGGATTCGATGACCGCTCCAGACGGGACGCCGGTCAACGCGGTGCGCGGGTTCACCGACACGCTCGCCCGGATCCTCACCGATCGCCGCCCGTCGCGGCTGGTGGCCTGTCTGGACGCGGACTGGCGGCCGAAGTTCCGCACCGATCTGCTGCCGAGTTACAAGGCGCACCGGGTCGCCGAAATCGGCGACGGCGGGACCGATGTGGAGGAGGTGCCCGACACGCTCACCCCGCAGGTGCCGATCATCCTCGACGTGCTGGCCGCGTTCGGGTTCGCCACCGCGGAGGCGGCCGGGTACGAGGCGGACGACGTGATCGGCGTGCTGGCCACCCGCGAGCAGGTGGACGCGGTGGAGGTGATCACCGGGGATCGTGATCTGTTCCAGCTGGTGCGGACGGAGCCGACGCCGGCTTCGGTGGTGTACGTCGGCAAGGGCTGGGCGAAGGCGGAGGAACTCGGCCCAGCCGAGATCGCGGAGCGTTACGGCGTGCCCGTCGACCATGCCGGTCCGGCGTACGCGGATATGGCGGCGTTGCGCGGGGATCCGTCGGACGGATTGCCCGGCGTCGCCGGGATCGGCGAGAAGACCGCGGCGAAGCTGATCACGCAGTTCGGTTCGCTGGCCGAACTGGTGGCCGCCGCGTCGTCCGGGGATTCCCGGGTGCCGCTGAAGACCCGGTTGCGGCTCGCCGATGCCGCGGACTACCTGGCGGTCGCACCCACCGTGGTGCGGGTCGCGGTGGACGCGCCGGTGACCCAGTCCGGTCCGGATGCGGTGCCCGCCGCGCCCGCCGATCCGGACCGGATCGCGCAGCTGGCCGAGCGCTGGAATCTGGGCCGGTCGGTGGAGCGGCTGCTGGCCGCGTTGCCGGGGGCGTGAGCGCGGTCAGAAGTCCGTGCCGCACCAGGGATTCCGCTCGGTTCCGAACAGGGTTTCGGTGCGGGCGAGGGTTTTCTCGTCCGCACCGGTGATCCGGCCGGCGAGGGCGAGCGGGGCCGGACGCCACTCGCCGAGGTAGAGCATGGCGAGGGTGTCCACATCGAGTTCGAGGTCCGCGGTGACGCCGGTCCGTTCCACACCGCCGGGTCCGATGCGGTAGCGGCCGTCGTTGGCGGGCAGCATCCGGTCGTGGACTTCGAGCACGACCGGTTCGGCTACACCGTAGGTGCGGGCGGCTAGTGCGGCGGGCACGTCGACCAGCCGGAGCCAGGTTTCGTCGTGCGTGGTTTCGATCTTCGCGGTGTGCGGGTTGGTGAACAGCAACGACGTCGGCTCGCCGAGCGGCCGGTACATCAACGCGATCTCGTCGACGAGGTCCACCGAGAGCAGGAAGCGCCACAACCCGGCGAACGCTTCGGGGCTGGTGTAGTGGAACCCGGGGACGTGCAGTTTCACGGGCGTGGATTCACGGTCGACGTAGTAGACGAGGTAGCCGTCAACGCCTGCGGGACTGTGGTGTACGGCGGTGCGGGGGAACGGCGAGAGCCGGCGGACCTGGCTTTCGTGACCGCCCCAGAACACCGGTGGCCGGGTCATCGCGCCGGGGCGGGTGAAGCCGGTCGCGGCGTACAGCTCGGGCCACTGCGGCACGGCGTCGCCGAGATCCAGTACGTGTACCTGGCCGCCGGGCGGGACTTCCGGGCGCAGCCTGGCTCGGTGCCGGTCGACCAGCACGTTCTGGGCGTGGGTGGCAATGCCGTAGCCGTAGCGGCCGTAGATGGCGCCTTCGGTGGCCCGCAGGGTCGCGGCGACGATCCCGCGTTCGGTGAAGTCGGCCAGCTGCGCCTCGATCATGGAGGTGAGCACGCCTCGGCGGGTCCAGCCGGCGCGGACGCCGATGCCGGTGACCGCGGCGAGCGGGACTTTCGCTCCGCCGGGCACCAGCAGCTCGGCGTCGAAGGAACGCGCCGTGCCGATGAGACCGGGACCGAACGCGCCGACGCTGCGCCGCTGCTGGTGCGACAGCGCGGCTCGGTCCCATTCCTCGTCGCTGCCGGGCGAGACGTGCAGCGAGGCCCGGAACAGGTCCCAGGCCTCGCGGTGCTCGCCAGTCTCCAGCGGCCGGATGCGGTACTCGCTCATGCCCCGATGATCGCCGGAGACCCGCGTCCGCGGCCACCGGTTTTACCGGCCGCGGACAAGGTTCACTGCCCGGATTTGGGCGGCGACACCTCGTAGTTGCCGTCGGTGCCCTTGACCACGATCGGCACCTGCTGCGGGGTGCCGTTGATCGTCGCGGTGCACTCGAACTTCTCGCCGTCGGAGACCTTCTGGTCGGCCGGGCAGGTGACCCCGCTGACACCCTGGATCTTGTAGGTGTCGGTGAGCAGCTTCGCGACGTCGGTCTGCATCTGGCTGTTGTTGAAGACCTCGGACTTGAAGAAGCCGGGTGCGACGAACCCGAGGATCGCCACCACCACAACCACCACGACGAGTACGCCGATCCCGACGAACAGGCCTTTCTTCGACCCGCCCCCGGATTCCGGTTCCCCACCGGGCTGCCCGTAGTCGTAAGGACCGGGCTGCGGTGGCTGCTGGGCGCCGCCGGGCTGGTTGTAGCCCTGCTGCTGGTTGGGGTCGTAACCCGCCTGCTGGCCCTGGTCATAGGGCTGGCCGTACGGGGCCTGCGGCGGTGGCTGCTGGCCCCACTGCGGGGTCTGCGGCGCCTGGGGTTGCTGCTGCGGGTAGCCGCCGTACTGCGGCTGTTGCTGCCCGTACTGCTGGGGATCGTACGGTTGCTGCTGCGGGCCGCTCGGCGGGTAGGCGCCACCCGGCTGCTGGCCGTACTGTGGCTGCTGCCCGTAAGGGGGCTGCTGCCGCGGGTCGTTGCCGCCATACGGCGTGCTCATCGTTCGCCTCCGCCTTTGTTCGCCTTCGTCCGTGCGCGATCCAACCACAGGTAGGGGCCGAGCACACGCGCCCACGCGCGGGATGTCCGGCCGGTCCCGGTACGGTGCCCTGCTCTCATGCGCCACCGGCCGCGACGACGCCGCGGCGCAGGGCGCGGACCGCTTCGGCGGCGGTGCCACCGACCGGGTCGGCCTTGCCGAGCACGTCGCGGATCTGGTCGAGCAGGTCGATCACCTGGCGGCACCAGCGGACGAAGTCGCCCGCGGACAGTTCCTGGCCGTTGGTCTCCGCGGCGGTGAGGACCTTCTCCAGTGATTCGCCGCGGGCCCACCGGTAGACCGGCCAGGCGAAACCGGCGTCGGGTTCGCGGGTGCGGTCGAGTCGGTGGCGTCGTTCGTCCTCGGTCAGGTCGACCCACAGCTTGCCGGTCTCCTGCCAGGCGGCGGGGACCGCGCCGCCGGGCAGCCGGGGTTCGCCCGCGGTGTCGCGGCGGGCTTCGAACACGAGAGTGGACACGACCGCGGCGAGTTCGGCGGGGCCGAGCCCGGCCCAGACGCCGTGGCGGATGCATTCGGCGGCCAGCAGGTCGGATTCGCTGTAGAGCCGGGCGAGGCGGCGGCCGGGTTCGGTGACCCGGTCCTCGCCGGTGCCGGGGCCGAGGTAGCCGCGTTCGCCGAGCAGCCGCAGGATCCGGTCGAAGGCGCGGGCCAGGGAGTGGGTGGTCGCGGCGACCTTGCGTTCGAGTTGTTCGGTTTCGCCGGTCAGCCGCTGGTAACGCTCGACCCAGCGGAGGTTGGCCTCGCGTTCGGCGAGGCCGTGGCACGGGTGGGCACGCAGGGCGCGCTGCAGTGCGGCCAGCTCCGAGTCGTCGCCGGTGCCGGTGCGGCGGCGGGCGCGGCCGGGCACTGCGATTCCGGCGTTGCGCAGCGAGGACGCGATGTCGCGGCGGGTCTTCGGGGAGCGCAGTTCGAGGTGCTTGGGCAGCCGGATCCGGCCGAGTGGTTCGACCGGGGCGGGGAAGTCGGCCACCGACAGCGGCCCGGACCAGCGGTCCTCGGTGACCACCACGGGGCGGGGTTCGCGGATCGGGTCGAGGCCGGGATCGACGACCACGGCCAGCCCGGCGCGACGGCCGGCGGGGACCGCGATGACGTCGCCCTTGCGGAGCTTTTCCAGCGATTCGGCGGTGTCCGCGCGCCGGGCGGCGGTGTTCTGCCGGGCCAGGGTCTTCTCGCGGGCGGAGATCTTCGCCCGCAGCTCGACGTAGTCGAGCATCTGGTCGAAGTCGCCGGTGACCGCGTCGGCGTAGCCCTTGAGGGCTTCCTTGTTGCGGTCGATACGGCGGGCGGTGCCGACCACCGAACGGTCGGCCTGGAACTGGGCGAAGGACTGTTCCAGCAGGTCACGGGCGGCGTCCGCGCCGACCTGGGCGACCAGGTTCACGGCCATGTTGTAGCCGGGCCGGAACGAGGAACGCAGCGGGTAGGTGCGGGTGGAGGCGAGCCCGGCGACGGCTTTCGGGTCGACGCCGGGTTGCCAGGCGACCACGGCGTGGCCTTCGACGTCGATCCCGCGGCGCCCGGCACGGCCGGTGAGCTGGGTGTATTCGCCGGGGGTGAGGTCGACGTGGGCTTCGCCGTTGTACTTGACCAGCCGTTCCAGTACGACGGTGCGGGCGGGCATGTTGATGCCGAGCGCGAGGGTTTCGGTGGCGAAGACGACCTTCACCAGCCCCTGCACGAACAGCTCTTCGACGGTCTCCTTGAACGCGGGCAGCAGCCCGGCGTGGTGCCCGGCGATGCCGCGTTCGAGGGCTTCGCGCCATTCCCAGTAGCCGAGCACGCCGAGGTCGCCTTCGGGCAGGTCGGCGGTGCGCTCGTCGACGATGCGGCGGACCTGCTCGATCTGTTCGGGGCCGTTGAGCCGCAGGCCGGAGCGCACGCACTGAGCCACCGCGGCGTCGCAGCCGGCGCGGGAGAAGATGAACACGATCGCGGGCAGCAGCCCGGCGTTGTCGAGCCGTTCGACCACGTCGACACGGGACGGCGGGCGGAACCGGGGGCCGCGCTGCGGGGTGCCGCGTTTGCCGCCGCGTGGTCCGCGGAAGGCCGGGGCATAGCGGCCGAGGTCCTCGGTGCGGCGCAGCAGGGTCGGGTTGATCCGCAGCTGCTCGCCCGGGTCGGCTTCGTTCTGGCCGGCGAACAGGTCGAGCAGGTGGTTCCCGACGAGCATGTGCTGCCACAGCGGGACCGGGCGGTGCTCGTCGACCACGACGGTGGTGTCACCGCGGACCTCGACCAGCCATTCGCCGAACTCCTCGGCGTTGCTGACCGTGGCCGAAAGGCCGACCACGCGCACGTGTTCGGGCAGGTGCAGGATGACCTCCTCCCAGACGGCGCCGCGGAACCGGTCGGCGAGGTAGTGCACCTCGTCCATCACCACGTAGCCGAGTTCGGGGATGGCGGAGCTGCCCGCGTAGAGCATGTTCCGCAGTACCTCGGTGGTCATGACGACGATCTGGGCGTCGCCGTTGATGGAGGTGTCGCCGGTGAGCAGGCCGACCGCGTCCGCGCCGTGGCGGGCGGCGAGGTCGGCGTACTTCTGGTTGGACAGTGCCTTGATCGGGGTGGTGTAGAAGCATTTGCGGCCCTCGGCGAGCGCGAGGTGCACGGCAAATTCGCCGACCACCGTCTTGCCTGCGCCGGTGGGTGCGCATACGAGCACGCCGTGGCCGTCTTCGAGGGCTTCGCAGCCGCGGACCTGGAAGTCGTCGAAGGTGAAGGAGACCTCGCCGGCGAACCGGGTCAGCTGGGGGTATTTGCCGCGGCGCCGCGAGACCGCGTAGGCCTCGGCCGGTGATGGTGAAGGGCTAGTGGCCACCTCGTCAGGGTTCCACACCACCCGCCGGGTGCGCACCCGGCTTATCCGGGCGCTGCCGCGAGCGGGGTGCCGACGGTGAGCGCAGCCGGGATACAGGTCGCCTCGATCGGGGTGTGGCCCTGGTCCTCGCCGTCGGCGAAGACCGGCCAGCCGGGTGCGTCCAGGCGGAGGGTACGGGTGCGCAGGGTGTGCACGGCGGGGTGGCCGAGGTGGGCGCCGGTGCGGAGGCCGGGCAGCAGGCGCAGCAGTTCGGCGCGGCCGGCGGAGCCGACGACGGTGAGATCGAGGAGCCGGTCGACGGCGGGCCGCAGCCCCGCGGCGACCGCCTCGGCGCCGCGGCCGGAGGCGGGGTGCACGACAGGGTCCCGGCAAAGTTGGTCGAGGACCCGTGATCAGCAGAATGAGCCGTGGCTGCCGTGTCATCATCGATGGCGCCTGCCATCGTCGTCGACTGCGCCCGGCAGCGGGCGATGCGGTTGTGTTCGAGATGCGCGACCACCTGGTGGTGTGTGCCGGACCTGTCTCGGGGTCTGTGAAGGGGCCCTTCACAGACCCCGAGTCCGTGAAGGGCCCCTTCACAGACCTCTGCGGACCTTCACGGACCTCCGCGGGCTGTGCAGGGCCCCTCACACCGACGTTGCCGACACCCTGGCGAGCACGGCGTGCAGCCCATGGATCAGGTGATGTCGTCGGTCGAGCGGTCGGGGCGGGCGGGCGGTGCGGGCCGGTCCGGTTCGACGGTGCTCGGGGTGTAGGCGAACGGGGCGGCCTCGTTGTCGGCGAGCTGGTCCCAGCCCTCGTCGGTGCGGGCCGCGTCGAGCTTGCGGTCGTGGAAGCGGGCGATCTGGATGGACAGCTCGAACAGCAGGGTGAGCGCGCCGGCCAGGCCGAGCATGGAGAACGGGTCGGAGCCGGGCGTGGCGAAGGCGGCGAACACGAACAGCCCGAACAGGATGCCGCGGCGCCATCGCTTCAGCTGGCGGTATTTGACCACGCCGACCCGGTTGAGCATCACCACCAGCAGCGGCAGTTCGAAGCTGACCCCGAAGATCACCAGCAGGCTGAGGATGAACGAGATGTACTTGTCCGCGGTGAGCGCGGTGACGAACTGGTCCTGGCCGAACCCGGCGAGCAGGGCCAGCGCGTGCGGGACGAGCAGGTAGGCCAGCACCGCGCCGGCGGCGAAGAGCACCGAGGCGAAGCTGACGAAGATCATCGCGTAGCGGCGTTCCTTGGCGTATAGGCCGGGTGCGATGAACGCCCACAGCTGGTACAGCCAGGCCGGGGACAGCAGCACGGTGCCGGCCGCGATACCGACCTTCAGGCGCACCATGAACGCTTCGAAGGGGACGGTCTGCAGCAGCTTGCAGCCCGCGTTGCCGTCGAAGCGCTGCTGGGCGGGGATCGCGCAGTACGGGCCGGTCATGATGTTGCCCAGGGACGGGATCGGGCCGAGGTGCTGTTCGAACCAGATGAACCCGAAGATGCCGCCGATGACGACGAACAGCAGCGCCCAGCCGAGCCTGCGGCGGAACTCGTAGATGTGCTCGATGAGCGTCATCGTCCCGTCGGGGTTGCTCCGGCGGCTGCGCCGGCGCCGACGGGCGGACCGGCCGCCGTTGCTCGTGCCGTGGGCGGATTCCGCCACAGGTCGTTCCGTTCTCGTCGTAGCCCGGCGGAGCGCGCCGGGAGGTGGCACGCTCCGCGGACCGGGAACCGGGGGTGGGGTTCGCTCAGCTCGCGTTCTTCTGCGGCTGGTCGTTCGCCTGCTGCTTCTTCAGCTCGTCGAGCTGGCGCTGCAGGTCGGCGACCTGCTGGTCGTGCGCCGAGGGCGCGGGAGCCGGCGGGATCTGGCGGGTCTCGGCCGGTTCGGCGGGGGTCTCGCCCGCCTTGCCCTCGCCGCTGAGGTCCTTGGTCTCGGCCTTGAAGATCTTCATGGACTTGCCGATGGACCGGGCGGCGTCCGGCAGCCGCTTCGCTCCGAACAGCAGAACCACCACGAGCACCAGGATGATGATGTGCCACGGCTGCAGCGCGTTCATGGTCGTCTGCCCTCCTTCTCTGGGGTCACTGCCGATGGTACTGGGTGTGCGGGCGCCCGCGGCGCTCTGCCACGGCCACGCGCAGGGCCGCGGAACGGGCGCGGAGCAGCCCGGTCTGGTCCTGGGTGTCCGTGGTGACCATGCTCACCGTGTGACGGAGCCGGCGCAAGAGTCTGAACGTCCGTACCAGCAGCAGGACCAGCAGGAGCAGGCCCGCGGCGAGCAGCACGAAAGTCGGCAGGTACGGCACGGCGTCACCTTAACGGTCCGAGGTGGACGCCGGGTGACGGGCTCGTGCCACCGCGTCGGCAGCGCGGCGGCGGACCGCTTCGGCCAGTTCCGGCGGGTGCTCGACCAGTGCTCCCCCGCCGAGGCTGAGCACCAGCCGCACCATCCAGGGCTCATCGCTGTAGCGCATGCCGATGCGCAGCCGGCCGCCGTCGAGCTCGGCCAGTTCCTCGCACGGGTAGTACTCGGCGACCCAGCGTGCGTCGGGGTCGAGCACCAGGTGCGCGGTCCGCTGGCCGGGGCGGGCGGAGAACACGCCGTCGGACAGGTCGGTGGGGTGCGCGTGCGCGGGTGGTGCGGCCGGTTCGTCCAGCAGGGTGAGGTCGTCGATCCGGTCGAGCCGGAACAGCCGGACGTCCTCCACCCTGCGGCACCAGGCTTCGAGGTAGCCGACGGCCTGCACGATGACCAGCCGCATCGGGTCGACGGTGCGTTCGGTGATCTGGTCCTTGGACGCGGTGTAGTAGCGGATCCGCAGGGCGCGGCGTTGGTGCAGGGCACCGGCGACGGCTTCACGGGTGCGAGCGGCGCGGGCGCCTTCGCGGACGCCGCCGCCGACGACCACCCCGGCCGGGCGGGACTGGCCGGCCGCGTCCTCGATCTTGGCGATGGCCCGGCGTACCGCGTCGCCGTCGGCCACGCCCGGGGTCTCGGCGAGCGCGCGCAGGGCGACCAGCATCGCGGTGGCCTCTGCGCCGGTCAGCCGCAGGGGGCGGCTCATCCCGGCGTCGTGGGTGACCACGATGGTGTCGCCTTCGAAGGACAGGTCGATCAGGTCGCCCGGGCCGTAGCCGGGCAGCCCGCACATCCACAGCAGTTCGAGGTCCTTGCGCAACTGGCGCGGGGTGACGTCGAAGTCGTGTGCCGCCTCGTCGATCCGGATGCCGGGGCGGGCCAGCAGATAGGGCACCAGCGCGAGCAGACGGGGCATCCGCTCCCCCGAGCCGCTCACCGGGCACTCCCCTGCTCGGCGCGGGCGAGCACCGCCTCCTGCCGGTCCAGCACCGCTTTGGCCAGCACGTCCGGCTCCAGCACGAGCACGTCGGGCCCTTGCGCGGCGATCCAGTCCGCGGCCGATTCCGGGAAGTACAGGCCGATCTCGACCACGTCGCCCGGTTCGCCGCCGACGGTCTCGCGGCCGACGATCTCGCCGCGGCGGCGTACGCCGGCGGCGCGGCCGTCGGCGACCCACAGCCGGGCGGTGGTGACCGGGGACGGTTCGTCGCCGCCGGTGACCGACACCAGTTTCAGCAGGTTGACCCCGTCGGGGCGGGTGACCGCGCCGGCCGGGCCGAACGGGGTGACGCGCCCGGTGACGCGGGAGAGCCGGAAGCAGCGGGGCGCGTCGCGGTCGCGGTCGTGCCCGACCGCATACCAGCGGGCGCGCCAGGACACCACGCCCCACGGTTCGAGGGTGCGGATGCGGCGTTCCGGGGAGCCGCTGCGGCGGTATTCGAAGCGCACCGCCCGCCCGGCCTGGACCGCGGCGAGCATCGGCGCGAACGACGGCTCGGCGCGGACCCGCGGTTCGATCACCGTCGGTGCCTGGTCGTCGACCTCGACCCCGGCGGCGCGCAGCTTGACCAGCGCGCCCTGGGCCTGCCCGGTCAGCTCGGGCGAGTCCCACAGCCGCACGGCGAGCCCGACCGCGGCCGCCTCGTCCGGGGCCAGGTCGATCTCGCCGAGCTCGTAGTCGCGGCGGGCGATGCGGTAGCCCTCGACCGGGTCGAAGGCGGAGTTGCGGCCGGTCTCCAGCGGGATGCCCAGCTCCCGCAGCTCGGTCTTGTCGCGTTCGAACGTGCGGAAGAAGGCGTCGTCACTGGCCGCGTCGGCGTATCCGGGCACGATCCCGCGGATCCGCTCGGCGGTGAGGTATTGCCGGGTGGACAGCAGAGCCAGCACGAGGTTGACCAGCCGTTCGGCGCGTGCGGTGGACACCTGACGACTCTAGCTCGCATGTTCGGGCACGATCGTGAGGTCCGGGGGTTGCGCGTCGTTCCGGCGCCCGGGTGACTGTGAGCGAGCCGCGGGGTCACAGCGAGCTGATCAGCCGCTCCACCCGTTCGTCGACGGACCGGAACGGATCCTTGCACAGCACGGTGCGCTGGGCCTGGTCGTTCAGCTTGAGGTGCACCCAGTCCACGGTGAAGTCGCGCCCGGCGGCCTGTGCGGCGGCGATGAAGTCGCCGCGCAGCTTCGCGCGGGTGGTCTGCGGCGGCGTGTCCTTGGCGACCTCGATCTCGCCGTCGTCGGTGACCCGCTGGACCAGCCCCTTGCGCTGCAGCAGGTCGAACACGCCCCGGCCGCGGCGGATGTCGTGGTAGGCCAGGTCGATCTGCGCCACCCGCGGGCTGGACAGGTCGAGGTCGTGCTTGGCGCGGTAGCGCTCGACCAGCCGGTGCTTGATCGCCCAGTCGATCTCGGTGTCGATCTTGCTGAAGTCCTGTAGCTCGACCGCCTCCAGCGCGCGGCCCCACAGCTCCACGACCCGTTCGTTGGCCGGGGTGGAGCCGTGCTCCTTGAGGTGGGCCACGGCGCGGGCGTGGTACTCGCGCTGGATGTCCAGCGCCGAGGCCTCCCGCCCGCCGGCGAGGCGGACCTGGCGGCGGCCGGTGAGGTCGTGGCTGATCTCGCGGATCGCGCGGATCGGGTTGTCCAGCGTGAAGTCCCGGAACTGCACGCCGGCCTCGATCATCTCCAGCACCAGGTTCGCCGAGCCGATCTTGAGCATGGTGGTCGGCTCGGCCATGTTGGAGTCGCCGACGATCACGTGCAGCCGCCGGTAGCGCTCGGCGTCCGCGTGCGGTTCGTCGCGGGTGTTGATGATCGGCCGGGAGCGGGTGGTGGCGCTGGAGACGCCCTCCCAGATGTGCTCGGCGCGCTGGGACAGGCAGTACACCGCCCCGCGCGGGGTCTGCAGCACCTTGCCGGCGCCGCAGATCAGCTGGCGGGTGACCAGGAACGGCAGCAGCACATCGGCGATCCGGGAGAATTCCCCGGCCCGGGTGACCAGGTAGTTCTCGTGGCAGCCGTAGGAGTTGCCGGCCGAGTCGGTGTTGTTCTTGAACAGGAAGATGTCCCCGCCGATGCCCTCGTCCGCCAGCCGCCGCTCGGCGTCGGTGAGCAGGTCCTCCAGGATCCGCTCGCCGGCCTTGTCGTGGGTGACCAGCTGGGTCAGGTCGTCGCATTCCGCGGTCGCGTACTCCGGGTGCGATCCCACGTCGAGGTAGAGCCGGGAGCCGTTGGAGAGGAACACGTTCGACGAGCGTCCCCAGGAGACGACCCGCCGGAACAGGTAGCGCGCGACCTCGTCCGGGGAGAGCCTGCGCTGGCCGTGGAAGGTGCACGTGACCCCGAACTCGGTCTCGATGCCAAAGATCCGCCGCTGCATTCCCCCAGAGTAGGCGCTGAACCCCGGTGGAAGGTGCGCCGTTCGGGCGTCGACACGCGGTCGGTACGTTGCGTGGGGTGAGAAAGTGCCCGAAACCGGTCCCCATGGACGATCCGGACCCGCTGCCGCGCCCCCGCCCCGCCTCCCCGCTGCACCGCTTCGGTGAGGCGTTTCGCCAGGTGGGAGCCCATGATCGGGAGCTGGTGCGGCGAAGTGCGGCCCTGCCGCGGACCGGTGCCGACGACCTGCTGACGCTGCTGTCGCGGAGTGCGGACAAATCGCGGCTCTGGTGGGGCGTGGCGGCCGTGCTCGCGGTCCGCAAGGGCCCTGCCCGGCGGGGTGCGCTGCGCGGGATCGCGGCGGTCGCCGGGGCGAGTGCGGCGGCGAACCTGGTGGGCAAACCGCTGTTCCCCCGTCGCCGTCCGGCCGCGCACGAGGTGCCCGCGCATCGCCGGCTGCGCCGCCCGCCCACTTCGTCGTCGTTCCCGTCCGGGCATGCCGCTTCGGCGGCCGCGTTCGCCACTGCCGTGGCGATGGAATCCCCGCGCGCCGGGCTCGCGCTGTTCCCTTTGGCCGGGCTGGTGGCGTACTCCCGCGTGCACACCGGGGTGCACTGGCCCAGCGACGTCGGTGCCGGGCTGGTCATCGGCGCGGCGGCGGCCACACTGACCCGGCACTGGTGGCCGTTGCGCCCGGAGATGCGTGCCCGCACCGCGCATCAGGCGGAGGCGCCGCTGATGGTCGACGGCGAGGACATGCTCGCGCTGGTCAACCCGCGTTCCGGGATCGACGGCCAGGACCCGGCCGAGGACGTTCGCTACGCCTGGCCCAAGGCCGTCCTCCGGTATCCGGATCCCGGGCGTGACCTGCGTGATCAGCTGGCCGAGGAGATCGACGCGCACGGCGGTGTCCGTGCGCTCGGCGTGGCCGGCGGCGACGGCACCGTCGCGTCGGTCGCGTCGCTCGCCGCTGAACGGGGGCTCCCGCTCGCGCTCATTCCCACCGGCACCCTCAACCACTTCGCCCGCGACGTCGGGGTCCGCTCGATGCCGGACGCGGACGAGGCCACCGAAGGCGGCCACGCGGTCGGGATCGATCTCGGCGAGGTCGAGATCAGCGGCGCCGGCGGGCCGGGGCACCGCTGGTTCGTGAACACCGCGAGTCTCGGCGGCTACCCGGAAATGGTGCGGATACGGGAGAAACTCCAGGAGAAGCATCCGAAATGGCCGTCCGCCGCGATCGCGCTCGCCCGGGTGCTGCGCCGGGCCAAGCCGCTGCACGCGGAGCTGAACGGTGAACCGGTCGCGTTCTGGCTGCTCTTCGTCGGCAACGGCACGTACGCGCCCAAGGGCTTCGCGCCGTCCCGGAGGCCCGCCCTGGACACCGGTCTGCTCGACGTGCGCTACCTGCGTGCGGATCTGCCGTATTCGCGGGCGCGGTTCCTGCTCGCGATGCTCACCGGCAGCCTGCACGCCAGCCATGTCTACCGGCAGCACGATCTGCCGGACCTGCACGTCCGGCTGCGCGACGGGCACCGGCGCGTCGCCACCGACGGCGAGGTCGGCCCGCTCGGGCGTGAATTCCGGTTCCGGTCCCGGCCCAGCGCGCTGACCATCTACCGCAACCCGGATCCGGCCGAGTGACTCCTCCGGCACGGTTGACCGGCCCTTTACCCGCTCTCAACGAATCCACAGCGCCGCGTTCCTAACCTGATCTTCGAGGCGCGGGCGATCCTGCCCGCCCCCGATTTCGTGGCAGGGGCTCGAGCGTGCGTTTCCTTTCCCGCGGCGGTCGCGGCTGCCCGGCGCCGGCGGTCCGGCGATGATCCAGCGGGGCGTGGACCCGATCCTGCCGCCCTCGGTCACCTCGCAGGCCCGTGACCTCGGCCCGCTCGAATCACCGTTGATCTGGCTGACCGCGGCCGGCGCGGCGGTGGCCGTGCTGGCGGTGACCATCGCGCTCGCGCACCATCGCCGGTTCCGCCGCTGGGGGATCACCGGTACCGCGGTGCTGGTCCTGATCGCCGCGGTGACCGCGGTCAACACCTACGTCGGCTACGTGCGCACCCCGTCCGACCTCGGGCGGCTGCTGGAACGAGGCGGAGACGCCGCCTCGGCCGCGGGCAGCCTGCTCACCGGGGACAGCGACGACTCCGGCCCCACCCAGGCCGTCGCCGGCAAGGCGCCGACCGGCCAGAGCGGCGAACGGACCGAGGTGCTGAGCCTGCCCGACCCGGCGCACGCGGTGCCCTCTGGCGACAACTACGTGATCCTCCCGCCCGGCTACTCCGATCCGGCGCAGGCCCACCGCCGCTACCCCGTCGTCTACCTCATCCACGGCTACCCCTTCGGCGGCCCCGCCGACTGGCTGACCTCCGGCGACGCCCCGGACACCCTCCGCAGCCTGGAGGACGCCCACGTCATCCAGCCGATGATCGTGGTCAGCGTCGACCTGACCGCCGGCCAGCCCAGCGTCGACTGGGAATGCCTGAACGTGCCCGGCGGGCCACAGCTGGAGACCTACCTGGCGCAGACCATCGTCAAAGGCGTCGACCAGCGCTACCGCACCCTGCCCGACCGCGGCCACCGCGCCCTCGGCGGCATGTCGGGCGGCGGCTTCGGGGCGCTGAACATCGGCCTGCATCACCTCGGCGAGTTCGGCACCCTGCTGATCGCCCTGCCCTACGACGACCTCAACGACTCCGTGGGCATCCTGAACGGCAACCAGGCTGCGATCGCGGCGAGCACGCCCCGCAAGTACCTGCAGACCATGCCGTTCCCGCAGCCGGTCTCGGTGATGCTCGCCGTCGGCACGGGCGCCCCCACCGACGTGGCCACCGCACACCGGATCGCCGGGGACTTCCACCGCCGCGGGCAGGACGCCGTCGTCCACGCCGAGCACGGGTTCAACCACACCTGGCACACCGCCCGTGCCACGCTGCCGTACCTGCTGGACTTCGCCGACCAGAATTTCCGCTCAGCTCCCATGTCCTCCTGAACGCCGCGGAAAGAATTCCCGCCGGAGGTGTCCTTCCCGGCGCCCGCTGTTCGTGGTGAGGTCGTACGGCCACCCGGGCCGCACGCGACCGGCAAGGGAGCCCGACATGAAGTACCTGCTGCTGGTGCACGCCTCCAGGGCCCCGGCAAAGTTGGTCGAGGCCCCGTGATCAGCAGAGTGAGCCGTGGCTGCCGCGTCATCATCGATGGCGCCTGCCCTCTTCGTCGACTGCGCCCGACCGCGGGCGATGCGGAGGTGCTCGAGGTGCGCGACCACCTGGTGGGTGCGTGCCGGACCTCTCTCGGGTCTGTGAAGGGCCCCTTCACAGACCCAGAGTCCGTGAAGGGACCCTTCACGGACCTCCGCCGTCTGCGCAGGGCCGCGCTGAGTACCAGCCGATGTTTCCGAAAACAACACCTTGCACAAAAGGAGCAATTCGTAAGCGCCGACTACTGCATTCCGGGATATTTACCGGCGATTCCTTGAGCCGCCGACGAATCCGGATCTACCGTCTTCCAGAGCGCGCATCCGCGCGGCACACCAGCACGTTCAGGAGGTCTCGGTGAAATTCGTCCGCCTGGTGAAGAATATTCTGCCCACCAAGAGTCTCAAAGCCTACGCCTGGTACAACTGGATCTGACTTCGGCGGATTCGTGTGGGGTGGCGGCGTCCGCGTCGCCACCCCACACGGCGAGAAGGAGCTTCGGTGACCGTTCCCGCCCGCGACGAAAACGCACGAACCGTCATTTTCACCCCCCGAATACACGAACTTCTCGACCGTTTCCGTGGGCAAACCCTCTTCCGCCTGGAACCGGACACCGTCGGCATCGCCGGCGCCGCGCTGATGGATTCGGTGCTGCGCAGCCGGCCCGCCGGAGCCGAAGAACGCCCCACCTTCAAACCGGTCCTCGGCCGCCCGATCACCCGGCCCGAATCCGCCACCCTGATGCGTGCCCTCGGCGCGGACGTCCGCACCGCACTCGACCAGCCCCTCGGCACCCCCGACCTCACCGGCACCTGGCCCCGAACACCGCACAAGTACCTGCGCGAACTCGTCTTCGGCCCGGAACGACCCGCCCTGCGCGCTCTCGCCGATCGCCGCCTCGAACTCACCCCGAAATTCACCTGGGCAGCCGTCGTCGCAGCAGCCGCACTCCGCCCCGGACCCCGCCACCGCACCGCACTGTCCACTTTGGCCACCACCGTGCAGAAAGCCGACACCTACGCCGAACGCCGCTTCGCCCTCTACCTCTACCGCCGCATGACCGCACCGATCTGCTTCACCGTCGCCGCCCTCGTCACCAACGCCCTCTGGCTCGCCGCCCCCCTCGACGACGACACCCCCACCGAACACATCCTGCACGAAACCCTCCGGCTGCTCCCACCCTCCTGGAACATCCTCCGCCGGCACTCCCCCGAATTCCCGCCCCTGTCCCCCCACCTCCGCCCGGACGACGACCTCCTCCTACTCCCCCTGCTCAGCCACCGCGACCCGGCCCACTGGACCAACCCCGACACCTACCGACCGGCCCGCTGGCGCCACCTCGACCCCGACGACCACCCCGGATACCTGCCCTTCGGCCACGCCGGCGAACGCTGCTGGGGCAGGCACCTCGTCCTGCCACTGGCCACCCGTCTGCTCCACCTTGCCCGCCGCGACCGGCTCACCATCGACCCCCGCCAGACCCGCGCCCGTGTCCACCTCCACGGACTCCTCGAAGTATCCGACGTCCACGTCATCCGCCAACCCTGACCACCCCATACAGAGGGGGCCGCCCGCACCCGCGGACGACCCCCTCTCAGCACACCACGATCACTCCGGCGCGGCGCCACCCTCCGGCGCATCCTCGCCGGCAGCCTCATCCTTCTGCGGCGCGGGCAACAACGCCTCCAGCGCCGCACCGGACAACCGCCGGAACGCCCGCCGCGGACGAGCCCGGTCCAGGACCGCCACCTCCAGCTTGATCTGATCCGCCTCCGCCGCCGCACCATTCCCGTTCGACGAGGTCGCACTCGCCCGCAACCCCTCGATCGCGGTCGCCAGCGCCACCGGCAGATCATGCCCGGGATCCACCGAATCCTTCAGCTTCGCGCTGATCGGCTCCGTCTGACCACCCATCACCACGAACGGCGACTCATCGAAAATCGACCCGTCGAACGTCAACCGGTACAGCTGATCCTCCGCCGCGGTCGCCCCCACCTCCGCCACGCACACCTCCACCTCGAACGGCTTCAGCTGCTCGGTGAAGATACTGCCCAGCGACGCCGCGTACGCATTCGCCAGCGCCCGCGCACTCACATCCCGCCGGTCGTACTGATACCCCTTCAAATCCGCATGCCGGATCCCGGCCACCCGCAGATTCTCGAACTCCGAATACCGGCCCACCGCGGCGAACCCGATCCGGTCATAGATCTCCGACACCTTGTGCAAGGTCGCCGACGGATTCTCCGCCACGAACAGCACCCCGCCGGAATACTTCAGCACCACCACACTGCGGCCGCGCGAAATCCCCTTCCGCGCCAGCTCGGAGCGCTCCCGCATCAACTGCTCGGGAGAGGCATACAACGGCATCGTCACGGTGTCGGCTCCACGTTCTCCGGCGTACCGGCGCTCGAATGATCAGCGTGCAGGAACATCAACGGCCTCACACCGGCCGATGGTGATTGCGCTCGGCCCGGCCGGCCACCACCGCCTCCGCCACCACCGCGGTCCGCTCCGCGGGCACCTGCACCGCACCCTGCTCCGCGGTGATCGTGATGACACTCGGAAAAATCCGCCGCACCAGATCCGGCCCACCACTCGCGGTGTCGTCATCCGCCGCGTCGTACAACGCCTCCACCGCGGTCCGCACCGCCGCTTCCTCGTCCGCATCCGGGTCGTACAGCTTCTTCAACGCCGACTTCGCGAACAGCGAACCCGACCCGACCCCCGCGAACCCGGCGTTCTCCTCATACCGGCCACCCGCCGGATCATAGGACACGATCCGGCCCGCATGCTTCGCGTCCTCGGCCTCCAGGTCGTACCCCACGAACAACGGCACCACGGCCAGCCCCGCCAGCGCCATGTCCAGATTGGCCTTCACCATCCCGGCCAGCTTGTTCGTCTTGCCGTCCAGCGACAGCGACACACCCTCGATCTTCTCGTAGTGCGCCAGCTCCACCGCGTACAACCGGACCAGCTCCACCGCCAGCCCCGCCGTACCGGCGATGCCCACCGCTGAATACTCGTCGGTGACGTGCACCTTCTCGATGTCCCGGCTCGCGATCAGATTCCCCGACGTCGCCCGCCGGTCACCCGCGATCAGCACCCCGCCCGCGAACGTCAGCGCCACGATCGTCGTCCCGTGCGGCACATCCAGCCCCGCACCCGCCGGCACCCGCCGCGCCGGCAGCAACTCCGGCGCGGCCACCCGCAGGAAATCCGCGAACGACGACGAAACCGGCGAGAAGTACGCCGACGGCAGGCCAGGCCCGGAAAAACCCGCCCCAGCGGAGGTGTTGTCCATACGTGCTCTGGTTCCCATCTCTCCCGTGATCCCGCACCGCCGGCACCCTCAGGGCACCGGCGGCACCGGGCTTGCCTCCTGCCCCGCGGCACCGGCCCCACTCCGGACCCGGCACCACGGGCCGCGGCTACTCGCCGCCCTTCTGCACGTACGCGCGAACGAAGTCCTCGGCGTTCTCCTCCAGCACGCCGTCGATCTCGTCCAGGATCGTGTCCACGTCCTCGCCGAGCTTCTCGCGCCGCTCCTGACCGGCAGCGGCCGCGTCGTCCTCAGGGCCGCTCTCGTAGCCGCTGTCATAGCCTTCGTCGTCGCTGTGCTTGTCGACTCGCTCTTGCGCCATGTCGCCTCCCTGGTGTGGCCACTGGCCCTAAGCCTACCCAGCGGGACCGACAATCGGCGCCCCCCGCGCCCGGCCCGCCCGGTTTCGGCCTAGTCCGAACCGGTGATCGCCTCGACCAGCTCCTCCGCCGTAGCCGACGCGTCCAGCAACCTCCCCACATGCGCCTTCGTCCCCCGCAACGGCTCCAGCGTCGGAATCCGCACCAGCGACTCCCGGCCCACATCGAAAATCACCGAATCCCACGAGGCCGCCGCGATCGAAGCCGCATACTTCTCCAGCGCCCGCCCCCGGAAATACGCCCGGGTATCCGATGGCGGCGTGGTCACCGCCGCCCGCACCTGCTCCTCGGTCACCAGCCGCTTCATCGAACCCCGCGCGACCAGCCGGTTGTACAGCCCCTTCGCCAGCCGCACGTCCGAATACTGCAGATCCACCAGCCGCAACCGCGGCGCACCCCAGCCCAGCCCGTCCCGCTCCCGGAACCCCTCCAGCAACCGCAGCTTCGCCGGCCAGTCCAGCCGATCCGCGCACTCCGCCGGATCCCGCGACAACGCGTCCAGCACCTCACCCCAGACCCGCAGGACCTCCTTGCCCGCCTCGTCCGCCCCGATCCGCTCCAGATTCGCCGTCGCCACCTCGTGATAGGCGTACTGCAGGTCCAACCCGGTGAACTTCTTCCCGTTCGCCAGCTCCACCTTCGCCTTCAACGCCGGATCGTGACTGATCCGGTGCACCGCCCGCACCGGCTCGTCCAGCTTCAGATCGTCGAACCGGATCCCCGCCTCGATCAGATCCAGCACCAGCGCCGTCGTCCCGACCTTCAGATAGGTCGAATACTCCGCCAGATTCGCATCCCCCACGATCACATGCAGCCGCCGGTACTTGTCCGCATCCGCATGCGGCTCGTCCCGGGTATTGATGATCCCGCGCTTGAGCGTGGTCTCCAGCCCGACCTCGACCTCGATGTAATCCGCCCGCTGCGAGAGCTGGAACCCCGCCTCCTCGCTCTGCTGCCCGATCCCCACCCGGCCGGACCCGCATATCACCTGCCGCGACGCGAAGAACGGCGTCAACCCCGCGATCACCGCGGTGAACGGCGTCGACCGCGCCATCAGATAGTTCTCATGCGTCCCGTAGCTGGCGCCCTTGCCGTCCACGTTGTTCTTGTACAACTGCAACGGCGGCTGCCCGGGCACGGTGGCCGCCTTCAACGCGGCCTCCTCCATCACCCGCTCGCCCGCCTTGTCCCAGATCACCGCATCCCGCGCGTTCGTGACCTCCGGCGCCGAATACTCCGGATGCGCATGGTCCACATACAACCGCGCACCATTGGTCAGGATGACGTTCGCCGCCCCCAGATCCTCCACGTCCGGATCGTGCCCCGGACCGCCCGGACCGCTGAGATCGAACCCGCGCGCATCCCGCAGCGGCGACTCCACCTCGTAATCCCAGCGCGCCCGGCGCGCCCGCGGAATCTCCGCCGCGGCCGCGTAGGCCAGCACCACCTGGGTCGAGGTGAGCACCGGGTTCGCCGTGGCATCCCCGGGCACGGCGATGCCGTATTCGACTTCGGTTCCCATGATCCGACGCATGTCCTCCACCCTACGGGGTGGCCGCGTGCGACGATGCCCCCATGCCAGGCAGTGACGAACTCGTTGCCCTCTATGACCAGCACGGCCACGTGACCGGTCAGGCCCTCCGCTCCCGCGTCCGCGCCGAAGGCCTCTGGCACGCGGCCTGCGTCGTACTCGTCCGATCAGGCGACGGCCGGTCGGTGTACGTGCACCTGCGCACCGCCGGCAAGGACACCTTCCCCGCCACCTGGGACTGCTGGGCAGGCGGAGTCGTCGCCGCGGGCGAAACCCCGGCCGCCTGCGCCCGCCGCGAACTCGCCGAAGAACTCGGCATCCACGGAGTGGAACCCGTGGCCCTGTTCACCCACGTCTACGACGAAGGCACCATCCACTGCCACAACTTCGCCTACGAAGTCCGCTGGGACGGCCCGATCCGCCACCAGCCCGAGGAAATCGCCGAAGGCCACTGGCTACCCCTGGACCAGCTGCTCGCCTGGATCGACGACCCCCGCCCGCCCTTTCGTCCCCGACGGCCGCGCAGGTATCCAGGAATGGTTCCGCCGCTACGGCTGAACCGACGCAACCCCAGCCAGCTTCGCCGCGAGCTTCGGCACCAGCCGCTTCGCCGCATCCTGCGCCCGCGCCGGCGTACTCGCCGCGACGCTCAACGCCGACACCACATTTCCCTTGGCCAGCAACACCGAACACGTCGCACCCTCGCACCACGCCCGCTGCGCCGCCAGCCCCTCCGCGACCGGCAACGACACAACCACACCACCACACCTCGCACCCGACACCACCACCGCACCCGCCCGATCCGGGTAAACCGTCACCTCGTTCGTCAGCACCGAACCACTCGGATACACCCAGCTCGCCGACTGCCGCACACCGGCGGCAAGCCCGCCCAGACACCCGGAAACCCGGCCACCACCGGGCCGCACGCCTTCCTCCGCAACGTCCTCATCGGACAGCACCACCACGCGCGGATCGACCGCCACCCGCGACGGCGTCGGCGTCACGACCGAGGCAGACGGACGCACCGGGGCACTGCTCGTCTCCGGAACAGGCGAGGGATCGTCGTAATAGGTCTCGAGATTGTTCGGCCGGTTCCCGCAGCCGGCCAGAGTCAGCGCCCCCAGCCCGACCAGGACGGCCACCGCCGGAACCTGCCGATGACGCACCCGGACCCCTCCGCACGCTCCGCGGCCGGGCCACCCCCGGGCGCGCGATGCGCCCGAGAGTAGTGCAGCAGCTCAATTCCACCGAAGGTGGGACCGCTGCGCCCAATACTCCCGCGGATCCTCCGCCAACCCCGACAACGCGGCCAGCCCCGCACGCGGCACCCGCACCGCCGCCAGGTTCGCCCTCAGCTGCGCCGGACTCGACGGCCCGAGCACCGCCACCGACACCCACTCCTGCGCGAGCACCGCGGCCACCGCCACCGCATCCGGCCCCACCCCATGCTCGGCCGCCAGCCGGCGCACCGGCTCCGGCGCTGCCACCGCGAGCCGCCCATTCGCCAGGGTTTCCTTCACCAGCACGCGGTTCCCCGCCGCCCGGGCCTCCGCCAGCGCGGCTCCGGCGGACGGTTCGAGCACGTTCCAAGTGGACTGCACCGCCGAAAACACCGGCTGCCCACCCACTTCCAGCTCGAACGCCCGGCGCATCGCATCCGCCTGCGCCGACCCGGAGGTGGAGAAGCCGACCTCGACGCCCGACGCGGAAAGCCCGGCGAGCGCGTCGAGCAACGGCCGATCTGTGAACAGTGGACTGTCCACAGTGAGCGAATGAACCTGGTAAAGACCGACCTGTGCGCCGAGCAGTTCCCGGGTCCGCGCCCACTGCTCGGTAAACCGCGCCAGGCTGTGCTCTTTGACCTCGTGCACCTCGGCGTCCAGCCGCCAGTCCCCGACGTAGCGGTAACCCCATTTGCTGGACACGAAGACGTCCTGATGCCCGCGCGCCGCGAGCCAGTCGCCGAGGAACTCTTCGGAGCGCCCGTAGGACCTCGCGACGTCGACCCAGCGCACCCCGGCCCGATACGCCTCGTCGAGCACGGCGTGGGTCGCCGCGCGCATCGCGGCTACATCCCGCTCCGGCGGCAGGTCGCGGCCCAGGTTGAGATAGGCCGGACGGCCGAGCGCGGCCAGTCCCACCGCGATGCGCTCCATCAGAGCCCCCCTGTCGTTGCGGTCTTTTGTTTGTGTGAGCGGTGAGATCGTTTACCTGTCGTCGGCCGTATAGGCCGTTATACACTTTGCTGGTGACGGAGGATGGCCAGCCATTGGCTGGAGTTCTGGGCTTGGCGGTGGAGTTTTTCGAGGCGGGCGGCGGGTGCCCGGACGTAGCCTTTGCCGAAGACCGGGGCGATCTGGCGGAGGCTGGCGCCTTCTTCGCGGGCGGCGAGGAGTGCCCAGTCGGAGGCGTCCGCGCAGGCTGCGGAGGCGCGGCGGAGTTCGCCGAGCAACTCGATGAGGTCGGTGGCACTCAACTCCCCCGCCTGGACGGCTGCGGCCGTGGTTTCCAGCCAGGCAAGGATGTCGGCTTCGGTGACCGGTGGACGTGGCCGTGCGTCATGAGTGCTCACAGCATCGGAGTATAGGTCGTTATACGCCGTCCTCCGATCAGGCTTCCCTGGCAGGGCCCGAAATTCGCCGGGTGATTTACCTCACAACGCGCTTCGAGGGCCTGGCGGGCGACGCCGGCAGGCCCTCGAACGCGGGTATCCTACAGGTACTGACCGGTGTTCGTGGCGGTGTCGATCGCCCGCCCCGATTCCTGGTTCTTACCGGTGACGAGCGTGCGGATGTAGACGATCCGCTCCCCCTTCTTGCCGGAGATCCGGGCCCAGTCGTCCGGGTTGGTGGTGTTGGGCAGGTCCTCGTTCTCCGCGAACTCGTCCACGATCGCGTCCAGCAGGTGCTGCACGCGCAGGCCGGGCTGCTGGGTCTCCAGCACCGACTTGATCGCCGACTTCTTCGCCCGGTCCACGATGTTCTGGATCATCGCGCCCGAGTTGAAGTCGCGGAAGTAGAGCACTTCCTTGTCCCCGTTGGCGTAGGTGACCTCGAGGAACCGGTTCTCGTCGCTCTCCTCGTACATCCGCTCCACGGTGTGCTGGATCATCGCGTCGAAGGTGGCCTTCTGGTCCCCGCCGAACTCGGCGAGGTCGTCGGCGTGGATCGGCAGGCCTTCGGCGAGGTACTTGGAGAAGATGTCCTTGGCACCCTCCGCATCCGGCCGTTCGATCTTGATCTTCACGTCCAGCCTGCCGGGCCGCAGGATCGCCGGGTCGATCATGTCCTCGCGGTTGGAGGCGCCGATGACGATGACGTTCTCCAGCCCCTCGACCCCGTCGATCTCCGACAGCAGCTGCGGCACGATGGTGGTCTCCACATCGGAGGACACGCCCGAACCGCGGGTGCGGAAAATCGAGTCCATCTCGTCGAAGAACACGATCACCGGGGTGCCCTCGGAGGCCTTTTCCCTGGCCCGCTGGAAGATCAGCCGGATCGAGCGCTCGGTCTCGCCGACGAACTTGTTCAGCAGCTCCGGGCCCTTGATGTTGAGGAAGTAGGACTTGCCGTCCTCCGCCTCACCGCGGGCCTGCGCGACCTTCTTGGCCAGGGAGTTCGCCACCGCCTTGGCGATCAGCGTCTTCCCGCAGCCCGGCGGGCCGTAGAGCAGCACGCCCTTGGGCGGGCGCAACTGGTACTGCTGGTAGAGATCGGCGTGCAGGAACGGCAGTTCCACCGCGTCGCGGATCTGCTCGATCTGCCGGGACAGGCCGCCGATGTCCTCGTAGCGGACGTCCGGCACCTCCTCCAGCACGAGGTCCTCGACCTCGGCCTTCGGCACCCGCTCGTAGGCGTAGCCCGCCTTCGAGTCCACCAGCAGCGAGTCACCGGGTTTGAGCGTCTGCCCGGCCAGCGGATCGGCCAGCAGCACCACCCGTTCCTCGTCCGCGTGCCCGACCACGAGCGCCCGCGGGCTGGCGCCCTCGACGTCCGGGGCGAGCACCTCGCGCAGCGCGCACACCTCGCCGGTGCGCTCGAAATCCCCGCCCTCGACGACGGTGAGCGCCTCGTTGAGCCGCAGCGCCTGGCCGCGGCTCAGCTCGGAGATCTCCACCGCGGGCGAGACCGAGACCCGCATCTTGCGGCCCGCGGTGTACACATCGACCGTGTTGTCCTCGTACGCGGTGACGAACACCCCGTAGCCGCTCGGTGGCTGCGCCAGCCGGTCGACCTCCTCGCGCAGGGCCAGCAGCTGACCGCGGGCCTCACGGAGGGTCTCCACCAGTTTCGTGTTGCGTTCGGTGAGCTGATTCACCCGTTCCGTCGCCTCGGCGAGACGTTGTTCCAGAACGCGGTTCTGGCGGGGTGAATCGGTGAGCCTGCGGCGCAGCAGCGCCACTTCCTCCTCGAGAAAGCGGATCTGCCGGGCCTCCTCGTCGCTCGTCTGCCCTGCTCCGCTCGTTGCTGAAGGGTCGGCCTCCTCGCGCCGACCTCCGGGAAGGTCATGGTGCATCGGGCACCTCCTCGGAGTGCTTTTCATTCCACGGTACCGGCGATCACCGACAATAAAAGGCCTTTCCGCATCACAAGATCGGCGCGTCGCGGTTTGCCGGCCCGCCCAGCACGGCCGCGGGCACCGCGCAAGCGTCCGTTTCGGTACCGCGAACCGGCGCGGTCGGCACCCCGCGTGTCCCGGTGGCGGGCCGAGCCCGGATCCGGGCCAAACGGACAGGTTCCGGACTGGCCTCGGCGGAGGGGTCCGAGCTTGGTTAGCATCCCCCCTGACCACCGCCACGGTGGACTTGGGGAACCAGGACGACGAGTAAGCAGGGGGCACCGAGATGACCTACCCGCCGCAGCAGCCCGGCGGCTGGCACCAGGGCGGCCAGCAGCCGAATCCCTACGGCCGGCAACCCGGCGGGCAGCCGCAGTCCGGTGGCTGGCCGCACGCACCGGGCGGGCAGCCGGGCCAGTTGCAACCCGGGCCGCAGCCTGGCGGGTGGAACCAGGGCGGGCCCCAGCAACCGGGTTGGGACCCGAACGCACCACAGCAGCCCGCGTGGGACCCCAACGCACCACAGCAGCAACAGCCCGGCTGGGACCCGAACGCGCCGCAGCAAACGCCGGGATGGGACCAGGGCGGCCAGCAGCCGCCGCCCGGCTGGCAGCAGCCCGGCCAGTTCCCGCAGCAAGGCTGGCAGCAGCCCGGACCGGGACAGCCCGGCTTCGGTGAGTTCGGCCCGCAGCCGCCGAAGAAGAAAAAGACCGGGCTGATCGTCGGTCTCGCGGTCGGTGCCGTGGCGGTCGCCGGCGGGGTGGTCGCGCTCGTGATCAGCCTGTCCGGGGACGACTCCGGCAAGAACGACAGCGCGAGTGCGCCGTCCTCGTCCGCCGCGCCGGTCCAGCCCGGCGGGCCGCGCAGCAGCGCGCCCGGCGGCAGCCGGTCCAGCGCGCCGTCCGCCGGCGGGACCGGCAACTCCCCCGGGGCCGCGGGCGGGAAGGCGTCCTCGGGCGAGCTGTTCGACGCGGTCGCCCAGGCCTACAACAGTTCCGATGGCAACGCCGTGTTCTCCATGCTGTGCACCAGCCTCACCAAAGGCCAGCAGCAGCCCAAGGACACCCTGCCCCCGGACGTGCAGTTCCAGCTCACCGGCAGCCCGCAGGACAGCGGCGACCAATCCACGATCCGGTACCGGGTAACGCACTCCGGCAAGACCAACGACGGCACCCTCACCGGCTACCGGCAGAGTGGCTCGTGGTGCATCGGGAAGGTCGCCGCGGACCACCCGTGAGAACCCGGCCGGCCGCGGCGCTGGCCGTGCTCGCGGCACTCGTACTCGGCGGAGTCCTCGGCCTGTTCCTCGTGAGCGGGCCGGGGGCCGCCGAGCCGGAGACCCCACCACCACCGGCGACGCTCCATGCGGGCTCCCCCGCCCCGGAGGCGGATCGCGTGGCCACCACGGTGGTCGCGAACGCGCTCGTGCAGGCGATGTCCGCCTCGGATACCGCGGAATTCGCCACGCTCACCTGCCGCCCGCAGGGCAAGGAGGCGCTCGTCGGGCTGCAAGCCCGGTGGGACGCGGCCGGGCCGATGCGCGCGAGTATCGCCGCGTCGCCGGTGGTCTCCGGCGACGAAGCGTCGGTGACGGTCCGCGTCGAAGCCACGGGCGGGCACAAGGACACGGCCTTCCCGCTCCGACGGGTGCACGGCCGGTGGTGCCTCGCCGACTAGCATTCCCGGCGAGCTGCGGCGCTAACCCTTGCCCTTGCTGGGACGGCGCGAGACGCGCGGGGAGACCGTGCCGTCGGCAAGCCTCCGCGCGGTCAGCAAAAAGGCCGTGTGCGCGACCATCCGGTGGTCGGGCCGTACCGCGAGCCCGACCACGTGCCACGGCCGCACCAGCGACTCCCACGACTCCGGCTCGGTCCAGCACTGCTGTTCCCGCAACGACTCCGTCACCCGGGACAGCTGAGTCACCGTCGCCACGTACACCGTGAGCACTCCCCCGGGCACCAAGTGCCGGGCAACGTTCGGCAGCTGATCCCACGGGGCGAGCATGTCCAGCACGACCCGGTCGACCTCGCCCTCGTGCGAAGCCAGATCGGCGACGGTCAGCGTCCAGGTGTCCGGCTTCTCGCCGAAAAACTTCTCCACGTTGCGCTCCGCGTGCTCCGCGTGGTCGTCGCGGATCTCGTAGGAGTACACGTGCCCGGCGGGGCCGACCGCCCGCAGCAGCGAGCAGGTCAGCGCACCCGAACCGGCGCCGGCCTCCAGCACGCGGGCGCCCGGGAAGATGTCGCCCCACATCACGATCTGCGCGGCATCCTTCGGATAGATCACCTGGGCGCCGCGCGGCATCGACAGCACGTAGTCCGGCAGCAGCGGGCGCAGCGCGAGATAGTTGCTGCCCCCCGCGGAGGTGACCACGGATCCTTCCGGGAGCCCGATGAGTTCGTCGTGCGCGAGTGCGCCGCGGTGCGTGTGGTACTCCCCGCCCTCGGCCAGCGTGAGGGTGTAGTGCCGGCCTTTCGAGTCCGTCAGCTGAACCCGGTCACCTGCACGAAACGGTCCGCTGACCGACAACTTCTTCCTCCACTGCGCACATTTCTTCGACAGCCCGGGCGTCCCGGACGCCCGGAGGGGAATCCTTGCAGGCCGTCCGGCCGGGCCGGTGCCCGGGTACGCGCTCAGGCCCGGCGGCGGGCGTGCATCAGCGCGGCGCGCAGATCCTCGCGGCGCAGCACCCCGGACGGGCGGCCTTCGTCGTCGACGACGAGGAACTGCCAGGCGGGCGTCTCCCGGACGTGCTCGGCGATCTCCTCGCCCGGTTCCGAGGACAGCAGCACGGTCTCCGCGCGGATCGGTTCCGCGGCGAGTTCGGCCGGAGCGTGCGGAGTGGTACCGGCCAGCTGCTGGGCTGCCTGCTCGTCCAGCAGGCCCGCCGCGACGCCGTCCGCACGCACCAGCACCACGCCCCGCCCGGCCGAGGCGGCCAGCGCGTCGGACACCGGGCTCTCCGCGGGCAGTTGCAGCACCGGGCGGACCAGATCGGCCAGCCGCAACCCTTCCGGCCACCCCCGGCGTGCCTCGGCGGCCAGCTCCGAGCGTGCGCCGAGGATCACGAACCACGCGGTCACCACGCAGACCCCCAGCCGCAGCCAGCGGTCCGGGCTCTGCGTGGCCAGCCCCCACAACGCCCACACGATCAGCGCGGTCGCCACGAGCGCGCCGCCGGCGACCGCCGCGCGAGTGCCCTTGGCACGCTTGCCGGTCGCCGCCCACACCCCGGCGCGCACGAGCCGTCCGCCGTCCAGCGGCAGACCGGGCAGCAGGTTGAACACGCCGACCGCGAGGTTCGCCACCGCGCATTCGGCGACCAGCAGCCAGACCGGCCCGTCCGGTGGCACGGCGAACAACAGCAGCGCGCAGAATCCGCCCAGCAGCAGAGAAACGACCGGCCCGGCGGCGGCGACCAGCCCTTCCTGACCCGGACGGCGTGGAGTCCGGGCCACTTCGGACAGCCCGCCGAGCAGAAACAGCCGCAGCCGCCGTACCGGGATCCCGAGCCGCAGCGCGACCACGCAGTGGCCCAGCTCGTGCGCCAGCACGGACAACCCGAGCAGCACCGCGAACGCCGCGGCCAGCAGCCACGAGGTGAGTGTGGACACGTCCGGCAGCAGCCGCCCGACAAGCGGCGCGTAGAGCACCACGATGACCAGCGAGCCGACCCACCAGGACGGGGCGAGCAGGACCGGCACCCCGCCGATCCGGAACAGCAGGAGCCCGCCCTCCCCACCGGCGGCCTGCCGCGCGGGCCCGGCACCGTGCTGACTGGTCGCGGCCATGCCGATCAGCGTAGAGGCCCCGATGTGGGAAGCAGGTGACCCGGTCCGCCCGGACGAGTGGTGTCCGCCGCGTTCGCTGAGAGGGAAAGCCGTGAAGGTGGCCTTCACAGCCCTTGGCCACAGGGTGTCGGCAAAGTCGGTGTGGAGGGCCCTGCGCAGCTGCGGAGGTCCGTGAAGGGCTGTGAAGGGTCCCTTCACGGACTCTGAGTCCGTGAAGGGACCCTTCACGGACCCGAAACCGGTCGGGCAGCCACGGCTCTCTGCTGATCACGGGCCCTCGACCAACATTGCCGGGACCCTGGCCTCAGAGTCCGTGAAGGACCCCTTCACGGCTATGGCTCGAAGCCGGTCCGGCGCGCGCCACGAGGTGGTCGCACACGCCGATGATCACGCGGCAGCCACGGCCCTCTCTGCACGGGTCCCCGACCAACTTTGCCGGAACCCTGCCGGAGCTTGGCCCGGAGGGCGGGCGGGGATCGGCACGCGCCGGGTGCGTGGCGGTGGCGCGGAACTGTCGGTACCCGGCGCTACGCTCTGGCCATGTCCGATACCGCCACGGTCACCAGTCCCCCGGACACCGGGACGGACGCCGCCCCGGCCCGGCGGCGGCCCGCGTTGTCGCCGTCCCGGGCGAGCGACTTCAAGCAATGCCCGCTGCTCTACCGGTTCCGCGCGGTCGACCGGCTGCCGGAGGTACCCACGCGAGCGCAGGTGCGCGGCACGCTCGTGCACGCCGTGCTGGAGCGCCTCTTCGCGCTGCCCGCCGCCGAGCGGCTCGCGCCGCGGGCCAAGGAGCTGCTGGAACCCACCTGGGCCGAGCTGTCCGAGGCGAGTCCGGAGTGGACGGAGCTGTTCGCGGAGGAAGGGCAGGGCACGGCCAAGGAGCCCGACGTCGCCGGATGGCTCACCTCCGCCGAGAAGCTGCTCGACGCCTACTTCGATCTGGAAGACCCGCGCCGGCTGGAGCCGGAGGCCTGCGAGCTGCACGTGGAGATCGAGCTGGGCTCAGGGGTGCGGCTGCGCGGCTACATCGACCGGGTGGATGTCGCGCCCACCGGCGAGATCCGGGTCGTGGACTACAAGACCGGCGCCGCGCCGCGCGAGATCGGCGAGGCCAAGGCGCTGTTCCAGATGAAGTTCTACGCGGTGGTGCTGTGGCGGCTGCGCGGAGTGGTCCCGCGTCAGCTCAAGCTGATGTACCTGACCGACGGGCAGTCGCTGGCCTACACCCCGGACGAGGCCGAGCTGGTGCGGTTCGAGCGCACCCTGGAAGCGATCTGGCAGGCGATCCTGCGGGCGGGCAAGAGCGGCGATTTCCGGCCCAGCAAGAGCAAACTCTGCGCCTGGTGTGATCACCAGGCGCACTGCCCGGAGTTCGGCGGCACCCCGCCGGACTACCCGGGCTGGCCCGAGCCCGATCCGGGCGAGGAGACCGCACTGGACCGGGCCGACTGATGGCCGGCGCGTTCTACCTCCCCCTCGGCGACGAGCGCTACGCGGCCACCGAGCACACCAGCGGTCCCTGGGATCCGCGTGCGCAGCACTTCGGCCCGCCCTCCGCGCTGCTGGTGCGCGGGCTGGAGCGGATCGAGGCACCCCATCCGGCTCAGCTGGCCAGGGTGACCGTGGAGATCCTCGGCCCGGCACCGGTGGCCGAGCTGACCCAGCGGTCCTGGATCGAGCGGCCGGGCCGCTCGGTCGAGCTGCTGGTCTCCGAGCTGTCCGCGCAGGGCAAGCCGGTCGCCCGCGCCACCGCCTGGCGGATCGGCACCACCGACACCACCGCGATCGCCACCGACGCGGGCCCGCTGCTGCCCGCCCCCGACGCCGGGCAGACCACCGAGTTCCCGCTCGGCTGGGAAGGCGGTTACCTGCAAGCGATCGAATGGCGGGGAGTCCGCGGCGCGGTCAACAGCCCCGGCCCGGCCGCCGTGTGGGCGCGGCAGCGGATCCCCTTGGTGGACGGTGAGGAGCCGAGCGGCCTGCAGCGGCTGTTCACCATCGCCGACTCGGGCAACGGCGTCTCGCATTTCCTGGACACCGCCCGGTGGTGGTTCATCAACTCCGAACTCACCGTGCACCTGCGCCGGGTGCCCCAGGGCGAGTGGATCGGGCTGGACGCGGTGACCCTGCTCGGACCGCACGGCGTCGGCACCGCGACGAGCACCCTGCACGACGGTTCCGGCCCGGTCGGCACCGGCGCGCAGGCGTTGATGGTCCGGCAGCGACAGGCCGGGGGCGGATGAGCGCGCCCCGGCACGCGGGTCCGATACCCTTCGCGGAACGATCGACAAGGAGCGCTCCGGCATGCAGATCACCTCGGTGGTCAACCAGAAGGGCGGGGTGGGCAAGACCTCGCTGAGCGTGGGCGCGGCCGCGGCTCTGGCCGAACGGGGCCGGCGCGTGCTGCTGGTCGACCTCGACCCGCAGGGGCACGCGACCACCGAGATGCTCGGCATGGCCGAGGTCCCGGCCGAAGGTCCCACCCTCGCCAAGGCGCTCACCAAGCGGTGGAAGGGCCCGGTCGAGGAACTGGCCGTGCCGCATCCGCGCAGCAACATCGGCCGGGGCGGGCGGCTGGACGTGATCCCGACCTCGACCGGGATGTTCGATCTGATCCGCAGGCTCGACCAGTTCCGGGTGCCCGGCTGGCAGCTGGCCAGGGTGATCCAGTTCGCGCACTACGACCACGTGGTGATCGACTGCCCGCCGGCGCAGGACGTCCTGACCAACAACGCCCTCGCCGCCTCGCACGGCATCCTGGTGCCGGTCCAGCCGGACAAGACGAGCATCCGCGCGCTACGGCTGCTGGCCGACCAGGTCCGGTACGTGGAGCAGACCACTGGCCGCGGCCCGATCTCCTGGTACGGCATCGTGCCCGGCCTCTACCGCCGGCCGATCTCCCACTACGCGGCGGCAGCGTTGCAGGAGATGGCCTCCTTCGGCGTGCCGATGCTCTCGCACGTCCCGCTCGGCGTGGTGATGAACGAGGCCGCGGCACACGGCGTGCCCGTGACCACCTACGCCCCGGAGACCGTACAGGCCCTCTCGTTCCGCGAGATCGCCGCGACGCTCGACGGGTACCTTGCCCAGCACCCCGGCCCGACCGAGGTCCCGGCGGACGAGGAGTTCGTGTTCGAGGACTTCATCTCCGAGGTCGCGGTCGCCCGCAACGTCAACGACAACGGTGCCCGGAAGAAGCTCTACGACCTGATGCCCAAGCGGCGGCGGTGAGGACTCCTGCGGTGGGGTCCGGACGTCAGCCGGGACGAGTTGGTCGGGTTCGTCTGACGCCGGCGGATGTCGCGTTCGTCGATCCCGGCCCGGCGGTGAGACGCCTGGCTGGTCCGCGCGACGAATCCGCTTCCCCTTGCGCACCGCCGTGAATCCGGCAGGTTCGGCGACGTGCGAACCTCAGCCGCGAGTGCTCACCGCTTGCCCATCAACCGCCGGTCGTTGTCATCGAAGAGGAAGGACCGCTCCGAGGCGGGCCGGTTCCCGCGCGCGCGTCCCTTCCCCGGAACACAACCGGAACGCTCTTACGGAACAGCTCGACCAGTAGCCATGATCACCCCGCCGGGTATTCCGGTAGACGATCGCCTGACAGAACGCCCGGCTATATACGAACTGGTCTTCTCGATGGCGGTCGCCCTTGGCGGAAGGTCCCGTCAGCCGGTGAGTCTGATTCAGATGGCGGACTTGGTGAGTTCGGAATGCTGCGGACGCGGGTACGGCTAGACCATCCGGTGGAATCAGGTTTGCTTCGGCGCGGCGTGGCCACCATCGAGGTGATATTCCACTCGCGGTGGGCGTGATCCGCGTTCGGTACTCTTCTTCCGTGTCGGCCGCATTCGTTGCGGCGACGGGCGTTTGTCGCCATTCGGGGGGAAGGACCACGCACGATGGACCAAAGAGTCCTGGAAGCTCAGCAGTGGGTGAACGCCACTTACGGCGCGGTGGCCGGTTAAGCGGTGCCCGGAGAACGGGCGCACCGGCTGGTCCACGATGTACTCGCTGACCATGGGCCTGCAACACGAACTGGGCATCTCCCCCGTGGTCGCGAGCTTCGGCCCGGGTACGATGGCCAAGGTCAAAGAACTGGGCGTCGTCGGTTTCGGCTGGAACCGCAACAGCAACATCGTGCGCATCATTCAGCACGGCCTGTTCTGCAAGGGCTACAACGGAGCCAACGGTTACGGCGAATACAGCGCGGTGACCACCCAGGCAGTCAAGAAATGCGTGTCGACATGGGGCTTCCCGATGGCGGTATCGGCACTGCGGGCGGACAGGTCACGCCACAGATCTTCCGATGCGTGCTCAACATGGACGCCTACGTAACTGTTGGCGGCGGAACGGACAAGGTCCGCGGCATCCAGCAGTGGCTCAACGGGCGATACTGACAGCGCGACGCCGACACTCTCGGCCCCTGCGCCGGGAACTACTCTCGCGACGTACAGAAGTCGCTGGTGATCGGACTGCAGTACGAACTCGGCAGCAGCCAGCCCAACGGCAACTTCGGTCCCGGCACCCAGTCCGGACTGAAGAGCCACTCGGTCGGTCCGGGCAGTACCGGTATTTTCGTGGAACTATTCTCGGCGGCCTGTGTGTTCAACGAACCGGTACCGCTCGGAAACGTACGCACCACGCGGAAATCGACCTTCGACGGCGCGCTGGGCGAATACGTCCATGCGTTCCAGGGCTTCTCCCAACTCACCGTGAACGGCCAGGGCGACTACTCGATCTGGGCGCAACTGCTGGTTTCGATGGGGGACGCCGACCGGCCCGCACAGGGCTGCGACACCCGGTTCGAGATCACCGCCTCCCGGGCCCAGTGGCTCAAGTCCAACGGATACCGGGTGGCGGGCCGCTACCTGTACGACCCGCCGCGCTCAACCCTGGACAAGGAGATCAAGCCGGGCGAGCTGAAGACGATCTTCGGTGCCGGTCTGCGGGTATTCCCGATCTATCAAGACAACGCCCGTCAACTCTCCGACTTCACCTACTCCCACGGCTATCAGCACGCCCTCAACGCGCACCGGCTGGCCGTCGGCTACGGCTTCAATCGCGGCACGGTGATCTACTTCGCGGTGGACTACGACGCTACCCAGGAGCAGATCGACTCGGCCATCGTGCCTTACTTCCAGGGCGTGCAGGCTGGGCTGGCCAGCAACGGCAAGAAGTACGTGCACGGGGTGTACGGCTCGCGCAACGTGTGCATCAACGTCACGAACAAGACCTACGCGCGGCACTCGTTCGTCTCCGGAATGTCCTGGGGCTTCTCCGGAAACCTCGGTTTCCCGCTACCCGCGAATTGGTCGTACAACCAGATCAAGGAATTCACCGTCACGAACGGCTCGGACAAGTTCGACCTGGACCGTGATGTGGCCCGCGACGACGGCGGCGACCCTGGTCAGGGCAGTGTGAACGACCCAACCGGCCCCGCGGACACGTTCCTCGGCTACGTGCAGCGGCTCTACGACTGCGCCCGCTCCTACGGCAAGGGCAACCCGAGTCAGCTCGTCATGGAGTACATCCGAGAGGTGTCGTACAACGACTTGAGGTGGAAGGGGCTGATCGGTGGTGAGGCACGGATGGCCCGGCAGTACAAGGCCAACCACGACGCCTACCTGCGCCAGGCCCAGCAGCGAGCGGCCCGCTGATGGCCCGACTCCGTGTACGAGGCTGGCTTGGGCTGGCTCTGCTCGCTGCGGTCGCGTTCGTGTTCACCGCTTTCGTCGGCTTCGCGGCGGTCGGTCTGGACAGCCAGGAGAAGCGCGAAGCCGTACACCAGCAATACGACCGGGAGTACCTGAACCAGCATTCGCAGGAATCCGGCCAGTTTTTCCCGATGCACGAGTGGTGCAACGCCGACTACGACGTGGTGCCTGGCTGGATCAATCCAGCGCTCGTGATCTTCGCTGTCGTCACGGTGGCGTGCCTCATCGGAGCTGCCGCGGCCACCGTCCGCTTGATAAGGAATTCCCGATGACTGTTCCGGCCTGCTCGGCCCTCAGTCGCCGGCTGTTTCTCGGCTCGACTGCGGCGACCGTCGGCACTATCGCCCTCACCGGATTCACCGCCACCACCGCGGCCGCGGCGCCTACGGGTGCGAGCGCCTGGACCGGTTCGACCTCCGGCAACGGCTGGCCGATTCTGGCCAAGGCAACCGCGTTCCGCATCGAGGGCAGCAACCAGGCAGTCCGCCTGGTGGACGGGGACGCGGCGACGATTTTGTTGCACGTCGCGCGCCGTTTCCACTACGAGATCGACACCCTGCGCGACGGCGGCGTCGTCGGTTTCACACCCGGCCGGCCGGTCACGCAGCCGTTCGAATCGAACTGCCTATCCGGAACCGCGATCACCATTCGCTCCATCTGCTATCCCCTCGGCGCGCACGGCGGCTTCTACCCCAGGGTTCCGGCAAAGTTGGTCGGGGACCCGGCAGCGGGCGATGCTGAGGTGTGTGCGACCACCTCGTGGCGTGCGCCAGACCGGTTTCGGGTCTGTGAAGGGGCCCTTCACAGACTCTGAGTCCGTGAAGGGCCCCTTCACGGACTTCCACACCGACTTTGCCGACACCCTGGGCTTCTACCCCGGGGAACAGGCCGTGATCCGGGACATTCTCGCCGAACTCGGCAAGGCTGTGTCCTGGGGCGGCGACGAGCGGGTTCCGAAAGAATCGCATTTTCAGATTGCCCAGGCGCCTGGCCACCCCGCGATCCGGGCCGCGGCCCAGCAGATCCGAGGCTGGGACGATACCCCCGGCGGGCACGGCGCGGGCGCGGTAAACGTCTTCGCCACCAATCGGCTCCAGGCTGCCCACCAGGTCCCATTGCACACTCGGTGATCCCACAGCCCCGGTCCGGGTTCGGCGCGGGGTCGTGGTGCTCGGCTCCGGGCTGGAGAGCCTGATCGCGCCGATGTTCTTCAACCGCGGCAGCAGCCGGAACCCCACCAGCTCGGTGAACGCGAACCCGACCACGCCGGCGCCGTGCGGTGTCAGTGTGGTCTGCCTCGATCTCCGCATCGGTGCAGCGTCGCACCATACCCTCGATCATCGACGCGACCCCGGAACCGCTTCGAGTCACTCGCCGGTCGTGGTGGCCTTGCCCCTGGCAGCTACCCAGGACCTCCGGCATGCCATCCCGACGACATCCCCAAAGCGATCTTGCCTGACTGAAACGCACTCGACCGGAAAGTCCGGATCGCGGCGGTAACCGCACCGTCCACTGTGGATGGTGAACCACCCGGGCTCACCATCCACAGTGGATCGACCTCACAGCCGGCAGGAGCGGATGTCCGAGGCCAGGACCGCCTTGGCGCCGCATTCGGCCAGTTCGTCCATGATCCGGTTGACGTTCTTGCGGGACACCATCGCCCGCACCGCGACCCACTTCTCGTCGGCCAGCGGCGCGACCGTGGGCGATTCCAGCCCCGGCGTGATCGCGATCGCGCGCTCCAGCAGGTCGCGCGGGCAGTCGTAGTCCAGCATCAGGTACTGCTGCGCGAACACCACCCCGCGCAGCCGGGCGGCCAGCTGGGCCTTCGCCTTCGCCGGTTCGCCGCCCGCACGCTGGAGCAGGACCGCCTCGGACACGCAGATCGGGTCCCCGAAAGCGACCAGGTTGTGCTGGCGCAGCGAACGCCCCGACTCCACCACGTCCGCGATCGCGTCCGCGACGCCGAGCTGGATCGAGATTTCCACCGCCCCGTCCAGCCGGATCACCTCGGCCTCGACGCCCTGGCGGGCCAGGTCCTCGCGGACCAGCCGCGGATACGAGGTGGCGAGGCGCTTGCCGTGCAGATCGGCCGGCTTCCAGTCCCGGCCCGCCGGTGCCGCGTAGCGGAAGGTGGACCCGCCGAACCCCAGCGCCAGCACCTCCTCCACCGGGGCACCGGAGTCCAGCGCCAGATCGCGGCCGGTGATCCCGAGGTCCAGCTCCCCGGAGCCGACGTAGATCGCGATGTCCTTGGGGCGCAGGAAGAAGAACTCGACGTCGTTGACCGGGTCGAGGACGTTCAGGTCCTTGCCGTCATGTCGCTTGCGGTAGCCCGCCTCGGCGAGCATCTCCGCCGCGGCGACGGCGAGGGCTCCCTTGTTCGGCACGGCAACACGCAGCATTTCGCTCTCCTCGATCTCCGGTTCGGATGCGCGTCAGAGGTAGCGGTACACGTCCTCGGTCGAGATCCCCCGGCCGAGCATGAGCACCTGGACCCGGTACAGCAGTTGCGAGATCTCCTCGGCGAGCCGCTCGTCGGACTCGTGCTCGGCGGCGATCCACACCTCGCCCGCCTCTTCGAGCACCTTCTTGCCCTGGGCGTGCACCCCGTCGTCGAGGGCGACGACGGTGCCGGACCCGTCGGGACGGGTACGCGCGCGCTCGGCAAGCTCGGCGAACAGCTCATCGAAGGTCTTCACGGACAGCGATCCTTCCACCCCGCCCGCACCCGCCCGGCCCCGGGTGACCGGAAGCGGCCGGGCTCACACCTGCGCCAGCAACGCGGCCAGCGCCGGCCCGTCCACACCCACCAGCGAGCTGCGGAACACCCGCCGCGGGCCGCCGGGGACCTCGACGTCGTTCGGCACGACCAGCACCGCGCAGCCGGCCCGTTCGGCCGACTCCGCGCCCGGCGGCGAATCCTCCACCGCGACACTGCGTTCCGGCGCCACCCCGAGCAGCTCGGCGGCCTGCAGGTAGGGGCGGGGCAGCGGCTTGTTCTCCCCGCCGACCTCGTCGCCGCAGACCGTCACGTCGAAGAACTCGCGGCCGATGGAGTTGAGCGCCAGCTCGGTCAGCACCCGCTCGGTCGAGGTGACCAGCGCCGAGGGCAGCCCCGCCGCGCGCACCGCGCCGAGCGCCTCACGAGCACCCGGCCGCCACGGCAGCGCCCCGTCGAACAGCCGCGCCGTCCGGCGGCGGATCCACTCCCCCGTCTCCGCGACCGCCTCCGCGGTGACCGGCCGCCCGGCGACCTCCAGCAGCACCGCGGACGTGGCGTCCATGTTCGAGCCGACCAGCGTCAGCCGGGTCCGTTCGGACAGCGTCCCGCCGAGCATCTCCGCGCATTCGTACAGCGCGACGTCCCAGAGCTTCTCGGAATCGACGAGGGTGCCGTCCATGTCCCAGAACACGGCGGCGGGTCCGTCCGGCGAGGACGGTGCAGTCACGGTTTCTCCTTCATCCCGGGGACGGCTCTCCAGGCCCAGGATTCCACGGAGGCCCGGGTGAGCGGCGCCACACCCGAGCCCGCCCCGCGTGCGTGACGCGCCCGGCCGGGCACGCTGCGCAGCGGACGGGCCGAAGGTCGTAGGCTGGTCCGGTGAGTGACCCAGTCGAGCAGACCCCGCGGCCCGGTACCCCGGACCGCGACCACCCGGAATCGAACCGTCCGATCATGATTCTGGCTTTCGAAGGCTGGAACGACGCCGGTGACGCCGCCAGCCGTGCGCTCGAGCACCTCCAGCTCACCTGGGACGCCACACCGCTGGCCGAGGTGGAGCCGGACGACTACTACGACTTCCAGGTGAGCCGCCCGTCGGTCCGGCTGGTGGACGGGGTGAGCCGCCGGGTGGACTGGCCCACCACGCGGCTGTCGGTGTGCCGCCCGGAGGGGCTGGACCGCGATCTGGTGCTGGTGCAGGGCCCGGAGCCGAACATGCGCTGGCGCGCGTTCTGCGCCGAACTGGTGGAGCACGTGGTGCAGCTGGACGTGGAGCTCGTCGTCGCGCTCGGCGCGCTGCTCGCGGACACCGCGCACACCCGGCCGGTCCCGGTCACCGGGACGGCCTACGACAAGGACACCGCGAGCCGGTTCCACCTGGAGCTGAACAACTACCAGGGGCCGACCGGCATCGTCGGCGTGCTGCAGGACTACTGCGTGCAGGCCGGGGTGCCGGCGGTGTCGATCTGGGCGGCCGTGCCGCACTACGTCTCGCACCCGCCCTCGCCGAAGGCCACGCTGGCGCTGCTGCACAAGCTGGAGGATGTGCTCGACGTGGAGATCCCGCTCGGCTCGCTGCCCGAGCAGTCCGAGGAGTGGCAGCAGACCGTCAGCGAGATGGCCGACGAGGACGAGGAGATCAGCGAGTACGTGCGCGGCCTGGAGGAGCGCGGCGACGCGGAGACCGACTTCACCATGGAGGAGGTCTCCGGGGACAAGATCGCCGCGGAGTTCGAGCGCTACCTGCGCCGGCGGCGGCCGGGCCCGGGTCCGGACAGCGGCGGCTTCGGCCTGCGCTGAGCACAGCCGGCCACCGCGTCGGTGTTTCAGCGGTACGGGTGAACACGCGGTGACCAGGCTGACTCGGAACCGGCAGCACCCAGATCTGCCTCGGGTGCGGTTACGGCATTCCGGGTGCGCCACCTTCCCGCGCCGCGGCGGTCGGAGGGACTCGCCGGACCGGGGAAGAGGCGAACATGCGCAGCCCGCCGCCGCTGAGCACGACCGGCCGCGCGGCGGGAAATCCGCTTATGCGGTGAGCAGTTTCCGCACCGGCACCGCGCCGCGCGCCCGGCGGCTCCACTCCCGCGGGTAGCCGAGCGAGACCTCCTCGAAGCGCACGCCGTCGGCCGAGGTGGTGCGCGGGATGTGCAGGTGCCCGTAGACGGCCAGCTCGGCGCGGTACCGCAGGTGCCAGTCCTCGGTCTCGGTGGTACCGCACCAGAGTGCGAACTCCGGGTAGTACAGCGGCTCGGTCGGGTGCCGGTGCAGCGGCCAGTGCGACATCAGGATGGTGCGGTGATCCGCCGGGATGGCGTCGAGGCGGTCGCGGCTGACCTTCAGCCGGGCTTCGCACCAGGCCTGCCGGGACGGGTACGGATCGGGGTGCAGGAAGTACTCGTCGGTGCACACCACACCGGCCTCCCGCGCCTGCGCCAGCGCCACTTCGCGGCTCTCGCCCGCGGCCGCCGGGGTCCGCCAGCTGTAGTCGTAGAACACGAACAGCGGCGCGATGGTGAGCGGCTGCGGGCCGTGCGGCCACACCGGGAACTCGTCCTCCGGGGTGTGCACGCCCACCGCACGGCACTGCTCGACCAGGAACTCGTACCGGGCCTGGCCGCGCAGCTGACATTCGTCCTTCGGCGTGGTCCACAGCTCGTGGTTGCCCGGGACCCAGACCACCTTCGCGAAGCGCTCCCGGAGCGTCGCGAGGGTTTCTTTGATGGCTGAAGCACTTTCTGCCACGTCCCCGGCGACCAGCAGCCAGTCGTCCGGTCCGTCGGGCACCACCCGATCGACGAGCGGGCCGTTGCCCTCGTGGGTCACGTGCAGATCGGAAGTGGCGAAGAGAGACGGCACGCTCCCACCGTAACGACTTTCCGGGCCGGGGAACGCCGGAACCCGCCCCCGAGCGACCCCGGGACGGGCGACGCACCCCGGACGCACGACGGGGCATGACGAGAGGCGCCCACCCGCCCGTCGCCCGTCCCGGTCAGCTATGCTCACGCTCAGTCACTGCACCAGGCAGTGACTGAGTCCGTCAGCCACTTCGCCACCGAGGAACCATTCCGTGCCCGACCAGCGAGAACTCGCCACCGCCGCCACGCTGGCCCTGCCGCGGTTCATCAGCGCGACCGTCCGGTTCCACACCACCGTCGCGGATCGGCTCGGGGTCACCCCGGCCGAACTGCACTGCCTGCAACTGGTGCACAGCGGCGTCACCGACTCGCCCACCGAACTCGCGCGGCTGCTCGGGCTGACCACCGGCGCGTTCACCCGGCTGCTCGACCGGATGGAGCGGGCCCGGCTCGTGGAACGGGTACCCGATCCCGCCGATCGGCGGCGGCTGCGCGTGCGGGCCCGGCCGGACCGGATGGCCGAGCTGACCGACCTCTACGCCCCGCTCGCCCACCAGCTCGGCGCGCAACTGGCGAAGTTCGACCGCAGGCAGCTGACCGCGCTGGTCGCGTTCCTCACCGGCGGCGAGGCGGCCGCGGGCCGGGCCGTCGCCGAGCTGCACGAGGGAACGAGCTGAAGGCTGTGAAGGGGCCCTTCACGGACTCTGAGTCCGTGAAGGGCCCCTTCACGGACCTCGCTGATTGGTCAGAGAGCGATACCGAGGAGGGCGTCCACTGCGTCGCGGATCTGGCCCGGCGCGGCCGCGTCGGTGCCGGAGCGGTGCAGTGCGGCGCTCACCCAGGCGTCCACGGCCGCGAGTGCCTTTGGGGTGTCGAGGTCGTCGGAGAGGTGGTCGCGCAGCCGTACCACGGTGTCGGCCGCGTCCGGTCCGTCGGGCAGCGCGGCCGCCTCTCGCCAGCGGGCCAGCCGCTCCTGCGCCTCGGTCAGCAGCGCGTCGGTCCACGGCCGGTCTTCGCGGTAGTGCCCGGAGAACAGCGCCAGCCGGATCGCCGCGGGGTCGACGCCGTCCGCACGAAGGCGGGAGACGAACACCAGGTTCCCGCGGGACTTCGACATCTTCTCGCCGTCCAGGCCGATCATCCCGGCGTGCACGTAGTGCCGCGCGAACGGGTGCTCCCCTGACACCGCCTCGGCGTGCGCCGCGCTGTACTCGTGGTGCGGGAAGATCAGGTCCGAGCCGCCGCCCTGCAGGTCGAAACCGGACCCGAGGCGGTTGGCCGCGATCGCGCTGCATTCGATGTGCCAGCCCGGCCGCCCCGCGCCCAGCTCGGACTCCCAGGACGGCTCACCGTCGCGGGCCATCCGCCACAGCAGCGCGTCCAGCGGGTGCCGCTTGCCGGGGCGATCCGGGTCGCCGCCGCGCTCGGCGAAGAACTTCGCCATGGTCTCCGCGTCGTAGCCGGATTCGTAGCCGAACCGGCCGGTCGCGTTGTGCGCGAAGTAGACGTCCGGATACTCCGCGTCGTCCGCGCGGTAGGCGCTGCCGTCGGCCAGCAGTTTCGCGATCACCTCGATGATCTCCGGGATCGCCTCGACCGCGCCGACGAACTGCCGGGGCGGCACCACCCGCAGGGCTTCCATGTCCTCACGGAACAGCGCGGTCTCGCGCATGCCGAGCACGATCCAGTCGCCGGAGTCCCGCTCCGCGCGCTCCAGCAGTGGCTCGTCCACGTCGGTCACGTTCTGCACGTAGTGCACCTCGTGGCCGTTGTCCCGCCACACCCGGTTGACCAGGTCGAAGGCCAGGTACGTGGCAGCGTGGCCGAGGTGCGTGGCGTCGTAGGGGGTGATCCCGCAGACGTACATCCGGGCGGTCCGGCCCGGCGCGGTCGGGCGCACCTGCCCGGTCGCGGTGTCGTGGAGCCGGAGGGGGCGGGGCGTGCCGGGCAGCCGCGGCACGGCGACAGATGACCAAGTCTGCATACCTCCGACTGTAAGCGTGACGTCCGTCCGCTTTCTCACCCGGTGGGAGCCCGACCGCAGGCTCCCACCGGGCGAGAATCAGTGGCGCAGGGCGTTGGCCCGAACGGCGTCGCGCACGTACGCCCCGATGGCGGACTGCTGCTCCTCCTCACGGACCAGGAAGGGCCAGTTGGGCCGGCTCGCGCACGTACAGCTCCGCGATCCACTGCTGCATCTCGTAGCCGCACTCCCCCATCACCGCGGCGAGCATCGCACGGTGCTCCTCGGCGAGCGCGGCCGCTTCGGCGCCGTCGGCCGAAACTCCTGCGTCGACGAGCCTCGTCACCCAGTCTTTGCGCTGCCGCCAGGGTCCCGGCAAAGTTATCGAGGACCGTGATCAGCAGAGAGAGCCGTGGCTGCCGCGTCATCCATCGACGGCGCCTGCCCTCTCGATCTATTGCGCGGCGGGCGATGCGGAGGTGTTCGAGACGCCAGACCACCTCGTGGTGTGCGCCGGACCGGCTTCGGGTCTGTGAAGGGGCCCTTCACAGACCTTCACGGACCTCCGCCGTCTGCGCAGGGCCCCTCACACCGACTTTGCCGACACCCTTGCGTTGCCGCTCGGCTTCCGCCCATTCGGCCTTGTCCGCGGGCAGCGTGGCGCGCTGCCATTCCGGGGGTGTCGCCCCAGCGCTGCGCGGCCTCCTCCGGGTACCCCTCGGGCTCACGGAACCCGCCGAACACCTCGAACTTCTCCTCGGGCGTCAATGCGCTGCCCATGGCTCTCGCCTCCGGTACGCGATCGACGGCCGCGACCATGCGGGTGACCCGGTCCGCTTTCGCCACCAGCAGCTCCCGCTGCCACCTCAGGTGGGCGTCAGCTTCGGCCTCCGGTGCGGAAAGCAGAGTCGCGATCGTCTCAAGGGGGAGGCCGAGCTCCCGGTAGAGCAGGACACGCTGCAACCGGTCGAGATCGGCGTCGCGGTAACGACGGTAGCCGGCGGCGCTCCGCCCGCTCGGCGACAGCAACCCGATCTCGTCGTAGTGGTGCACTGTGCGCACGGTGATCCCGGCGAACGCCGCGACCTCGCCCACCCGGTAGTCCATCGCTTCCCCCGTTCTTGTGGCCGTCACCGGCCCGCAGGGTTCCGGCAAAGTTGGTCGGGGACCCGGCAGCGGGCGATGCGGAGGTGTATGCGACCACCTCGTGGCGTGCCCCGGACCGGTTTCAGGTCCGTGAAGGGGCCCTTCACAGACCTCCACACCATTCAGCGCCGTCGGGTACGCAGATAGTCCCCGACCACGGCCGCACCGAGCCCGTCCAGGTCCGGGGCGACGACGCGGCCTCCGGAGCGGCGCGCGATCAGGTCCACGAAGGCCGCCAGCCGGGGGTCATCGCCCAGCCGGAACACCGTGATCGCCGCGCCCAGCTTCGCCAGCCGGTCCACTTCGGACAGTGTCTTGTGGAGGGTGCGGGGCTCCGGCGGATAGGCGAACTCGGCCGCGCCGTCGGGTTCCAGGTGGGCGGTCGGCTCGCCGTCGGTGACCATCAGCACCACCGGCTGCGCGTCCGGGTGCCGCCGCAGGTGCCGCCCGGCCAGCAGCAGCGCGTGGTGCGCGTTCGTGCCCTGCTCCCAGGTGCCTTCGAGGCCGGCCAGCTCGGGCAGCTCGACCGGCGTCGCGTACCGGCCGAACGTGATCAGCTGCAGCGCGTCGCTGCGGAACCGGGTGCTGATCAGCTGGTGCAACGCCAGCGCGGTGCGTTTCATCGGCAGCCAGCGGCCTTCCTGGACCATCGACCACGAGGTGTCCACGAGCAGCGCGACGGCCGCGCGCGAGCGGTGCTCGGTCTCCACCACCTCGACATCCTCGACGTCCAGCCGTACCGCGCGCGAGCCCGTCGCGGCCGACCGCAGCACCGCGTTGCGCACCGTGCGCGGCACGTCCCAGGGCTGCATGTCCCCGAACCGCCACTCCCGGCTCGCGCCGGTCGGCTCCCCCGCCGCCCCGGCCGACTCGGTCTCCCGGTCGCCGGTCTTGCCGCGCAGCGCGCTGACCACGTCGGCCAGCGCGGTCTCCCCCAACCGGCGCAAAGCCTTGGGCGACAGGCGAAGCGTGCCGTCCGCTGCCCGTTCGAACAGGCCCTGCCGGCGCAGTTCGCGCTCCAGCTCGGCCAGCCGCCGGGCGTCCACCCCGGCCTCCAGGCCCAGCTGTGCCTCCAGCGCTTCGAGGTCGATGTCCTCCAGCCGGGCGCCGGGGTAGGACTGGCCCAGCTGCTCGGCCAGCGCATCCAGCTCGGCCAGATCGGACATCGCCTGCGCGCCTTCGCCGAGCCCGAGCGGGTCCTGGCCGCGGAACCGCTCCGAGGAGGTCCAATCCTCCCCCGGCCGCAGCGCCCGCAGCTGGGCGTCCAAAGCGGACAGCTGCGGTGCGAGCCGGGGATCGCCGAACGCCTGCTGCGCCAGCTCGGCCAGCTCCGCCCGCTGCTCCTCGGACATCGAGTTCAGCATCCGTTGCGCGGCGGCCGATCGGGCGGCCAGCACGTCGATCAGCTCGTCGACGTTCTGCGGGTGCTCCGGGAAGAACTCGCCGTGCTGACGCATGAACTCGGCGAAGCGTTCGCCGATGTCGGCAGCGCCCTCGGCATGTGCGGCCAGCAACGCGTTGAGATCGCCGAGCATCTGGTTGATCCGCTCGACGTCCTGCGGGCCGGCGTTCTCCATCGCCTGTTTCATGCCCTCGAACCGCGCGTCGAGCATCTCGCGGCCGAGCAGGTCACGGATCTGCGCGTACTTGCCGCGGGCCTCGTCCGAACGCCAGTCGTACTCGGTCAGCTCCCGTACCGCGGCCGCCGTGCCCGGTGGGAGCGCGTCCAGCTGTGCCTCCCGGAAGCGGGCCTCGTCGTCCGGGTCCGGGAACAGCTCCCGGCGCTCGGCCTCCACCGCTTCGCGCAGCAGCCGCTGCACTTCTTCCAGAGTGCCGTCCAGCCGGTGGCGGCGGCGGATCTCCGAACGGCGCTGCCACAGCCGCCGGGTCAGCTCGTCCAGACCGGCCGTCTGCCCGGTGCCGCGACGCAGCAGCTCCTCCAGCGCCGACCGCGGGGACGCGCCTTCCAGCACGTCGCGGCCGATCTCGTCGAGCGCTTCCCGCAGATCCGCCGGAGGCGCCAGCGGATCCGGCCCGTCGTGCCACGGGCCGTAGGAATAACCTTCCGGCAGCTGTGTCAATGCCGCCTCCGCGGGAAAAAGTACGTCGGCGGCGGCATTATTCGCCGTACACCGTGGTGGTGTCGTCGGTGTCCTTCGCCAGCCTGCGCGCGAGGAACAGCGACTCCAGTGCCAGCTCGACCGCCGCGGCGATCCGGCCGGCGGGCTCGTCCGCGGACACCCCGGCACGCTGGGCGACCTCGTGCAGCACCGGCAGCTCCGGCAGCGCGGCAAGCACCTCACTGCCCGGCACACGCTCCCCGGTGGCAACCAGGTGCCCGTCGGCCACCGCGTCGGACAACGGGCGCAGATCGAGCCCGGCGAAGCGTTCGCGGGCGGTTTCCGCGACGGCGCGGCGCAGCAGATGCACCAGGTGCTCGACCTCGCGGCCCTCCTCCCCCGGTTCGAACTCGACCTTGCCGCGCAGCACGGCGGGCACCGCGTCGAGGTCCACCGGGCGGGCCACCGCCGGCCGCTCCCCGGTCAGCGCGGACCGCCGCAATGCCGCGGCGGCAACGGTTTCCGCCGCCGCGACGGCGAACCGGGCGGACACGCCGGACCGCTGGTCGATCACCGTCGACTCGCGCAGGTTCCGCACGAACCGGGCGAGCACCTCCAGCAGCGGCTCGCCGACCTCGGCGACCAGCTCCGCCTCCTGGCGCACGACGGCGACCTCGGCGGCCACGTCGAGGGGGTAGTGCGTGCGGATCTCCGCGCCGAACCGGTCCTTGAGCGGGGTGATGATCCGGCCGCGGTTGGTGTAGTCCTCCGGGTTCGCGGTGGCCACCAGCAGCACGTCCAGCGGGAGCCGCAGAGTGTAGCCGCGGACCTGGATGTCGCGCTCCTCCATCACGTTCAGCAGCGCGACCTGGATCCGCTCGGCGAGGTCGGGCAGCTCGTTGAGCGCCACGATGCCACGATGCGCCCGCGGCACGAGCCCGAAGTGGATCGTCTCCGGATCGCCGAGGCTGCGGCCCTCGGCCACCTTCACGGGGTCGACGTCGCCGATCAGGTCGCCGACGCTGGTGTCCGGGGTGGCCAGCTTCTCGGTGTAGCGCTCGCTGCGGTGCCGCCAGGCGACGGGCAGGTCGTCGCCCAGCTCGGCGGCACGGCGGATCGACGCCGGGGTGATCGGCTGGAGCGGGTGCTCGCCCAGCTCGGCGCCCTCGATGACCGGGGTCCATTCGTCGAGCAGCCCGGCCAGGGTGCGCAGCAGGCGGGTCTTGCCCTGCCCGCGCTCCCCGAGCAGGACGACGTCGTGACCGGCCAGCAGCGCGCGTTCCAGCTGCGGCAGCACGGTGCGGGAGAACCCGACGATGCCGGGCCAGGCCTCGCGGCCCTCGCGGAGGGCGGCGAGCAGGTTGTCGTGGATCTCACGGGCGATCGGGCGCGGGGTGTACCCGGCGGCGCGAAGCTCGCCCGCGGTACGGGGAAGTGCCTCGGGAACTGCGTTCACCTCATCGACGCTACTGCGCGTTCCCGCGTCCGTCGACGTGGAGCGACTCCAGCGTGCGCGGCTGCCACCCTCGGCGCGGTGGCTTCGCCGCGCGGGGCCTAGGTTCTGTTTCGTAAGCGGCGGAGCCGCTTGCTGTGGGCCGTCAACCGGCACTCTGCTGTCGAATTCTCAGGCGTCCTCTCGCGAGGACAGCTCCGAGGTGGTGAATCGGCATTCATGAGGAGGAGATCCCGGAGTGAGAGGACGTCCGAGGTTCCACTACCCGCACCGCCACGCAAGCCACTTTCGAGACAGTCTCTAAACTAGGTCGTCGTGTGCCGACCCAGTGCGACTCTCGCCGTCTGGTCCTCCGCGTGGCTGAACGGGACCGCTGCCTCCGACGACGTGCTCGATGCCCTTCAGGACTGGGCCGAGGCCCACGACGTGGTCGCGGCCGATCCCGCCGCGGCCGACGCGTTCGATCTCCCGCTCGCCTTCCACCGTGCCGCCACCCCGGTGCAGCTGCTGCTCGCGCTGCGCGCGCAGGGGGCGACCAGCGCCCAGCTCGTGCTCCCGGTCGCCGGGGACGTCCGCGGCCTCGGCGGGGCCGGCCCGCTCGCCGAGGCGGCGGTGCGCTGTGGGGAGGCCGTGGTGCTCACCGCGCTCGGTTTCGGCCTGGTCCCCGAGCCGATCGCCGAGGGTCTGATGCGGTGGACGGTCTACTCGCTCGGCACGCCGACGCCGCTGGAGTACCAGTCGCTGGCGGACGCCGAACACGGCCTCACGGACGCGATCCGCGCGAGCGCCGGCGCGCTGCAGGCGCTCGATGTGGCCAGGGACCGTCCCGGCGTGCGAGCTGAGCTGTCCGCGCACCTGCGTGCCCGCCCGCAGATCGAATGGCCGGCGGGGATGCCCGCCCGTGCCCTGCGCGTGCTGCAGCGTGCGGAGGAGATCTCCGCGATTCTCGCGATCGCGCGCAGCGACGACCCGGGCGGCGCGTTGTCCGCCTCCGCCGCGAGCCGTCGCGCGGAAGCTCTGCGCCCGCTCGTGGACGCGGTCCGCACCGCGCGTACGGCTTCGGTGAACGAGGCCGTACGCGTCTTCTCCGATCAGGGCGACCGCCACCCCTGACCCGGGTGGGTCAGCGGCCCGGCCGCTTCGCGGGCTCGCAGCAGCCCACAGCGCACGGAGCGCCGTTGAGCGTGCAGCCGGCGGCCGGGAAATCCGACAGCTTGCGCACGGGAGCGTCCGTCAGGTGTTCGCGGATCAGCTCCACCACGAGTTCGGCGAAGCGCGGGTCAGTGTCCGGAGTGGACGCTCGCGCGAAGGCCATCCCGTGCCCGGCGGCCCGTTCGGCGGCTTCGTTGTCCAGATCCCAGATCACTTCCAGATGATCGGAGACGAAGCCGATCGGGCTCACCACCACGGCTTTGACGCCCTGGGAGTGCAGCGCGTCCAGGTGGTCCACAATGTCCGGTTCCAGCCACGGAATCTGCGGCGGTCCCGAGCGGGACTGCCACACCACGTCGTACTCCGCGATCCCCGCCTCGGCGGCCACCAGGCGCGCGGCCTCGGCGATCTGCCGGGAGTACCGGCGCCCGCCTTCCGCAGGCAGGCCTGAGGCGCGGTCCGCGCTCTCCGGGATGGAGTGCGCGGTGAACACTGTGCGGATACCCGGCCGGTCGCCCAGTTCGGCGTGCGCCGCGCGAACCGCGTCGGCGACCGCCGCCACGAACAGTGGGTGGTCGTAGAACTGCCGCAGCTTCACCAGATCCGGCGCGTCGCCGACCGCGGTGCGGGCGCGCTCGATGTCCTCGTCGTACTGCCGGCACGCCGAGTAGCCGCCGTACGCGCTCGTGGGGAACACCAGCGCGCGACGCACGCCTTCGGCCTTCATCCGGGCGACGGTGTCCTCCACCATCGGCTGCCAGTTGCGGTTGCCGAAGTGCACCGGCAGGTCGAGACCCTCCGCGGCGAGCTGCTTCTCCACCGCCGCGATCGCGGCCCGGTTGAGCCGGTTGATCGGCGAGACCCCGCCGAAGTGCTGGTAATGCTCGGCGACTTCGAGCAGGCGTTCCCGCGGCACCCCCCGGCCCCGGGTGACGTTCTCCAGGAACGGCATCACCTCGTCGGGCCCTTCCGGACCACCGAACGAAAGCCACAGCAACGCATCGTAACCCACCCCGACATCTTGCCGTGGTGGCCCGGCCCACGCCGCGGCGGCCCGGCTTGTCCGGTGCGCCTTCGGCCGGAATGCGTTCCGTGCGAACGACGACGATCCCCGCGGAACTTCCCGCGGGGACCGTCGTGGTCGCTTGTCCGGGCTCAGATGCCGAGCGCGTGCACCCCGCCGTCGACCATGATCATCGAGCCGGTGGTGGCGGGCAGCCAGTCCGACAGCAGCGCGCACACCGACTTCGCGGTCGCCGTCGGGTCGGAGCTGTCCCAGCCCAGCGGAGCACGGTCGTTCCAGCCCTCCTCCAGCTCGTCGAAGCCGGGGATCGACCGGGCCGCCATGGTCTTCATCGGGCCCGCGCTGACCAGGTTCACCCGGATGCCCTGCGGGCCGAGTTCCTTGGCCAGGTAACGGTTCACCGACTCCAGCGCGGCCTTCGCGACGCCCATCCAGTTGTAGGCGGGCCACGCCACGCGCGCGTCGAAGTCCATGCCCACGATCGAAGCGCCCCGCGAAAGCAGCGGCAGCGTCGCCACGGCGAGCGACTTGAAGGAGAACGCCGACACGTCCACGGCGACCTTCACGTCGTCGGCCGGGGCGTCCAGGAACGGGGCGCCCAGGCAGGACGGCGGGGCGAAGCCGATCGAGTGCAGGACGCCGTCGAGACCGTCGACGTGTGCGCCGACGCGCTCGGCCAGCGAGTCCAGGTGCTCCTGGTTGGTCACGTCCAGCTCCAGCACCGGAGCTTCCTTGGGCAGGCGCTTGGCGATCCGCTCGACCAGCGACATCCGGCCGAAGCCGGTCAGCACCAGTTCGGCGCCCTCCTCCTGGGCGAAGCGGGCGGCGTGGAAAGCCAGCGACGCGTCGGTGATGATGCCGGTGATCAGCAGCCGCTTGCCTTCGAGCAGTCCGGGCAACGGGTCCTCCAGGTCGTGGTTCGGCGTCGTGGTTGAACGTCGTCGTTGAACACTGTGGTTCAGCGGGGAATTCGGGGTGTCAGTGGCCCAGGCCGAGGCCACCGTCGACGGGCAGCACCGCGCCGTTGACGTAGCCGGCCTCGTCGGAGGCGAGGAAGCGCACCGCGGCGGCGATCTCCGCCGGCTCGGCGTAGCGGGCCGAGGGCACCGCGGCGAGGATCTCCTTCTTCCGGGCCTCGGGCAGCGCGTCGGTCATGTCCGTGTGCACGAAGCCGGGCGCGACCACGTTCGCGGTGATGTTGCGCGAGCCCAGCTCGCGCGCGAGCGAACGGGCGAAGCCGACGAGGCCTGCCTTCGACGCGGCGTAGTTCGCCTGTCCCGCCGAGCCGGACAGCCCGACCACCGAGGAGATGAAGACGAAGCGGCCCCACTTCGCGCGCAGCATGCCGCGCGAAGCGCGCTTCGCGACACGGAAGGCACCGGTCAGGTTCGCGTTCAGCACGCGCTCGAACTGTTCCTCCGACATCCGCATGAGCAGCGTGTCGTCGGTGAGCCCGGCGTTGGACACCAGCACCTCGACCGGCCCCTGGTGTTCTTCGACCTGCTTGAACGCGGTGTCCACCTGTTCGAGGTCGGTGACGTCCGCCTCGACCCCGAAAAGCCCCTCCGGCGCACCGGACCCACGGTGGGTGACCGCCACCTGGTGTCCCTGCGCGGCCAAATCACGGGCGATCGCGAGACCGATGCCCCGGTTGCCGCCGGTGACCAAGACCGACCGTCCCACTGCCACTCCCCTGTTCGTCGCAATCCGCTGTGCGGTTTCTGCCGCCACGAGGCTATCGGCCCCGCTGAGCGGCCCCGCATCCGGCGTCCGCGTGGTGACGCGGGCGTCCTAAGCGCAGGTAAGGAACCGCGTTTCGACCTTGCTGGTTACCCGCGGGTTGGTCACCGTGAGTCGCAACACAGGAGGTCAACGATGACTACCCGGACCCAGAGCGGCGAAGCACGCCGGAACGAACGGCGGGTCGCAGGCAATGTGCTGCGCGGCTCAGTGGGCAATCTCGTCGAGTGGTACGACTGGTACGCCTACTCGGCCTTCACCACGTACTTCGCGAAGTCGTTCTTCCCCGGCGGGGACTCGACACTCCAGTTCCTCAACACTGCGGCGGTGTTCGCCGTGGGATTCCTTATGCGCCCTCTCGGCGGCTGGCTGCTGGGCCGCTTCGCGGACCGGTTCGGCCGCCGGTCCGCGCTCGTGCTCTCGGTGTCGATGATGGCCTGTGGGTCGTTGGTCATCGCCGTCACGCCGGAGTACGGGAAGATCGGCGTCGCGGCGCCCGTACTGCTCGTGCTCGCACGACTGTTGCAAGGGTTGTCGGTGGGCGGCGAGTACTCCACTTCGGCGACGTACCTGTCCGAAGTGGCCACTCCCGGCCGCCGCGGGTTCTATTCAAGCTTCCAGTACGTGACGCTCGTCGGCGGGCAGCTGCTCGCGCTCGGGTTGCAGCTCGTGCTGCAGAGCGTGCTGACCGACCGGCAGATGAGCGAGTGGGGCTGGCGGATCGCGTTCGTGGTCGGCGCGCTGGCCGCCGTGATCGTGATGCTGCTGCGACGCAGCATGGACGAGTCCGAGAGCTACCAGCGCGTCGCGGGGAACGCCGGAGAACGCGGCACGCTGCGACAGCTGGTGAAGTACCCGCGCGAGATCGCGTTGGTCGTCGGGCTGACCCTCGGTGGCACAGTCGCGTTCTACACGTACGCCACGTACACGCAGAAGTTCCTGGAGAACACTGCGGGCATCCCCCGACGCACTGTGACGGTGATCCTCTTCATCGCGCTGCTGCTGTTCGCGATCCTGCAGCCGCTCGCCGGGCGTCTGTCCGACCGCATCGGACGGCGCAAGCTGCTGCTGTTCTTCGGCATCGCGGGCACTGTGCTGACCGTGCCGATCATGACCGTTATGGCGCACACCAAGCAGCCGGTGCTCGCGTTCCTGCTGCTGATGGCCGCCTTGGTCATCGTCACCGGGTACACGTCGATCAACGCCATCGTGAAGGCGGAGCTGTTCCCGACGCGTATCCGCGCGCTCGGCGTGGGGCTGCCATACGCGCTCACTGTCGCCATCTTCGGCGGCACTGCCGAACTCATCGCGCAAGCGCTGAAGAAGGCGGGTCACGAGTCGCTGTTCTTCTGGTACGTCGCCGGATGTGTCCTGGTGTCCCTTGTCGTGTACGCAACAATGCGGGAAACGTCGCGTTCCTCTGCTCTCGAACGCGACGAGGACCAGAACGAGGACTAGGCCGAGAACTAGCTGGGGAGGACGGCCGTGCGCGTGCTGCTCGTCGAGGACGACACCGGTGTCGCCCAGGCGCTCGCCGAGACACTGCACACGCACGGCCACGCCGTCACCGCAGTCGGCCGGGGCGTCGACGCACTTCACCGGCATCACGACGCCGACGTGTTGTTGCTCGATCTCGGGTTGCCCGATCTCGGTGGGCTGGACGTACTGCGCAAGATTCGTCAGGTGTCGACGGTGCCGGTCATAGTGCTCACCGCGCGCGCAGACGAGCGCTCCGTCGTACGCGCGCTTCGGCTCGGCGCGGACGACTACCTGGCCAAGCCTGTACGGCTGCACGAACTACTGGCACGGATGGACGCTGTACTGCGTCGCGGCGGCAGTCGCGGCGAAGCAGCTGCAGACCGCGTCGTACGGCTCGAAGACGTCGAGATCGACCTCGGTGGACGCCGGGTGCTCGTAGACGGGCGAGACGCGGGCCTGACCACGAAGGAATACGAAGTGCTCGCGGTTCTGGCCGTACGCCCAGGTACGGCGGTCAGCCGCCAGCAGTTGATGGACGAGGTGTGGGGCGACGCGTATCTCGCCGTCTCGCGATCTCTCGACGTACACATGACCCAGCTGCGCGCGAAGCTCGATCGGCCCGGACTGCTCACCACCATCCGCGGCTTCGGGTACCGGTTGGGCCGGGACTGACTCCGTGCGAACGCGCCTGCTCGCGGTACTCGTCACGTTCGCCCTCGCCGGCGTCGCCGCCTTCGCGGTGCCACTGCTGTCGACCACGGCAGACCAGCGGACCCAGGAGCTGGTCATTTCCCGTAGCAGCGACGTGGAGCGGTTCGTCGTCCTCGCGCAGCAAGCAGTTGACGCCGGTGACGCGACGGCGTTGACGGCCGAAGCGGCGGAGTATTCGTCGTTATACAGCGAAGCGGTCCTCGTGGTGGACGCGCAGCGGCTTCCGCTGGTCCAGACTGGCGGCCTCACCACCGGAGACCCCGCCGTACGCGCGCTCATCGAAGCAACGCTCCGGAACGAGCCAGGTCCGCCGGTAGAGCAAGTCACGCCCTGGTCCGCTGAGCCGGTGCTGTTCACACGTCCGGTCGGTACCGGGACGCGGGTGTCCGGCGCCGTCGTACTGCGTGCGTCGGCCGCGCAGGCCGCGTCCGACGTCGCTGCGCGGTGGGCCGCCATCGTGGCCGGTGCCCTGGTGGTCGCGGCGTTGTTCGTGCTGCTGTCCGTGCTGCTCGCGCGGTGGATGGTGCGGCCGTTGGTGGAGCTGGAGAACGGCGTGCTCGCGGTCACTCGGGGACGACGCGCGCAAGTGCCGGAACGGTCCGGCCCGCGCGAGTTGCGATCGCTCGCCGCCTCGGTGAACCGGATGTCCGACGCCGTCGTCGCCGCCGCGGAGCAGCAACGGCGGCTCGTCGCCGACACGTCACATCAGCTGCGGAATCCGATGGCGGCGCTGCGGCTGCGCCTGGATTCGCTCGCCACCGACCTGCACGGCCACCCGGCCTACCAGGCCACTGCCGCGGAAGTCGAGCGGCTGGAACGCATCCTGGACGGCCTGCTCACCCTCGCCGCCGCGGAAAGCACCTCCACCCGCCTCGCCGCCGGGGAGGATCCCGAACCCGCCGATCTCGCCACGGTCGTCGCCGAGCGCGTCGACGCGTGGCGTCTCTCCGCCGACGAAGCGAACGCCACGCTCCTACCGTGCGCCGCGCACACCGAACCGGTCCTGGTCCGGATGCCCGAGAACGAGCTTGCCCAAGTCCTCGACGTGCTGCTCGACAACGCAGTGCATCACGCCGGCCGCGGCGCGACCATCACCGCCGGTTGGGAGACCGATCCGGGCACCGTCACGCTGCTGGTCACCGACGACGGCCCTGGCCTCGCCCCTGAAGAGCTTTCCCTTGCCACAGAACGGTTCTGGCGCGCGGGTGGCGAAGGCGCGCCACGAGGTAGCGGGCTCGGCCTGGCCATCGCGCGGGAACAGACGCGCGCCCGCGGCGGACTGCTGGAGCTGCGCGCGGTGGAGCCGCACGGGTTGCAAGTCCGCGTCACGCTGCCCGCGGAGGTGACACCGTGAACCGACGCGCTGCTCTCCTCGGCGGGCTCGGCCTCGTACTCAGCGCTTGTGACGGCGGCTATCGCGGTCCCGACCGCACCGTCACAATCGCGGCCGGCGAGCCAGGTGGCTTCTATCTCGCCTTCGCGGATGTACTCGCCACAGAGCTGAACCGTGCTGTGCCCGCACTGCGGTGCGTCGCATTGCCCACCGAAGCAAGCGTCGAGAACGTCGGGCGCGTACAGGACGGTACGGCGGACCTAGGGCTCGTCCTCGCCGACGTCGCACAGTCTGCACTCGCCGGTGACCCGCCGTTCTCCAAACCTGTCCCGCTACGCGCGCTGGGCCGGGTGTACGAGAACTACTTGCAGCTCGTCGTCAGGGCCGCCGACCGTCGCCACGACCTCACTGCACTGGCCGGCCGTCCGGTATCCCTCGGCGCCCACGGATCAGGCGCCGCACAGCTGGCCGAGCGCGTCTTCGCGACCGCCGGAGTGCCCGTACAGGCCCAGCACCTCCGGCTGGCCGACGCCCTCACCGCACTACGCGACCGGCGCATCGACGCGTTCGCCTGGTCCGGCGGCGTGCCCACCCCGGCGCTCGCCGACCTGAACCGTACGACCCCGCTCGCCCTGCTACCACTCACGTCGGTGCTCCCCGGGCTACGGAAGGCGTACGGCCCGCTGTACGAACCGGTCCAGGTCCCCGCGGGCGCGTACCGCGGCGTCGGCGCACTCGGCACCATCGGCGTCGCGAACCTGCTGGTCTGTTCTCCAGGGCTGCCGGACGAGGTCGCCGCCGCAGTCGTGCGCGTGCTCGCCGGCCGGGCCGCGGAACTCGTACCCGCGCAGGCGGTCGGCACCCAGTTCCTGGACGTACGCACCCTCATCGGCACCCGGCCGGTCGCGCTGCATCCCGGCGCGGCCGGGACCTACCGCACCCTGCACGGCTGAGCAGCGGTGGCAAGATTGGCCTGGTGACCGAACGCCGCGCCATCACCGAAATGCCCGTCCGGGTGCGCTACCACGAATGCGACGCACAAGGCGTGGTGTTCAACGCGCACTACCTCTCCTACGCGGACATGGCGTCCTTCGAAGTGGAGAAGGCGCTGTTCGGCTCGCACCGGGAGTTCCTGGCGACCGGGCTGGACGTCGTGGTCGCCGAGTCGAACCTGCGCTACCGCCTGCCCTGCCGGTTCGACGACGAGCTGGTCGTGTCGGCCTACCTCGGCCACCTCGGTACGACCTCGCTGGTCTTCGACTACGAGATCCGCCGCGACGGGCAGCTCACCACCGAGATCCGGACCCGCTACGTGTTCGTCGACCCCGCGACACTGCGGCCCACTCCGCCACCGGACGAGGTGCTGGCCCGGTACACGCCCTTCCTGCCTCAGCCGGTCTGAGCCGCGCCGTGTTCCGCATTCTCTTCTACCACCCGGAAATCCCGCCGAACACCGGCAACGCGATCCGGCTGGCCGCGAACACCGGCAGCGAACTGCACCTGGTCGAGCCGCTCGGCTTCACCCTCGAAGACAAGCAGCTCCGCCGTGCCGGTCTCGACTACCACGACCTCGCCCGGGTCCGGGTACACGCCGACCTCGCCGCAGCCTGGCGCGCGCTGCTGCCTGCCCGGGTGTACGCGTTCAGCGCGTCTGCCGCCAGGCAGTACACCGACGTCGCGTACGCGCCCGGGGACGTGCTGCTGTTCGGCCCGGAGTCCAACGGCCTGCCCGACGAGGTACAGCACGCCCCGGAGGTCACCGACCGGCTGCGGCTGCCGATGCTGTCCACCAGCCGTTCGCTCAACCTGGCCAACACCGCCGCGATCACCGTGTACGAGGCCTGGCGACAGAACGGCTTCGAAAGTCCGTGAAGGGGTCCTTCACGGACTCTCAGGCCAGGGTTCCGGCAAAGTTGGTCGGGGACCCGGCAGCGGGCGATGCGGACGTGTGTGCGACCACCTCGTGACGTGCACCGGACCGGTTTCAGGTCTGTGAAGGAGCCCTTCACAGACTCAGAGTCCGTGAAGGGCCCCTTCACAGACCTCCACACCGACTTTGCCGACACCCTGGACTCTGCCGCTGTGAAGGGCCCCTTCACAGCTTCACGGCAGCCGCTGTCCGAACAGCAGGGCGGTGCCTGCACCGATCATCAGGATCAGCGTGCCGGCCACCAGCCACGGCTTGCTCGCGTCCGCGTCCTTGGTCTCGTACCCGATCTGCTCGCCGAGGTCCGCGTAGACCCGTTTCAGCTGGTCCGCGCTGGCCGCCTTGTAGAACTCACCGCCGGACAGATGCGCGATCTCCCGCAGCGACGCGTCGTCGACCTTCACCGGCTCGCGCTTGCCCTCGATGTCCACCGAACCTTCCTCGGTGCCGAACGAGATCGACGAGATCGGCATCTTCGACTGCTTCGCCGACTGCGCCGCGGTGTAGGCCCCCCGCGGCGCGGACAGGTCCTGCGGCACGGTCTGCTTGCCGTCGCTCATCAGCACGATCCGCGCCGGCGGCGGCCCCTCGGCCCCGCCGACCACCGCGGAGAAGTTCTGGATCGACTGGATGGCCGCGTAGATGCCCTCACCGGTGGCAGTGGACTCGGACAGCCTCAGGTTGTCGATCGCGGTGCTCACCCCGGCCCGGTCGGTGGTGGGGTTGACCAGCACGGTCGCGGTCCCGGCGAAGGAGATCAGGCCGAGGTTGATCCCCGGCGTCATGTTCTGCGCGAACTGCTTCGCCGCGTCCTGCGCCGCCTTCAGCCGCGACGGCGCGACATCGGTGGCCTTCATCGACAACGACACGTCGATCACCAGCATCACGGTCGCCCGGTTGCGCGGCACCCGCTGCTGGGCGGTCGGCCCGGCCAGCGCGACGGTCAGCACCAGCATCGAGAGCACCAGCAGCACCGCGGGCACGTGCCGGATCCAGCCCTGCGCGCGCGGCGCCACCCGATCCAGCAGCTCCAGATTCGCGAACCGCAGCACCCTCCGGCGCCGCGACCGCTGCACCAGCACGTACGCGACGACGACCCCGGCCACCACGATGAGCAGCAGGAACCACCACGGCGCGGTGAACCCGGTGAGACTCACGCGGCACCTCCCGACCAGCGGCGCTTGCGGGCCACCACGAACCGCACCAGATCGGCGATCCAGTCGGAATCGGTGCGCAGCACCAGATGCGCCGCCCCGGCCCGGCGGATCCCGGCCGCGACCCGCTGCCGGTGCTCGTGCGCGGCCGCGGCGAACTCCTTGCGCAGCAAGGCCGAAGCGTGCACCTCGCGCTGTTTTCCGCTCTCCGGGTCGGCCAGCACGACCGTGCCCACCTCCGGCAGGTCGACGTCGCGCGGGTCGACGATCTCCACCGCGATCAGCTCGTGCCGCCCGCCGAGCGCCCGCAGCGGACGCTCCCAGTCGGCCGGGCCGAGGAAGTCCGAGATCACCACGCCCAGACCACGCCGCCGGGGCGGACGGCGCAGCTTCTCCAGCGCCCCGGTGAAATCACCACGCACCCCTTCGGGCGCACGCGAGGTCTCGGCCAGCTTGCGGACCAGGCCGCGCGCATGCGGGAGCCCGCCGCGCGCCGGGATCCGCGTGATGCCCTGCCCGTTCGAGATCAGCGCGCCGATCCGGTTGCCGCCCCCGCCGGTCAGGTGCGCGACAGCCGCCGTCGCGCACACCACGAGGTCGCGTTTCTCGCACAGCGCGGTGCCGAAATCGAGGCTCGCCGACAGATCGGCGACCACCCAGGTCTCCAGCTCGCGGTCGGCCACCGTCTCCCGGATGTGCGGGGTGGTGGTCCGGGCGGTGACCGCCCAGTCCATCCGCCGCACGTCGTCGCCCGGCTGGTACGGCCGCGCCTCGCCCGGCTCCGAACCGGGTCCCGGCACCAGGCCGAGGTGATTGCCCTGCAACAGCCCGTCCAGCCGGCGCCGCACCTCCAGTTCGAGGGTGCGCAGCCCGGCCGCCATGCGGTCGCCGCGCAGCACCGGCGGCGCCCACGACGGGCGCTCGTCGTTCTGGTTCTTCCCGGCCACGCGGCTACCTGACGGGGACGCCCGCGGCCACCGGCCCGGCCCCGCCCTGCGGACGGGCGGACACCTGCGGCAGCGGCACGGTCTGCAGCACGCGGGTGATGATGTGCTCCACCGGCACCGCGTCGGCGAGCGCGTCGTAGGAGAGCACGAGCCGGTGCCGCAGCACGTCCGGCACCACGTCCACCACGTCCTGCGGCAGCACGTAGTCACGGCCGCGGACCAGCGCCAGCGCCCGCGCCCCAGCGATGATGCCGAGGCTCGCGCGCGGCGAGGCACCGTAGGACACCCAGCCCGCGACGTCGGTCAGGCCGTGCTCGTTCGGCGTGCGGGTGGTCAGCACCAGCCGCACCACGTAGTCGACCAGCGCGTGGTGCACGAACACCTGCGAGGCCACGCCCTGCAGGCGGACCAGCTCGGCCGGGCTGAGCACCTCGTGCGGCTCGGGCGGGGTCACGCCCATCCGGTAGACGATCTCGCGCTCCTCCTCGGCGGAGGGGTACTCGACCACGATCTTGAACAGGAACCGGTCGCGCTGCGCCTCCGGCAGCGGGTACACGCCCTCGTTCTCGATCGGGTTCTGGGTGGCCAGCACGAGGAACGGATCCGGCATCGGGAAGGTCTTGCCGCCGATGGACACGTGCCGCTCGGCCATCACCTCCAGCATCGCCGACTGCACCTTCGCCGGGGCCCGGTTGATCTCGTCGGCCAGCACGAAGTTCGCGACGACCGGACCGAGCTCCACGTCGAAGCGCTCCGCGCCCTGCCGGTAGATCCGGGTGCCGAGGATATCCGCGGGCACCAGGTCGGGGGTGAACTGCACCCGGGAGAACGAGCCGCCGACCACCCGCGCGAAGGTCTCCACCGCCAGGGTCTTCGCGACCCCGGGCACGCCTTCCAGCAGCAGGTGGCCCTTGGCCAGCAGCCCGACGAGCATCCGCTCCACCAGCCGGTCCTGCCCGACGATGACGCGCTTGACCTCGAAGACGGTCCGTTCCAGCAGCTGGGCGTCCCGCGCCGGGGTGCCGGGCTGCTGCCCGTTGCCGCCCTCGGCGTAGCCGGGCTCGGTCACTCTTTCCTCCAGTGGTTCTGCTTCCGCGGGCTCGCCCACGACCGTACTGCTTCACGGCGCCGCCGCCGCGCGCGGCACGCACCTCCCGCAGCGGTAGCCAACCCCATCCGCGGTGTGACAGCCGTGAAGCCGGTCTCAGCGGTACCGCGCCCAGTCCTCGGGGGTGTCGATGTCCTCGGCTTCCCCCTGCTCCGCCAGCACTTCGGCGATTCGCAGCCCGCCGAGCGTGCGACGCAGCGACCGGTTCTCCGGCGCCTCGGGCAGGGCGCCACGCAAGGCCGCGGTACGCCACGCGCCGGCGAGCCACTGCCGCTCCCCCGCCGCGTCGAGCAACACCGCGCCGTCCATTTCGCCGGTCAGCGCCGTCCGCAGACGTTCCACTGTGGACTCCCGGATCCCCGGCAGATCCCCGGCCAGCAGCACGGTGACCGGCGCGTCCCCCACCTGCCCGAGTCCCGCGGCGAGCGCGGCCACCGGGCCGGTGCCGGGCACAGGTTCGCGAGTCCAGACCACCCCGGGGTACCCGGGCCGGGCAGGGCCGACCACGACCAGCGGGCGGACTCCGGCCAGCGCCGCGAGCGCCCGCGCGAGCAGCGAGCTGCCGCGCACGACCAGCTCCGGTTTGTCCACTCCGGACATCCGGCGCGCGGCGCCCCCGGCGAGCACGATCCCGGCGACCGTCATGCGGGCCGCACCGCTTCGATCGTGGCGTCGTCGGAGTCGCCCTCGTATGGGCGCAGCCGGTCGGCTGGGACGTCGTACCGCCGCTGCTCGATCCGGTCGACCAGCCGCGCCATCCAGGTCTCCGCAGCGTCCCGCCGGAATCGCAGTACCGCCTCCGGACCGGACACGGCGCTGCCGGTGTCGTCGACTGCTTCGCTCAGCTTCGTCACCACTCCAGCTTGCCGGTTCCGGCAAATCCGCGTGCATCGCGAGCCGCCGCGCATTACGGTGCGCGGGTGCCCGACGCAGCGCGGCTGCTCGCCGCCTACGACCACGAACTGCGCGCCGCGGAACTCACCCGGCCCGAGCCCGGCCTGCAGCTCAGCATGGACGGACCGCTCACCCGGATCACCGGCGGACGGCGCGGGTTCATCGCCGGGCCCCCGGATCTCGGCCTGCACGGCGACGCGCTGGCCACGCTGATCGCCCGGCAATGCGCGTTCTTCACCGGCCGCGGTGAGGAGTTCGAGTGGAAGACCCGCGGCCACGACCGCCCCGCCGACCTGCCCGCGCGGCTCCTGGCCGCGGGTTTCACGGCCGAGCCCACCGAAACCGTGTTCGTCGCGCCGCTCGACGCGGTCACCCCGTCCGCGCCACCGGCCGGCGACGCGCTCGTACGCGAAGCCCACGGCACGGATGACCTGCTCCGCATCGCTTCCCTCACCGCGCACGTCTTCGGCCACGACGAAGCCGCCGTCGCCGCGGACCTGCTCGCTCGGGCACGCGCCGACGACGGCACCACCACCCACGTCGTAGCCGAAGCCGATGGCCGGTTCGTCTCCGCAGCGCGGCTGGAGCTTGTGCCCGGCACGGGCTTCGCCGGTCTCTGGGGCGGCGCGACCCTGCCCGGCTGGCGCGGACGGGGCCTGTACCGCGCCCTGGTCACACATCGCGTGGCGGTCGCGCGCGCTCACGGCGCGCGGTACCTGCTGGTCGACGCACTGCCCCCGAGCCGCCCGATCCTCGAACGGCTGGGTTTCCTCGCGATCACCACGACGACGCCGTACACATACAGTCCAGTACGGAGTGCTCGACAGCTCAGCCGATGAGGCGGGTCGCGTACGGCATGATGCCGCCGTAGCGGACCGGGCTGACCCGTACGTAGGAACCCGACTGTGGCGCCTCGACCATCTGCCCGTTGCCCAGGTACAGCGCGACGTGGTGGATACCGGCCGAGCCGCCCCAGAAGAGCATGTCACCGCGACGCATCTGAGACAGCGGTACGTGGCGACCGGAGTTGTACTGGTAGCCGCTGTAGTGCGACAGGCCCTGTACGCCCGCGAAGGCGTAGATCATCAGGCCCGAGCAGTCGAACCCGATCTTGCGGTAATCGCCGTAGGCGTCCGCCACACCACCGTCGCGGATGCCGCGGGTCGGGCCGCTGCCGCTGCCGCCGCCCCACGCGTACGGGAGACCGAGCTTCGACAACGCCCGCGCGATGACGGCTTCGATCGAGCCTCCGGCCGCAGGCGACGGCCGGCGGACGCCGCTACCCCCGCCACCGTTGTCACCGTTGTCACCGCCGGAGTTGCTGCTGCTCGCGCGCAGCGCCGCCTGCCGCGCGCGCTCCTCGTCCTCACGCTGCTTCTGCGCCACCCAGTCCTGGTAACGCTGACGCTGCCCCTGCAGCCCGCTGACCTTCGCCTGCGCCGCGTACAGCTGCTGCTCGACGCTGTTCTTGTTCGCTTCCAGCTGCGTGTTCTGCGCCGACTGCGCCTGCTGCGCGGACACCGCGGCCGCCTGCGCGGCATCCGCCCCGCCCTTCGCCCGCGTGGCCGCGTCCTGCTTCTGCTGGGCAATCTCCAGCGCTTTGCGCGCGGCCGCGTCCTTATTGGACTTCTCGGTCTGCGCCTGCTGGAGCCGGTCCAGCGCGTTCAGCCGCGAGCCGCCGATGGAGTCGAGCAGCTGGGCACGGGCGAGCAGGTCCTTCGGGCTGTCCGAGGTCAGGTACGCGGAGATGGACCCCACCGTGCTGCCCTGCTCGAAGCTGGCCGCGGCGAACTTCTTCAGGTCCTCGCGGGCCGTCTCGATCGCCCCGGTCGCGGCGTCGGCCTCCCGGCGCGCGGCCTGCGCGTCGTGCTGCGCCTGGCCCGCCGCGTCCTGCGCGGTCTGCAGGTCGACCAGGGCCTTCATCGCCTGTTCCTGCTTCAGCTCGACGTCGTCCTGCAGCGAGCTGAGCTGCTGCTCGGCCTGGGCCAGCTGGTTCGTCAGCTTCCCGACCTCGCCGGCTTTCGCGTTCGCCGCCGCCTTGGAGGAGTCGATCTCGGAGTCGCTCGGGTTCGGCGGCGGGGGCGGCATGGCGAGGCCGGTCCCGGCCGCGCCGTACAGCGCGACGAGCGCGAACGTGCCGACCACGAGACCTCGCCGGATCCGCATGATCCGCCACCTCCGCTGTCCAGAACCACCGGCACCGGGCACACCCGCCGTCACCGCAGTCACACCACTATCACAAGCCTCACCAGGAACTCCCACACCGTAAACACCATTTCCCCAGATCGGGGGACCTTTGCGCGGCGCGTCCGGGGACGGTTCCGGCAGTGCGCCCGGGAGCGTTTCCGGCATGGCGGGCGTCACCCCGCGTGGCGCCTTGAAGGAAATACAGGACGCGCGTACTGTTTAGGCGACGACGAGGTGTGCGCTCCCGCTTCCGGCCCTACCGTGGGAGTGCGCAAGACTCGGCCGGGGCCGGCCCGACGACCCCGGCACACCACCGAACTGACCCGGGGCGGACGCCGCGCAGGCGCGAGCCCCCGCCACTGGAGTTTGAAGTGACTGCATCTGCCAGCAAGGACAGCTTCGGCGCGAAAGACACGCTGAAGGTGGGCGAAAGCTCGTACGAGATCTTCCGCCTCGACAAGGTCGAGGGCTCGCAGCGGCTGCCCTACAGCCTCAAGATCCTGCTCGAGAACCTGCTGCGGACCGAGGACGGCGCGAACATCACCGCCGGGCACATCCGCGCCCTCGGCGGCTGGGACGCCGGCGCCGACCCGTCGGTGGAGATCCAGTTCACCCCCGCGCGCGTGATCATGCAGGACTTCACCGGCGTGCCGTGCGTGGTCGACCTGGCCACCATGCGCGAGGCGGTGACCGACCTCGGCGGCGACCCGGACAAGGTCAACCCGCTGGCCCCGGCCGAGCTGGTCATCGACCACTCGGTGATCATCGACGTGTTCGGCCGCGCGGACGCCTTCGAGCGCAACGTGGAGATCGAGTACGGCCGCAACCGCGAGCGCTACCAGTTCCTGCGCTGGGGCCAGGGCGCCTTCGACGAGTTCAAGGTCGTCCCGCCGGGCACCGGCATCGTGCACCAGGTCAACATCGAGCACCTGGCGCGCACCGTGATGGCCCGGGGCGGCCAGGCCTACCCCGACTCCTGCGTCGGCACCGACTCGCACACCACCATGGTCAACGGCCTGGGCGTGCTGGGCTGGGGCGTCGGCGGCATCGAGGCCGAGGCGGCCATGCTGGGCCAGCCGGTGTCCATGCTGATCCCGCGCGTGGTCGGCTTCAAGCTGACCGGCGAGATCCCGGCCGGGGTGACCGCGACCGACGTCGTGCTCACCATCACCGAGATGCTGCGCCGCCACGGCGTGGTCGGCAAGTTCGTCGAGTTCTACGGCCGGAGCGTCGCCCAGGTGCCGCTGGCCAACCGCGCCACCATCGGCAACATGAGCCCGGAATTCGGCTCCACCGCGGCGATCTTCCCGATCGACGACGAGACCATCCGCTACCTCAAGCTCACCGGCCGCTCGGCCGAGCAGGTTGCCCTGGTCGAGGCGTACGCCAAGGAGCAGGGCCTCTGGCACGACCCGTCCCACGAGGCGACCTACTCCGAGTACCTGGAGCTGGACCTGTCCACGGTCGTCCCGTCGATCGCCGGGCCGAAGCGCCCGCAGGACCGCATCGAGCTGTCCGACGCGAAGTCCTCGTTCCGCAAGTCGGTGCACGACTACGCCGAGGACGAGCTGCCCACCCCGCACACCAATGTGGACGAGACGGTCGAGGAGACCTTCCCGGCCTCCGACCCGGCCGCGCTGTCGTTCAAGGACGAGACCGCGGTGCCGGTGCAGTCCGCGGCCAACGGGGCGACCGGCCGGCCGAGCAAGCCGGTCAAGGTGTCCAGCGCCGACCACGGCGAGTTCATCCTCGACCACGGCGCCGTGGTGATCGCCTCGATCACCTCCTGCACCAACACCTCCAACCCGTCGGTCATGCTCGGCGCGGCGCTGCTCGCGCGCAACGCGGTGGACAAGGGCCTGTCGGTCAAGCCGTGGGTGAAGACCTCGATGGCCCCGGGCTCGCAGGTGGTCACCGACTACTACGAGAAGGCCGGTCTCTGGCCGTACCTGGAGAAGCTGGGCTACCACCTGGTCGGCTACGGCTGCACCACCTGCATCGGCAACTCCGGCCCGCTGCCCGAGGAGATCTCCGCCGCGGTGCAGGAGAACGACCTCACCGTGGTCTCGGTGCTCTCGGGCAACCGGAACTTCGAGGGCCGGATCAACCCGGACGTGAAGATGAACTACCTGGCCTCGCCGCCGCTGGTGATCGCCTACGCGCTGGCCGGCACGATGGACTTCGACTTCGAGCACCAGCCGCTGGGCACCGACCAGCAGGGCAACGACGTGTTCCTGAAGGACCTGTGGCCCTCGGCGCAGGAGATCCAGGAGACCATCGACTCCGCGATCACCCAGGAGATGTTCTCCAAGGACTACGCGGACGTGTTCGACGGCGGCGAGCGCTGGAAGGCACTGCCCACCCCGCAGGGCAAGACTTTCGAGTGGGACGCCGAGAGCACCTACGTGCGCAAGCCTCCGTACTTCGACGGGATGGCCGCCGAGCCCTCGCCGGTCGAGGACATCTCCGGGGCGCGCGTGCTGGCGAAGCTGGGCGACTCGGTCACCACCGACCACATCTCGCCGGCCGGCGCGATCAAGGCCGACTCCCCCGCCGGGCGCTACCTCACCGAGCACGGCATCGAGCGCAAGGACTTCAACTCCTACGGCTCGCGCCGCGGCAACCACGAGGTGATGATCCGCGGGACCTTCGCCAACATCCGGCTGCGCAACCAGCTGCTGGACGACGTGCAGGGCGGCTACACCCGGGACTTCACCCAGGAGGGCGCGCCGCAGGCGTTCATCTACGACGCCGCGCAGAACTACGCCGCCGCGGGCACCCCGCTGGTGGTACTGGGCGGCAAGGAGTACGGCTCCGGCTCGTCGCGTGACTGGGCGGCCAAGGGCACGTCGCTGCTGGGCGTGCGCGCGGTCATCTCCGAGTCGTTCGAGCGGATCCACCGGTCGAACCTGATCGGCATGGGCGTCATCCCGCTGCAGTTCCCGGAGGGCGAGTCGGCCGCTTCGCTGAAGCTGGACGGCACCGAGACGTTCGACATCGCCGGCATCACCGCGCTGAACGAGGGCAGCACCCCGGCCACCGTGCACGTGACCGCCACCAGGACCGACGGCACGAAGGTCGAGTTCGACGCGGTCGTCCGGATCGACACCCCGGGTGAGGCGGACTACTACCGCAACGGCGGCATCCTGCAGTACGTGCTGCGCAAGATGACCCGCTCCTGATTCACCGCGGCCATCAAGCTGTGAAGGGCACCTTCACGGACTCAGCGTCCGTGAAGGTGCCCTTCACAGCGTTTCGGGGGCCTCAGCGCGTGGGGGCGCCGGTGCGGGGGTTCAGCGGCAGGGGTTCGGCGTGGGGGCGGGTGAAGTCGAACATGCCGGTGAGCGGGGCGGCGAGCGCGTCGTAGGAGCCGCCGCCGATCCGGCCCAGCCGCCAGTTGTCCTCGATGAACCGCAGGACCGAGGTCTGGTCGGTCATCGTGTGGTCGACGTGGTTGACCCGGCTGTAGGGCGAGAGCACGAGCAGCGGCAGCCGCGGACCGTATCCGCAGCGGTCGGCCGCCCCGCCGAGGCCGGGCGCCTGCGACGAGCACACCGGGGAATCCTGCGCGCGGTCCCGCGAGCCGTTGACGATCTTCGACGGCACGTGGTCGTACCAGCCGTCGGAATCGTCGTAGGCGAGCACGATCGCGGTCGAGGACCACTGCGGGGACGCCTGGATCCGGTTCACCTGGTCCACCACGAACGCCTGCTCGTCGAGCGGGTCCGAGTAGCCGGCGTGACCGTCCTGATAGGACGGTGCCTTCAGGAAGCTCACCGCGGGCATGGCGCCCGCCTTCAGCGCGTCGTCGAAGTCCGCCACGTCGTACTGGTGATTGGCCTGGTCGGGCTGCCCGATCGCGGCCGGGGAGGACGGCGGCAGGTGCTTCGGATTGGCCGTCGAACGGTAGTACTGGAACGGTTCGTGGTGCGGGCTGTAGTCGACGACGTCCTGCTTGCCGACGTTCGGGTGCTGGGTCCCGCAGACGGCGTACCCGTGCTGCTCGCCGGTGGGCCGGAAGCCGCCCTCGAACCAGCCCCAGGTGATCTTGCGCTGATCGAGCAGATCGCCGACGTTGCGGCCTTGAAACGCGCCGAGGTTGTCGGCCGCGGTGTGGTTCTTGCCGGAGCAGTCGTCGAACGCCGGGTCCGGGTCGGTGATCATGGTGCCGACCCCGTGCGCGTCCGGGGAGGCGGCGGTGTTCGGATCGACCTTCGGCTCCCCGGTCACCGAATCCACCGGCTGCAGGCCGTGGGTCTGGCCGGAGATCAGGTTGATCGCGCCGGGGCTGGACGGGCCGAACACCGTGTCGAACGAGTTGTCGTTCAGCGCGTAGTGCTGCGCGTAATTCCACATCGCGGTGACGGTGTTGCCGTCGAAGTAGTCCATCACCAGGCCGGGCTCGCCGAAGAGCACCGGCTGCCCGGTGCACTTGTCCTTTTCGGTGTGCTCGACGAACTTGTCCATCTTCCCGTCGTGGAAGGCGGCTTGTTCTTTGTTGTAATCGTGCGCCTGGTCGCAGGTGAGCGCCTGGTCGGGACTCAGCCGCTTCGGGTTGTAGGCGTTCGGGTTGTCATGCAGCAGCTGCGGCGTCAGGCCGTTCACGGCCGGGGTGCCCGGCGTGGCGTGGAACGGGGTGCCGTTTTCGTTGGTGGCGTTCGGATATGTGCCGAAGTAGTGGTCGAACGAGATGTTCTCGCCGAAGATCACCACCACGTGCTTGATCGGGGTGGCGGTGCCGAAGCCCTCCGCCGCCACCGCATACGCCGGCCGTTCCGGCGCACTGCTCGCGCACGCCGCGGCCAACGCCGCGGTCGCGGCCAGCGCCACTGCCGTGGTGACGCGCGCTCGCCTGGTCCGGTCCACTGATGACCCCTTTCCGCTCAGCTCAGCAGTGCCCGGCCGTAGTGGTCGGCCGGATCCCGCACGCCGGGGAACAGGTGGAAGTACCCGCCCCCGAACGGCGAGACATAGTCGGTGAGCGGCTCGCCCGCCAGCCGCCGCTGCACGGTCTCGAACTGGCGCTCGGGATCGCGCTGATAGCAGGCGAACACGAGGCCCATGTCGAGGTTGCCGTTGGTGTCCACGCCCCGGTCGTAGTTCACCGACCGGCGCAGGACGCGGTCGCCGTCGGTGCCGGGCGTCCGCGGATTGGCCAGCCGGATGTGGCTGGTCAGCGGGATCACGGTGCCGACCGGATCCTCGCCGTAGCGCGGCGCGTCCTGCTCGGCCGCGCCGTCCAGCGGTGCCCCGGTGTCGCGGCGGCGGCCGATCATGTTCTCCTGCTCGGCCAGCGAGACCCGATCCCAGAACTCGACGAGCATCCGGATCAGCCGGATCACCTGGTAGCTGCCGCCTTCGCCGGTCCACACCAGACTGTCCGCTTCGGACGGTGACGGGTTCGCCGTGCCGTCCTTGAAGCCGAGCAGGTTGCGCGGGGTGCCGGACGGTCGTGGCGGCGAGCTGAACCCGTCGATCTTCCAGCGCAGCTGCATCCCGCCGCGGGTGGCGCGGGCGAGGTCCCGCAGTCCGTGCAGCACGATGTCCGGCTCCGCGGCGTTCAGGACCAGGCTCAGATCACCGTGGCACCACTGCGGATCCAAGGCGTCGTCGGGGAAGGCCGGCATCTGCTTGAGCTTCGGCGGTTTCCGCGCGGCGAGCCCGAACCTTTCGTCGAACAGCGAAGCGCCCGCACCGGCGAGCACGGACACCGCCCCGCCGGGCACCTCCGGACCGAGCACGCCGGAATCCGCCGGTGGCCCGGTGATGCCCAGCGCCGCGGGCGCGCCACCCGCGGTCAGGAACCTCGCCCGCGAGGTGAGCGTGCGCAGCAGCTCGGTCAGCTCCGCGCGGCTCTCCGCGATCACGTCGAACGCGGCCACCACCGAATGCCGCGCCGGTTCGGCGAGCACCCCGGCCTGGCGCGGCCCGTGAAACGGCTGCGCGGCATCGCTCGCCGCTGCGCTGCCGGTGAGCACCGCGAGTCCCGCCCCGGCACCCGCGGTGCCACGGAGGAAGGCGCGCCTGCCCAGCGTCACGAGATCCTCCTCGGCTCGGTGATCGCGGCGATCGGCGCGAGCCGTTCGGTCAGCTCCGCGACGTCTCCGTTGAGGCGCTCCCGCGTTCGGCGGTCCACTGAGGACAGTGACTTGCCCGCGCCGGAGCGGAGATCACGCTCGGTGCGGCCGAGCCAGGCGTCCAGGTCCTTCAGCCCGGGGAACCGGCTGTCCAGCAGCGGGCGCAGCACGTCGAGGACCGCCCGGGTGCCGGTGACCTGGGCGCCCGCGGTCGCCAGGTTCGTACCGCTGCCGTAGTCGGTCCGCCCGGTCAGCTCGAACTGGAGCGTGTTCTCCATGATCTCGTGCGCCCGCAGCCCGAGGTCGTTCTGGTCGATCTGCGCATCGGCGAACGATGCCTGCAGCCGCCGTACGTCCGCATCGAGCCGGTCCGCGACCGGGACCAGCGCTGCGGCGGGTTCACCGTGCCAGAGCCCGTTTTCCAGGCGGTGGAAGCCGGTGAACCCGGGATCGGCCGCACCTTCGGGCAGGCCGTCGGTGGTGCCGTTGATCGCGCCGTCCGCGTCGCCGAACGCGTCGTAGGCGGCGCCGAGCCGCTCGTACGTCAGGTGCGCGGTGAGCCAGGCACGCTCGGCGCCGGACCGGTCCCTCGCGTGTACGGCCTTACGGAGGGCACCGGTCTGGACCACGAGCGTGCCGAGCCCATCGGCGACGTACGCGTGGTACTTCTTGAGCGGTTCGAGCAGGTCAGCATTGGTCACCGGCACCACGGCCGGCCCCGGGCGGTCGGCACCGCCGGTCACCTGCACCGCCGGACCGACGAACGGTGTCCCGTCCTCGGGTGCGCATCGCAGCGCGTACGCCCCGTTGCCGAGATTGACCGGCAACGCCCGGGTGGTGCCGGTGCCGACGCCGTCCAGCTCGCCGAACACGGTGCCGGTCGCCGGATCGACCAGCTCGACCTCCATCGTGACCGCGGCGGCGTTGCGGATTCGCAGCGTCTGCGGGCCTGGCGGCGGCGCGGCCCAGCCCGCGCCGCACGCCGCCCGCGTCACCTCGATCGGATCGGCCTGGGCGGGGGCTTCCGCACAGCCGGAGACGGCGGCGACAAGGGCGGCGGCACCTGCATACCAGACCGTCCACCGCCGCACGTCAACTCCCCTCGGGTGAACAACTGGCGGACACTTTCACGGGTTCGTCCGCACCTGACAAGAGGGGTGTGCCGTTATGCCCGGTTTTCCGTCCGAAGGGCGGGCGGTTCAGGTCCGTTCGGGGGTGCCGAACGGCTGTGTGTCCGGCTGGAAGACCTGGCCGTCCGCGGGCACCTTCAGGTCGATCAGGTAGGCCGCGGCCGCCTCGTCCACCCCCTTCGCGTCGCCGAGGATGCAGTGGCCGAACGCGTCCACCGAGAGCAGCCGCGAGTTGCCCAGCTCGGCGGCCATCCGCCGGCCGAACCGGTACTGGGTGGCCGGGTCGTAGAAATTGCTCACGACGAGCACCGGGGTGGCGGTGTGCGCCTGCCACGGCCCGCGGTACGGGTCGGAGGTCTTCGCCGACGGCCAGGTCGAGCAGGCCGCGATGTCGGTGAACACCTGCCCGCGCCCGAAGGTCGGTGATTCCCGCTCCGCCTTGGCCGCGATCCCCGGCACCTGGTCCGGCCCGATGCCCATCGGCTTGTCCGCGCAGTTCACGCCGTAGTAGGAGTCGTTGGCGGTGTACGGGCTGTCCGGGTGCGTGTCCGCGTGGGTGTTCTGGGCGCGCAGCGCCGCGATGAGGGGCTTCGGGTCCGGATAACGCTGCTTTTGGCTCTGCACGGTCGGGTGCAGCACGTCGTAGGCCTGCTGCAGAACCTGGGCCAGCCTGGGGAATCGGCCCGGCGAGTACAGCGCGCCCGAAGTCGTGTCGGTCAGCGCGCCGAGGTCGAACCGTTCGCCGCCGGACAGGGTGATCGGCTCGCCGCGCAGGTGGTCACGCAGTTCGTCGAACTTCGCCCGCGGGTCGCCCGAGCCGAACGCGCACGCTTTCCCCGCCTGGGCGCAGCGCTTCAGGAAACCGTCCAGGGCGATTTCGAAACCCTGCGCCCGCGCGACGTCGTAGGTCACGCCGTCGTTCGTGCGCAGGTCCGGGTCGACGTTGCCGTCGATGACGATGGCCCGGGTCTGCTGCGGGAACATCGCGGCATAGGTGGCCCCGATCAGCGTGCCGTAGGAGAAGCCGGCGAAGCTCAGCTGCTTGTCCCCCACCGCGGCGCGCAGCTTGTCGAGATCTCGCACGACGTCCCGGGTGGACATGTGGTCGAGCAACGTGCCCGCGTTGCGGCGGCAGAACTGGCCGTAGTCGCGGAAGGACGCCATGGCAGCGGAGATCTCCGCGCGGGAGATCGGGACCGAGATCTGCCCGAGCTTCACGTCGTGGGCGTCCTCGGCGGTGGTGAAGCAGCGCAACGGGTTGCTGGCGCCGACCCCGCGCGGGTCGAACCCGATCAGGTCGAAGCGGTCCAGCACCTGCGGCTGGAAGTACTTGTCACCACGTTTGGGCATGCCCAGGCCGGACCCGCCGGGACCGCCCGGGTTGAGGAACAGCGACCCGATCCGCTGCCCCGGCACCTTCGCGGCCCGCTTCATGAGCGCCAGGTCGATCGTGCCCAGCGAGGCGTCGTCGTGGTCGATCGGCACCCGGTACCGCGCGCAGCTGTACAGCTGCGCCTGGTCGGCAGGTACCCCGGCGAGTTCGGCCTTGGTGCACGCGCCCCAGTTCACCGCGGCGGTACTGCCGGTCGCGGCCGCCCGCACCCCGCTGCCCGGTGCCGCCGCCGCGGTCCCGGTGACCGCGGCCGCTGTCACCGCCAGCGCTGCGACCAGCGTCCCGATCCGCGCTGTTCTGCCTGCTCTCACATCGACCTCCTCGCCGCGCGTCGTGGACCGGCCACGACGCGTCACCCGATCGAGGCTCGCACAAAGCGGCCAATCCGGGCACCGGTCGAAAGGAGGGATCCCACCCGCGCGGCCCCGTCATCGCGCGGGGCACGAGGTCATTGCCGGGTCAGCACGAAGCTCGGCAGCACCCGGCCCGCGGCCGCGCGTTCCATCGCGTAGCCGGGCCAGAATTCGAGCAGCCCGGCCCACATCCGGTCGTACTCCTCGCCGTCGAGCTCGCGGGCTTTCACCGCCACCGCCCGGCCGCGCAGGGCGACCGTCGCGTCCGGCGTGGCGCGGAGGTTGCGGATCCACGCCGGATGCCGCCGGCGGCCCAGTTCGAGCCGGTCAGCACGAAATCCCGGCCCTGCGGGAAGTACAGCAGGTTCGTGCTGCGGGGCAGGCCGCTGGTGGTCAGCCGCAGGGACGGCAGACCGGCGAGCCCGACCAGGCTCGCCCGTCCGCCCGTCCGCCCGTCCGCCGGACCACCGGTAAGGCGCCGATCGGTCGCGATGATCAGGTGTGCGGCGGCCACCACCCGAGCCTGCGGGCGAGGGACGCCAGGGGGTTACGCACGCACCGATCTTGCCAAACTCACCCCGAACCGCCGCTGCGAGTCGGTCCAGCGGCGGACCACCGCGAATCCGGCGGCGGCCAGCTCCGCGGCGATCCCGTCCGGCCGGAATTTCGCCGACACCTCGGTACGGATGTGCTCACCCGCGGCGAACTCGACGACCAGCCCGGCACCGGGGATGCGCACGGTGGTGTCCCGCTGCGCGCGCAGCCGCATCTCGATCCACTCCTGCCCGGCGTCCCACTGCGCGACGTGGTCGAACGCGTCCGGATCGAAGTCCGCACCCAGGTGCGCGTTGATCACCCGCAGCACGTTGCGGTTGAACGCCGCGGTCACCCCGGCCGCGTCGTCGTAGGCGCGCTCCAGCGTTTCGGGCTCCTTCACCAGGTCCGTGCCGAGCAGCAGCCACTCCTCCTCGGCCAGCACCTCCCGCACCGAGTGCAGGAACGCGGCGCGCTCGGCGGGCAGGAAGTTGCCGATCGTGCCGCCGAGGAAGGCCACCACCCGGGGCGCGCTGCCGGGCAGCAGCCGCAGGTGCCGGGTGAAGTCGCCGACCACACCACGCACGTCCAGCCCCGGATAGTCCGCCGAGATCGCAGCGGTCGCCTCGGCGAGCGCGGATTCCGACACGTCCATCGGCACGAACGCCTCCAGCGTGCCGTGCGCGGTCAGCGCGCCCAGCAGCAGCCGGGTCTTCTCACTCGATCCGGAACCCAGCTCGACGAGGGTGCGTGCCCCGGTCAGCCCGGCGATCTCCGCCGCCCGCGCGGCGAGCACCTCGCGTTCGCTGCGGGTCGGGTAATACTCCGGCAGCGCGGTGATCTTCTCGAACAGCGCGCTGCCCTCGGCGTCGTAGAACCACTTGGGCGGCAACCACTTCTGCTCGGCGGTGAGGCCGGCCCGCACGTCCGCGCACAGCTCGGCGGCCACGTCCGTGCGGTGGGTCTGCAGGTCCGCTTCGGTCATCGGAGGGGACTCCGTTCCAGTGACGGGGATTCGAGGAGAAGAATGTCGACGCCGTCCGCGGTGATCCGCACGGCGTGCTGGTCGGGCACGGCCTGCCAGGCCGGGCCCGGGTCGACGGGCTCGGAGGCCAGCAGCACCCCGGACCCGGTGCGCCGCCAGGACAGGGCATGCGACCACGCGGTGCCGACGAGCATTTCGCCATCGGTGAGCAGGAAGTTCAGCCGCGAGCCCGGTGCGGCCGCGACCACCTCCCCGACGAGCGCTCGCACCGCGGCCAGCGGCTCCTCGCCCGCGCGCAACCGTGCTCGCAACAAGGCCCACAGCAGAGCCGAATCGGTGGGCGCCTCCAGCGTGAGCAATTCGGTCACGTCGAGCCGGCCGGCGAGCCCGGCCATCGACTTCGGCCAGCCGCGCACCACGCCGTTGTGGCTGAACAACCAGCGGTCCGCGGCGAACGGCGCCGCCGCCGCCTCGGTGACCGGCATCCCGGTGGTGCCGTTGCGCACCGCGGCGACGAACGCCGTGCTCCGCACCGAAGCGGCCAGCGCCGGCGCCGCGTCGTCCGTCCACAATGGCTCCCGGCGGCGGTAGCGCAGCGGCGGGGCGCCCGGCTCCGGGTACCAGCCGAGGCCGAAGCCGTCGGCGTTCACCGACCCGCCCCCGCGCATGTCGCACGGCGCGTACGACTGCACCAGCAATGAATGCGGGGCGGTGAACACCGGCTCGGCAGGCGAGCCGGGCTCGCCCAGATACGCGAGGTGACGGCACATACCGGCTAGGCCACCTCGCCCGGCCGAGGATCTCGGGCGCAGCGGAACCCGGCGAAGATCTGCCGCCGGATCGGGTAGTCCCAGTTGCGGAACGTGCCGCGCACGGCCACCGCGCCGGTGCCGAACGAGCCACCGCGCAGCACCTTGTACTCGGGGCCGAAGAACACCTCCGAGTACTCCCGGTACGGGAACGCGCCGAACCCCGGGTAGCCGTGGAAATCGGTGCTCGTCCACTCCCAGACGTCGCCGATCAGCTGCCGCACGCCCAGCGGGGACTGCCCCGCCGGATACGCGCCCGCCTCGGCCGGGCGCAGATGCCGCTGGCCGAGATTGGCGTGCGCCTCCGTCGGTTCCTCGTCGCCCCACGGGAATCGCCGGGAACGGCCGCTCACCGGATCGAACCGCGCGGCCTTCTCCCACTCCGCCTCGGTGGGCAGCCGCTTGCCCGCCCAATTCGCGTACGCCTCGGCCTCGTAATAGGACACGTGCACCACCGGCTCCCGCAGCGGGACCGGCTCGCGCACCCCGAACCGGGTGCGCCACCAGCCATCCGGCTCGCGATGCCAGAACCGCGGCGCCGTGATGTCGTGTTCCTGCCGGTAGGCCCAGCCTGCCGCGCTCCAGAACCGCTGCTCGGCATACCCGCCGCCGGCCAGGAACTCCAGGTACTCCCCGCAGGTGACCGGCGTGGTGTCCAGCACGAACGCGGGTACGTCGACCTCGTGCGCCGGGCGTTCGTTGTCCAGCGCCCAGGGCTCCGCGCTGGTGCCCATGGTGAACCGGCCGCCGGGGACCAGCACCTCGGCGAGCCTCCGCCCGGACGGCGCGTGTGGCGGCTCCGGCGCGTGCAGCACCGGCTCTCCCCGGCGCAGCTGGTGGGTGGCCAGCATCGTCTCGTCATGCTGCTGCTCGTGCTGGGTGATCATGCCGAAGGCGAACGCGCTCTCGGTGAGCCTGCGCCCGCTCATCGGTGCCTTTTCCAGCACGTCCAACGCCTTTTCCCGGACCTCGCGCACGTACGCGCGTGCCTCGGCCGGGCCGAGCAGCGGCAGGGCGCGACGATCGGCCCGCGAGTGCTGGAAGGCGTCGTAGAGGTCGTCGAGGTCCGGCCGCAGCGGCTCCCGGCCGCCGACGTCGCGGACCAGCCACAGCTCTTCCTGGCTGCCGATGTGCGCGAGATCCCAGACCAGCGGCGACATCAGCTTCGAGTGCTGGCGGATCAGATCCTCGTCGTCCACCGCGTCGGTCAGCGCGACGCTGCGGGCGCGGGCGCGGGTCAGCGCCCCGGCCACGTGTGCCCGCAGGTCCTGTGAACTCAGTTCGAGCAACGGGCCGGATTCCGGAGTTTCACTCATCGCTCGTCCTTCCTCGATCGGTCCGGCCGGGCACACGGCCCGGCGATGTTCCCGGCGACGGGGCCGGCAGGCAGTCCGCGAGCGCGACGCCGCGCGCCCGCACCTGGGCCGGCCCGGCCACACGCGCTTGCAAACCCTGCGAACTCGATTCCGCAGTCTCCCTCATCGCCCGTCCCTCCCCCGGCCGCGCACGCAGCCTGGCGGCGCGACGCCCCGCGCACAGGCCTCGGCCACACGCGACCCCAAACCCCTGCGAACTCAGCACGAGCAACGGGCCGGACTCCGCAACCTCCCTCATCGCTATCCCTCCCCCGACCCGTCCAGCCAGGCACGCAACCCGGCGACAATCCCGGCCGACAGCACCGCCGTCGGCAGCGCCACACGCGCCCGCAAATCCCGCGAACTCCGCACGAACGACGAGCCCGATTCCGCAGTCTCCCTCACCGCCCGTCCCTCCCTGATCCGTCCAGCCGGGCACGCAGCCCGTCGACGATCCCCGCGACCGTCTCGACAGGCAGCCCGGTGGACGGCAGCACGGCACCGCCCAGCTCCACCAGATCCCTTGCCACCGCGGCCATTCCGGGCGCGGCGAGGCCGTGGCGGGCGGCCTGCTCCCACTGTCCGGCCACCGGGGCGCACCGGCGGCGCACTTGCTCCACTGTGGACGGACCGGCGAGCAGCGCGGTGACCAGGGCGACCGGCGGCAGCCACTGCCCCGGCGGTTGCGCGTCCAGGTACCGCAGCTCCAGATAGCCCTGCGGCCGGACCGGGGTGAACATCGTGCCGAGGTGGTAGTCCAGATCGGCGGCGGTGGGCCGGCGCAGCATCCCGGCCGCGCCGCGGCCCTCGATCCACTCGGCGAAGGTGAGCCCCTCCGGCGCATCCCACGGCCGGTAATCCCGCGGCAGCACCATGATCGGGGTGTCCATCAGCCGCCGCGCCCAGGCCCGCTCGGGGTCCGGGCCGGGTTCCGCGGCGCGGGTGCGCACCGGTTCGGTCGCCAGCACGGCGAGCCAGCGCGCGGAGGCGTGCCCGGTGTCGCGGCCGTGGTGGATCCGGGAATTGGCGAACAGGGCCAGCAACGGCGGGCCCATCTCGTGCGCGGCCGCCCAGCGCTCGGCGAACCGGTCGGGCTCCCCGGCGTCCACGCAGATCTGCAGCCCGGCGGTACTGCACATCATGGTGATCCCACCCGGCCCGAGCGGGGCGAACCGCCGTTCCATCGCGGCGTAACGGGGGGTGTGCAACCGGCGCCGCGGCGGGCGGTGCGCGTCGATGCCCGAGGCGCCGAGTTCCAGCCCGGCGCGGGCGAGCAGTGCGGTGAGGGCCGCGAGATCGGTGTCCACCGCCGCCCGCAGGGCGGGCAGGGAACTCTGCGGGAGGGTGGAGATCTCCACCTGGCAACCGGGTTCGAGACTCACCGGCGAACCGGCCGGGAGCGGGGCCGCGGGGCTTTCGGGGCGCAAGGTCCGCGGGGCGTGCGGGCCGAGCGCGGAGGCGAGCAGGTCCGGGTCGAGGGGGCGGGCCGGGTCCCCGGTGTGGTGCACCGTGAACTCCAGTTCCACCCCCACCAGCCTCGGCGGCCCGTGCTTGAAGCACACCGAGGCGACGTAGCGTTCCCCGGCCGCCCGGTCCGACAGCGCCGGCACCGACGCACTCCCGGACCGGTCCGGAAAATCGTGCACCGTAGTCATGTATCGCCGTCCAGCTCAGGAGACCACGGGATGCGGCCTCATCGGTTCCGGACGCTACACGCGGGCTCCGACAAAATCAGGGCTCGTGACCGGGACGGCCGAGCGGCGGGCGGTACCCGACCGGGACTTCCCGGCATATTCCTCGCACTGCGCCGCCGGTCCGGGCGACCCGTTCAGGGCAGCTCGGGTTCGCTGCCCAGCCCCAGTTCCGCCGCCGAGGTCTGCACCGCGGCGACCACCAGCTGCAGGGCCGGACGCCGGATCTCGGTGCGGCGATAGGCGATCGACACCGTGCGCAGCAGCGGCGTGGTCAGCGCGACCACGTCGATCCCCGGCGGGCGCAGCAGCCGCAGCCCGAGATCGGACACGAGCGTGACGCCGAGCCCGGCGCCGACCAGCACCATCGCGGTGGACTGCTCCTCCACCTCGTGGTTGATCTTCGGCTGGAACCCGTGCCGCTGGCACGCGATCCGGATCGCACGGCCGAAATGGGACCGCGGGCTGGCCATGATCCACGGATACTCGGCGAGCGCGTCGAGCGACACGGTGGCCGCGGGCACCGCGCCCGCGGGCACCGCCGCGTGCAGCCGTTCGACCGCGACCACCGCGCGTTCCAGCCCGGTGTCCCAGCGCATCGGCGCGTCCGAATAGTCGATCACGAACGACAGGTCGAGCGTGCCGTCGCGCACCGCCTCCGCGGTCGCCTCCGGCGCCAATTCCCTGGTGCGCACCTGAATTCCCGGATGTTCGGCGGCCAGCGAGGTGAGCGCGCCCGGCAACAGCCCCGACGCGACCGACGCCCACACCCCGGCGGTCAGCCGGGCGGACATGGTGCCCTGCGCCTCTTCGAGCGCCAGCGTCGCACGCTCGACCGAACCCAGGATCTCCTCGGCGTGGTCGGTCAGCAGGAAACCCAGCTCGGTCAGCTGCACCCCGCGGCCGAGCCGCTCGAACAGCTTCACCCCGACGTCCCGTTCGAGCAGCGCAAGCTGTTGCGACACCGCGGAAACCGTGTAATGCAACGACGCAGCCGCGGCCGTGACGGTCCCCCGCCGCCGTAGCTCACGCAGCATCCGCAACCGGTGCAACGAAAGCTCCATGTACGAACCCTAAACAACGTCGTGCAGCTTCGTTAACTGGACGCGCCCGTGCCTTTGCAACCACCCTCGAAAGTGACGGCGGCACATCCGCGCCGCCCCGGACTCCTGGAGGTGAAGGGCCAGATGAACGCCGAACCGCTGATGAGGCTCACGTGGACCGACCCGGTCACCGGCGCCCACGGCTACCTGGTCGTGCACAGCCTGGTGTCCGGGATGGCAACCGGCGGTACGCGGATGCGCGCCGGCTGCACCGTCGACGAGGTCGCCGACCTCGCGCGCGGCATGGCGAACAAGACCGCCACCTTCAACCTCCCGGTCGGGGGCGCCAAGGGCGGGCTCGACTTCGACCCGAAGGACCCGCGAGCATTCGGCGTGCTGACGCGGTTCTGCGAATTCCTGCGCCCCTGGCTCGACGCGAGCTGGGTGACCGCGGAGGACCTCGGCGTGCCCCAGCACCTGATCGACGAGGTCTTCGCGAAGCTGGGCCTTGAACAGTCCTACCACGCGGCGATTCACCGGTCGGCGGATCCGGCGCGCACCCTGCGTCGCGTCCAGGCCGGGCTCAATGCGCCGGTGCCGGGCGGCCAGTTGCTCGGCGACGTGATCGGCGGTTACGGCGTCGCGCAGGCGTGCCTCGGCGCGGCCAATGCGTGGAGCTGGGAAGTGCCGGAGACCACGGTGGCGATCCAGGGCATCGGCACCATGGGCGGCGGCGCGGCCTGGTATTTGCACGAAGCCGGGATGAAGGTGGTCGCGGTGGCCGACGCCGCCGGTACCCTCTACGACCCCGAAGGCCTCGACGTGCCCGCGCTGCTCGACCTGCGCGACCGCTTTGGCGAAGTCGACCGTACACAGCTTCCTGACGGCGTACGCACGCTCCCGCGCGACGCAGTGATCGGTATCAACGCCGACCTCTTCGTGCCCGCAGCGATCTCGTACGCAATCCGCGTGGACAACGAGAACCTTGTGAAGGCCAAGGCAGTCGTCGAAGCGGCCAACGCTGCGACGACACCGGAGGCGGAGGCCGCGCTCTCCGCCCGGGGCGTCGCCGTGATTCCGGACTTCGTCGCGAACGCAGGCGCCGCGGCGTGGGCTTGGTGGCTGCTGCTGGGCGAAGTCGGCGCCGACCCGGCCGACTCGTTCCTGCGGCTGCGCACCGAAATGCAGGCGAAGGTGGCCTTGTTGCTGGCCGAGTGGAACCTGGACCGTATACCGCCGCGCGTCACCGGGCTGCGGCTGGCCGAGAACACCCGCACCGCCCGCGCCGAAGAGGCACTCGCACCCGGAGGCGCACCCGCGCTCACTATCCCCTGAGCGCGAACCTGTCGGTGGCGCCGATCAGCACGTCCTCCATCGCCGGAACGGACGTGGTGTGCCCGGCGCCGCCGACCAGAACCAGCTCCGCATCCGGCAGCGCGCGCTCCAGCAACCACGGCGTACCGCTCAGGCTGCTGAGATCCAGCATCCCCTGCGCGAGCACAGCCGGGATCCCCGCGAGCTTCGCGGCGTCGCGCAGGATCGCGCCGTCTTCCAGGAAGCATCCGTGGGAGAAATAGTGCGTGACGAGGCGGGCGAAGCAGAGCCGCGCCCGCGGGTCGTCGAAGAGGGCCGGAACCGGCACGCCGGGCACCAGGGCGTCTTCCCAGGCACACCAGCGCCGCGCGGCTTCTTCGTGCACTGCGGGGTCCGGGTCGAGCAACAGCCGGTAGTACGCCGACACGACATCGTCTTCGCCCTCCGGGACGCCCGCGCGGAATTGCGCGTACGCCTCCGGGAACATGCTGCCGAGATCACGCGTGAGCAGTTCGATCTCCACGCGCCGATCGGTAGCCAGGCCCGCCAGCACCAGCTCGCTGACCCGGTCCGGATGCCGCACGGCGTAGCTCAGCCCGAGCACCGAACCCCAGGAACCGCCGAACACCAGCCACTTCTCCACCCCCAGCGTGGTGCGCAGCAGCTCCATGTCCTGCATCAGATGCCCGGCCGTGTTCGCGGTCAGCGCTTCGGCGGTGTCCCCGGCATGCGGGGTGCTCCGGCCGCAGCCGCGCTGGTCGAACAGCACCACACGGTAGTGCTCGGGGTCGAAGAACCGGCGCATCCCGGCGCGACACCCGGTGCCCGGCCCGCCGTGCACGACGACCGCCGGCTTGCCCGCGGGATTCCCGCAGACCTCCCAGTACACCTGGTGGCCGTCCCCGGCGTCGAGCAGGCCGTGGTCGTACGGTTCGATCTCCGGATAGCGCAGGGTGTCGGCAAAGTCGGTGTGGAGGTCTGTGAAGGGGCCCTTCACGGACCCGAAAACCGGTCCGGCGCACACCACGAGATGATCGCACACACCTCCGCATCGCCCACTGCCGGGCCCCGACCAACTTTGCCGGAACCCGGATAGCGCATCAGGCGAGGCTATCGGCGAGCTCCCGCAGCGCGCCACACAATTCGGCCGGGCCGGCCGGGCCGATCCGGATCACCGCTTCGGCACCCGCGCCGACGGTGTAGCTCAGGTAGCGGCCCCAGTCGGTGTCCGCGTAGTGCAACGGCTCTTCGAGCCTGCTGTAGCGGCCGACCTCGTCACGACGGCCCGCGTACAGCTCACCGCTGCCGTGCACCGGGCGACGCACCAGGTTCACCACGTCGGCGAGCACCGGATCCAGCGGATAGGCGTCCGCGCCGCGGTGCGCCGCGTCGGTGAGGTCCCCGACCAGGACACTGCGCGGCTGCCCGCCGCCGGGACCGACCTGCGGCAGCTGGGCGACGAGCGTCTCCAGCACTGCGTTCCGGTCGATCTCCTGGACGCCGACCTGCTCCCCGTCCGAGACCGCGAGCACCGCCTGCATCCCGCTCGACGCGGCGAGCACGCCGTAGGTCCGGTCCCCGGTGGCCACCCAGCCGTAGTACTCGACCACCGGCCGCACCAGCAGCGGAAGCCAGTCGAGGAAGGCGGCGGTGGCACGGCCGCGGCGGTCCACCAGGCCCGCCACCGCGAGCGCGTCGTCGACCCGCTTGGCCGCCTCGTCGCGTTCGGTCTCCGACAGCCACCGCGGATCCGGCCGCAGGGTCACGTGCAGGCTGCCGACCTGTTCCCGCTCGGCCAGGGCGGCCAGGGCTTCGACCGGGACGTCCACCCGGTCCGTCGATCCGGTCACCGCTACTCCTCGCCGAGCACCGGCGGGCTGACCCGCCGGTCGGTGCCGAAGGCCGCGTCCGGATCGTCCTCCACCAGGTACTCCGGGCGGTACCGGTACTGCTCGTCCACCCGGCGGGCGCCGGGCGCACCGGCGACCGCACCGGCCCCGCCCGCCTGCCGGGCCGGCAGCTCGGCCGGCACCGGCGCCCAGGCCGCGGGCGCCGCCGCACCGCGGTCGGCCGACGCCGCCTGCGTGGTCGTGGTGCCCGAACCCGCCCGGTGCACGGCCGCGCCGTCCCGGCCGACCAGCCCGTACTGCCGGGGCAGCACCGACTTCGTGTTCAGGGTCACGCCGTGATACTGCTCCATGACCCGGACGTTGGTCTCGTTGGCCGCCTGATGCCCCTCGACCCCGGCCTGGAAGGACTGCGGCACCGCCGCGGCCGGGCTCACCCCGGCGAACTCGGCGACCTGCTGCAGCCCGGCGGTCCACGGCTGTGGCTGCGCCGGCCGCGGCGGCACCTCCACCACCTGGTGCCCGGACCGCTCGAAACTGCTCGCCTGGGTGTCGGCCGAGGCCGTGGTCATGTCCAGCGGATCGGCCGACTCGCGGAACGCGGCCTCCAGCGGACCGGCCCCGGCGTGCGCCGCGGCCGCGCTCGTCCCGGCCCAGGACCGTGCCATCCGCTCCTGCAGGTCCTTGATCGCGCGGGCGCGCTCGAGGTAGGCCTCCGACAGCGCCCGCACCTTGTCCGCGGCCGACCGCAGGCCGGAGGTGTCCCCGCCGCGGAAGTTGTCGAAGATCTGCTTGCCGTCCACCTGGTTCCCTTTCCTGCCCGGCCCGGACCGCCGCGCCTCAGCGCAGCCGGCCGAGCTCGGCGTTCGCCCGGTCCGCCTCGACCGTGCGGTCGCGGGCCGTGCGCAGCCGGCCGAGGTAGTCCTGCACGTACCGGCGCATCGACTCGTTCTGCTCGCGCAGCGCCCGCAGCGAGTCCGCGCCGGCGGCGGCGTACTCCACGCTCGCCGGATCGGTGCCCGGCGCGCGGAACACCGCCAGGATCTCCTCGATCTCGCGGCCGTCCGCCACGACCTGCGCGAGCTGGTCCTCCCAGAGCCGGATCACCGCGGTGAGCTCGGCCGCGTCCATCGCGAACCCGCTGCTCGCGGGGTCCGCACCACCAGTGGCCAAGGCCGTATCCCTTTCCCCAGGTTCACGCACCGTGATGAAACATCAGCGTAGTCAAGTGTCACGACTGTGTCAGCCGAACACAGCGCATTCACAGAAGTGATGTGCAGCATTCCGGATACGCCGGGCACGCATAGTGACAGTACGTACGTACGGATTGCAGGGACCCCGGTGCGGATGTCAGGATTCGAGGATGCCACGGGTCAGCCAGGATCACCTCGACACACGCCGGCGCCAGATCCTCGACGGCTCGCGCGTGTGCTTCGGCCGTCACGGCTACGAGGGGGCCACTGTACGCCGACTGGAGGAGGCCACCGGGCTTTCCCGCGGCGCGATCTTCCACCATTTCCGGGACAAGGAATCACTGTTCCTCGCCCTGGCCGAGGACGACGCGGTGCGGATGGCGGACGTGGTCGCCGAGCAGGGCATCGTGCAGGTCATGCGCGATCTGCTGGCCGGGGACAGCGAGCATCCCGCGGACTGGCTGGGCACCCGGCTGGAGGTGTCGCGGCGGCTGCGCACCGACCCCGAGTTCCGCGCCCGCTGGGCGGAACGCTCCCAGCAGCTGACCATCGCCACCCGCGAACGCCTCGAACGCCAGTACGAGGCCGGAAACCTGCGCGACGACGTGGACGTGGACGTGCTCACCGCGTTCCTCGAACTGGTGCTGGAAGGCCTGGTCTCACACCTGGCGATGGGCCTGCCCGGCGACGATCTCGGCCCCGTGCTCGACCTCGTCGAGGAGACCGTACGACGGCACCGGCCGGGCCATGCCGACCCGCCGGACATCGCCGGAGACCGCCCCGGCTCAAAGCTGTGAAGGGGCCCTTCACGGACTCTGAGTCCGTGAAGGGCCCCTTCACAGCCGTAGCCCGGCGGCGCCGCACGTGGGCACGGGCGCGGGTGCGTTCACCAGGGAGTGCGAACTGCTGTGCCGGGCGGGCCGAAGCGTGTGTTCTGCGGTGCGCGCGGACGGACACCCGGTACGATTGTCGGCATCGTCGCACTACACACCGTTTTCCCGAGGAGTGACTGCATTCGTGCGCGCCGCGCCATCGCCCGGTGACAGTACCGGGCCGGGTCTCAGACCCGGCTTCCCGTCCGCCGTCCGCCGCTCTCCGGCGGGTGCGACATGATCCACGTTCTGCTCTCCGTGCTCGGAGTGCTGCTCTTCCTGCTCCTGACCATCGGCACCGGGCTCGCGGTGGCCGCGGAGTTCTCCCTCACCGCGCTGGAGCGCAGCACGGTCGAAGCGGACGTCCACCAGGTCGGCGACCGCCGCTCGCTGAGTGTGCAGAAGGCCCACCGCACCCTCAGCTTCCAGCTCTCCGGCGCTCAGGTCGCCATCACGCTGACCACGCTGATCACCGGGTCGCTGGCCGAACCGCTGATCGGCAACCTGGTGCATCCGCTCTTCGCCGGGGCCGGGCTGTCGGCCGGGGTGTCCGCCGGGGTGTCCGTGGCGGTCGCACTGGTGCTGGCGACCTTCCTGTCCATGGTGCTGGGCGAGATGGTGCCCAAGAACCTCGCGATCGCGCGGCCGTTGCCGACCGCGCGCGCGGTCACCGGTTACCACGCGCGGTTCTCCGCGCTGTTCCGCTGGCTGATCACGCTGATGAACAACGGCGCCAACTTCGTGGTGCGCAAGTTCGGTGTGGAGCCTCAAGAGGAGCTGCGGTCCGCGCGGTCCCCGCAGGAGCTGGGCTCGATCGTGCGGTCCAGCGCGGAGAGCGGGAAGCTGGACACCTCCACCGCCGAGCTGCTGGACCGTTCGCTGCGCTTCGGCGGCCGCACCGCGGAAGAGCTCATGACGCCCCGGGTCCAGGTCGAGTCGCTCACCGTGGACGACACCGTGGACGACCTGCTGGCCGTCTCCCGCCGTACCGGGTTCTCCCGTTTTCCGGTCTATACCGAGGATCTCGACGACGTCCAGGGCGCGGTGCACGTCAAGCAGGCGTTCGCGATCCCGGCCGCGGAACGCTCGGTCACCCGGATCCGCTCGGCCATGCGGCCGGTGCCGACCGTGCCCGAGTCGCTCTCCGGCGACGCGCTGCTCAACCGCCTGCGGGACTCGCGGTTCCAGCTGGCCATCGTGGTCGACGAGTACGGCGGCACGGCCGGGCTGGTCACCCTGGAGGACGTGGTCGAGGAGATCATCGGCGACGTCCGCGACGAGCACGACGGCGGCGAGGCCCCGGCCGCCCAGCAGGTCGGCGCGGACCACTGGCTGGTGTCCGGGCAGCTGCGCGCGGACGAGGTCAGCGAGGTCACCGGGTTCCGGATGCCCGAGGGCGACTACGAGACCATCGCCGGGCTGATCCTGGAGCGCCTCGGCCGCATCCCGGACGAGGGCGACGCGGCCGAGGTCGGCGGCTGGCGGCTGACCGTCGCGTCGATGGACCGGCACCGCATCGCCGAGGTGCAGGTGCGGCCCGTGGAACCGGCCGGGGTGAGCGCATGACCGACTGGCTGAATATCGCACTGGTCGTGGTGCTGCTGCTGACGAACGCGTTCTTCGTCGGGGCCGAGTTCACCCTGATCTCCTCCCGCCGTGACCGGCTGGAGGCGTTGCTGGAGCAGGGCAAGACGCGTGCGCGGATAGTGATCAACGCGAGCCGCGACGTCTCCCGGATGCTGGCCGGGGCGCAGCTGGGCATCACCATCTGCTCGCTGCTGCTCGGCCGGCTCGGCGAACCCGCGGTGGCGCACCGGCTGTCCGGGTTCTTCGATCTGCTCGGCCTGCCCGAGCAGCTGCTGCACCCGATCTCGTTCGCGCTGGCGCTGGCCTTCATCACCATGCTGCACGTGCTGGTCGGCGAGATGGTCCCGAAGAACCTGGCGATCGCCGAACCGGAACGGCTGGCGCTGTGGCTGGTGCCGCTGCACGTGGCCTGGGTGAAGCTGGCGAACCCGGTCATCGCGTTCCTCAACTTCGTCGCGAACTCCTTGCTGCGCGCGGTGAAGGTGGAGCCGAAGGACGAGCTGGAGACCGCCTACACCTCCGCCGAGCTGGCCGAGCTGCTGAGCGAATCCCGCCGGGAGGGGCTGCTGGAGCAGTCCGAGCACCAGCGGCTGGCCCAGACGTTGTCCTCGGCCGCGAAGACGGTCGCGGACGTGCTGGTGCCGACCGCGGAGCTGACCACGCTCACGTGCCGGCCGACGCTGGGCGAGGTGGAGCGCGCGGTGTCCACGACCGGGTTCTCGCGGTTCCCGGTGTGCACGGACGACGGTTCGCTCACCGGATACATCCACGTGAAGGACATCCTCGATCTGGTCGGCCAGAGCGCGGACACGGCGGTGCCGGCGGACAAGACCCGCCCGCTCACCGAGCTGCGTTCCGACGCCCGGCTCGATGTGGCGCTTTCCGCGATGCGCAAGGACGGCACCCACCTCGCGCGGGCGCTCGACGAGTCCGGCCGCGCGGTCGGTGTGGTCGCGCTCGAAGACCTCGTCGAGGAGTACGTGGGGACTGTTCGCGACGGGACGCACGTCGCGGCATGAACACCTCAGTACTCGCCGAGCCCGAGTGGCAGGCACGCGAACAGGCACACGCGCAGCGGATGCGCGAGTGGACGGTCCCGCACCAGGAACGCCGTGCCCGCGGCGAGAAACACCCGGTGCTGGACTTCCTGTTCACGTACTACTCGTACCGGCCGGCACATCTCGAACGCTGGCAGCCGGGTCCGGGCGTGACGCTGGCCGGCCCGGCCGCCCGGCGGTTCCTGGAGCGGCCAGGCTTCGCCGAGACCGCCGAAGGCGTCACGCTGGACCCGTCGGCGTGCACCGGCCGTCGCGCGCGAACCGCGGAGTTCGTGCTGCGCCTGCTGTCGGCGACGGCCACGCGGGCGCCCCGGTTGAGCTGTTTCGGCCTGCACGAATGGGCCATGGTGTACCGCGAGCCCGCGGCGTCGGTGCGGCACGCGCAGGTACCGCTGAGGCTGGGTTCCGCGGGCACCGACGCGGTGGTGGAAGCGATGGACATCCGGTGCGGGCATTTCGACGCGTTCCGGTTCTTCACCGATCCGGCGCGGCCGCGCAACACCCTCGCGCCGACCCGGGAGAATCAGGCCGATCTCGAACAGCCGGGCTGCCTGCACGCGAACATGGATCTGTTCAAATGGGCCTACAAACTCGATCCCTTCGTCCCGGCCGAACTGGTCGGCGACTGTTTCGCACTGGCCGCGGACATCCGTGAGCTGGACATGCGCGCGAGCCCGTACGACCTCGCCGCCTACGGCTACTCGCCGGTCCGGGTGGAGACCGCCGAGGGGCGCGCGGCCTATGCCCGCGCGCAAGCGGCCTTCGCCCGGCGGGCGGAACCGCTGCGTGCGCGACTGATCGGGATCTGCCGGATCCTGCTCGGCGATCGGGTGGCCGCACTCGAGTAAATGGGCCAACCCTCTGTCACATTATTCCCCGCCGATGGCTCACCTGTTAGAGTGATAACAATGGTGTTTCATTACTGCTGGTAATGTTTACCTCACGAAAGGATAACGATGGGGCGACACAGCCTGGCCGAGGAGCCGGTGCCGCACCCTCTCGATCCGCCTTCGCGGCCGGCCGCCGGCCGCAGCGAGACGACCGGATCGCACCGGATCGTCGGGAACCAGGGCCCCCGCCGCAGGATCGCGAAATGGCCCATCGCGGTGGCCGGCCTGGCCGTGCTCGGGACACTCGGCATCCTCGGCTGGAACTGGGCCGACGGCGAGCTCACCAACCGGGCCGAGGCGCAGGCCGCCAGCTGTTCCGGCGGGCGCACGGACATCCGGATCACGGTCACCCCGCAGGTCGCCGCGCCGGTGCAGGCCGCGGCCACCCGGTGGAACCAGGACCTGACCGTGGTGCACGGCAGCTGCGTGCACGTGGAGGTGCAGTCGCGGCCCGCACCCGAGGTCTACAACGCGCTCACCGGGGCCGCGGGCGCCGCGGCCATCGGCGGGGTCCCGGACGGCTGGATCTCCGAATCGCCGTACTGGATCACCAAGCTCGCCCAGGCCAAACCGGACGCGATCGGCTCCCCCGCGCTGTCCATCGGCGCCGGCCCGGCCGGAGGCGGCTACCAGTTCGTCGCGCTGGCCGGCCCGGCCACCGACGAGACCCAGCAGCGCGCCACGCAGAGCTTCCGCGGGTTCCTGAAGGAGCCCGCACAGCTGGCCGGCCTCGCCGCGGCGATGGCGAAGCAGCCCTGAGCCGGTTCCGGGTTCGGGCCGGTGCGCGTCGTTCTCCGCGCCGAGCCGACTGCTGTGAAGGGGCCCTTCACGGACTCTGAGTCCGTGAAGGGCCCCTTCACGGACTTGGTCTGGGCAAGGGTCATCGGCGGATCCGGGTCATCTCCGGGTCAACCAGGGGTTCGGCGGCCACCGTCGCGGCCACGCGGCGGCCGAAGTAGCCGATCTCCACCGCGTCCCCGACGCCCACGGCGCCGGGCAGCCAGGCGTAGGCGATGGGCCTGCCGACGGTGTAGCCGTAGGCTGCGCTCGTCACGTACCCCGCAGGGACACCGTCGACGAACACCGGTTCCTTCCCGAGCACCACAGTCCGGCCGTCGTCGCCGGTGAGACAGCGCAGCCGCCGGGCCGCAGTGTCCTCGCTGCGGCCTTCGATCGCGTCCCGTCCGACGAACTCGCCCTTCGCCGAACGGACCGCGAAGCCGACGCCCGCTTCGTACGGGTCGTGCTCGGTGGTCATGTCCGTGCCCCACAGCCGGTAGCCCTTCTCCAGCCGCAGGCTGTTGAACGCCGCCCGGCCCGCTGCGATCACCCCGAAGGCCCGGCCCGCGTCCCACAGCGCGTCCCACAATCGCAGGCCGTTGTCCGCGTCGGTGTAGATCTCCCAGCCGAGTTCGCCCACATAGGACAGTCGCAGGATGGTCACCGGCACCCCGGCGATCCGGGCCCGGCGCCCGCGGAAGTACTTGAGCCCGGTGTGCGACAAGTCCTCCCGCGACAACGGCTGCACGAGATCCCGCGCGAGCGGCCCCCACACGCCGATGCAGCACGTCCCGCCGGTGCAGTCCCGGACCCGCACCGTCTCCGGCGCGTGCCCCTGCAGGTAGGCGACGTCGATGTTTCCGTTGATGCCGGCCTGGAACAGGTCCCGCCCCAGCCGGGCCACGGTGATGTCGCTGCGCACCCCGCCCGCCTCGTCGAGCATCAACGTATAGGTGACCGAGCCGACCGACTTGTCCAGCTGGTTCGTCGTGAGTCCCTGCAGGAACTCCAGCGCTCCAGCGCCGCTGATCTCGACCCGTTTCAACGAGGTCATGTCGTACAGCGCCACGCCGTTGCGCGTGTGCCAGGCCTCCGCGGCGACGATCGGCGAGTGGAACTGCCCGGCCCAGCCGTCCCGCGCCGGCGGCAGGTAGTCGTGCGGCAGATCCTTCAGCAGCGAAGCGTTCGCCTCGAACCAGTGCGGCCGCTCCCAGCCACCGGCCTCCAGAAAGACCGCGCCCAGTTCACGTTGCCGGACATGGAACGGGCTCACGCGCAGCTCACGCGGGGAAAGCCGGGGTTGCAACGGGTGCAGCACGTCGTAGATCTCCACGAAGTTCTGCTGGGCGGTTTCCCGCACATACTCCGACGCCAGCTGCACGTCCTCGAACCGGTGCACGTCCAGCTCGTGCAGATCGGTCTCGGCCCGCCCGTGCACGAGGGTCTCCGCGACGGCCTTCGCGATCCCGGCCGAATGCGTCACCCAGATCGCCTCGGCCAGCCAGAATCCGCGCACCTGCGACGATTCGCCGACCAGTGATTGCCCATCCGGGGTGAACGAGAAGATGCCGTTGAACCCCTCCTCCACCTTCGTCCGGCCCAGCGCGGGAAGCAGCAGAGTGCTCTCCTGCCACGACGGCGCGAAATCGTCCTCGGTGAACGGCAGCATCGACGGCATCGCCGATTCCGTCACCCGGCCCGGTTCGGCGAACTCGTCCACCGGCATCGGGCGATGCGCGTACGAGCCGATGCCGATCCGGTCGACGTGCTCACGGAAGTAGAGGTCCTGATCCTGATGCCGCAGGATCGGCATGCTCGCTTCGCCGGTTTCGGTGTTGCGGCCGCGCAGCTCGGGCAGCTGGCCGGTCTTCGCGTACTGGTGCGCCAGCGGGAGCAAGGGCACCGGCATGCCGACCATCTCGCCGATCTCACGGCCCCAGAACCCCGCGCAGGACACCACGATGTCCGCCGGGACCTCCCCGGCCGCGGTCTGCACGCCGGTGACGTGCCCGTGTGCCTGGAGGATGCCGGTCACCCTGGTCTCGCCGACGAACCTCGCGCCACGGGCCTGCGCCCGCCGCATCAGCGCGGCCACCGCACGAGAGGCCTTGGCCAGCCCGTCCGTGCGAACGTAGAGCGCGCCGTAGAGACGGTCACTGTCCAGGAGCGGCCACCGCTCGGCGCATTCGCCCGGGTCGATCAGCTCTGCTTCGACGCCCCAGGAGGTGGCCCAGCCCTGCTTGCGCTTCAGGTCTTCCCAGCGCGCCGCAGTGGTCGCCACCTCCATTCCGCCGACCTGGTTGAAGCACGGCAGCCCGTCCACCTCCAGCTCCCGCAGCTTCCGCACGGTGTAGGAGGCGAACTCGGTCATCGCCTTCGACGCGTTGGTCTGGAACACCAGCCCCGGCGCGTGCGAGGTGGAGCCGCCGGTCAGCGGCAGCGGGCCCTGGTCGAGGACCGTCACGTCGGTCCAGCCGCGCGCGGTCAGTTCGTCGGCGAGATTCGCGCCCACGATGCCGGCGCCGATGATCACCACACGGGTCATGGGAACTCCCTGGGATAGCGGAAAAGTCAGCGGAAGACGACGGTGCGGGTGCCGGCCAGCAGAACCCGCCGCTGGCAGTGCCAGCGCACCGCGCGGGACAAGGCGAGCGCTTCGGCGTCGCGGCCGACGGTGGCCAGCGATCGCGGCGAGTGGCTGTGGTCCACGCGCTGCACCTCCTGCTCGATGATCGGGCCTTCGTCCAGTTCGGCGGTCACGTAGTGCGCGGTCGCGCCCACGTACTTCACTCCGCGGTCGTAGGCCTGGTGGTAGGGCTTCGCGCCCTTGAATCCGGGCAGGAACGAATGGTGGATGTTGATCGCCCGGCCCTGCAGCTTCTGGCACAGCCCTTCCGAGAGCACCTGCATGTACCTGGCCAGCACGACCAGATCCACGCGGTACTCGCCCGCCAGATCCAGCAGCCGCTGCTCGGCCTCGGCCTTGCCGTCCGGGGTGACCGGCACGTACGCGAAGGGCACCCCGGCCGCTTCGGCCATCGGGCGCAGATCCTCGTGGTTGGACACCACGAGTGCGATGTCCCCGCCGAGCGACCCGGCGCGCCAGCGGAACAGCAGGTCGTTGAGGCAGTGCCCGGCCTTCGACACCATCACCAGGATCCGGTCCGGGGTCGGCGCGCAGAACCGGAACCGCATCCCGAAGTCCGCCGCGACCGGGGTGAAAGCGCGGTTCAGCTGGTCCGCGGTGAGCCCTGCGCCCGCGGTGAATTCGGTGCGCAGGAACAGTTCCCCGTGCACGTCGTCGTCGAACTGCTGGTGCTCCACGATGTCGCAGCCGTACCCGGCCAGGAACCGGGTGACCGCGTGCACCAGCCCGGCGCGCTCCGGGCACTGCAGGACGAGCGTGAAGTGCCGCTTCACGGCTGCTCCCCGAGCCGTCCGCGCACCCAGTCGTGGAACAGGCCGATGTGGTGCTCGCTCGGCACCAGAACCCCGCCACGCGCGTAGCCGCGGGAGCCCATCGCCAGCTGACATCGTTCGCAAGCCTCGAAATCCTGCTGGTTCACGCGGTGGAACAGCTCGACCGAACGGGACAGGTCCGCCCCGGAGCCGACCACCTCCGGCAGGTACAGCCAGTCGCAGCGGACCAGCGTGCGGTCCGGGGCCAGCGGGAACATCCGGTGCAGGATCACGTGATCGGGCACCAGGTTCACGAACACCTGCGGCCGCACGGTGATCGCGTAGTACCGGCGGTCCTGGTGCGCGCCGACCCCGGGCAGCCGGTCGACGCCGGCGCTGCCGTCCACGGTGAACCCGGCGATCTGTTCCCCGAACTCCGCGCCGTGGCCCACGTAGTACTGCGCGGCGTAGCCGTCCGCGAACTCCGGCAGCACCTCGGTCAGCTCCGGGTGGATCGTGGCGCAGTGGTAGCACTCCATGAAGTTCTCGATGATCTGCTTCCAGTTGGCCCGCACGTCGTACTCGATCCGGCGGCCCAGCTCCAGCCCCTCGATCCCGTACGCCTCGATCTCCCCCGGTCCGCCGAGCCGCGCACTCACGTCCGCCATCACGGTGTCCTCGAACGACGGCGGCTCCTCGGCCAGGCACACCCAGGCGTACCCGAGCCATTCGCGAAGCGCGAGCCCGGTGAGCCCGTACTCGGCGCGGTCCACGTCGGGCATTCCGGCGAGGTTGGGCGCGGCGATCAGCTTCCCGTCCAGCCCGTAGGTCCAGGCGTGGTACATGCATTGGAAGGCACGCTTGACCGAGCCCGTCTCCTCGGTGCACAGCCGGGCCCCGCGATGCCGGCACACATTGAGGAACGCCCGCAGCCGCTGGTCCCGGCCCCGGGCGAGCAGCACGCTCTCCCGTCCTATTTGGACGGTCTCGAAGTCGCCCGGCGCGGCCAGCTCGGCGCTGCGCACGGCGCAGAACCACTCGGTTTCGAAGATCCGCTCCTGCTCCCGCGCGAAGATCCCGGGGTCGGTGTAGTGCCGCCCGGGCAACGTGGGCAGCAGGCTCTGCGGGAGGTCGGTGGTGGTCACCGGCGGTGCTCCTCTCGGAAAGGGCCGGATCGGCGGATGCGGGCAGGCCCGAAGGCGAACTGCAGTTGTTGCGCATGATGCGCCATGTTGCTGTGTCCGGAACACGATGCGGCGGCTGACGGGCGCTGTCAAGCCGTGGCCCCCGGCCGTCACCCGATCACCGGAACCGGCCTCCGACCACGGGTTTCCCCTCCGTCTTCCGGCCACAAAACTCGTCCCCCGAAGCCCTTGACGGCACTCCGCGCACGCTCCACACTCTGTTGCGTATCACGTTCGTTGTTCCTCAATACGCAACAAATCCCACTCCTTTGGTCGGAGGACAAGATGCTGCGCGCGTGCACAGTGGACGAGCTGCCCCCGGGTGAGTCCGTCCGGATCGCGGGGCCCGAGCCCATCGCCGTGTTCAACGCCGACGGCGAGCTCTACGCGATCAGCGACACCTGCACCCACCAGGACGCCTCGCTCGCCGACGGCTGGCTGGAGGGCTGCTTCGTGGAATGCCCCTTGCACGCCGCGCTGTTCGACCTGCGTACCGGCATGCCGAGCTGCCTGCCCGCCAAACAGCCGGTGCGGACCTACCCGGTGCTGGTGGACGACGGCGTCATCTACGTCCGGGCCGAAGCGGCCGAGGACGCCGCGTGAAGACGGTCGCGATCGTCGGCGCTTCGCTGGCCGGCGCCCGTACCGCCCAGGAACTGCGGGCACAGGGTTTCGACGGCCGGGTGGTCCTCATCGGCGAAGAGCCGCATCTCCCCTACGACCGGCCACCGCTGTCCAAGGCTTTTCTTGCCGGCACTGCTTCGCGGGAGTCTCTGGAGCTACTCGACAGCGACGATCTCGGCGCACTGGAGCTACGGCTCGGCACGCGCGCCGAACGTCTCGACGCGGCCGCGGGCCGGCTGGTCCTGTCCGATGGCGAAATCGCTGCGGACGGGATCGTGGTCGCGACCGGTGGGCGCGCCCGGAGGTTGCCCGGCACCGAGTCCGTCCGCGGAGTGCACGTGCTGCGCACCCTCGACGACGCATCGGCGCTGCGGGAGGAGCTGGTGCCGGGCGTGCAGGTGGTGGTCGTCGGGGGCGGGTTCATCGGCGCGGAAGTCGCGTCGACGTGCCGCACGCTCGGGCTCGACGTGACCGTTCTCGAAGCGCTCGAAACCCCGCTGGTCCGGGTGCTCGGACCGCAGCTGGCGCAAGCCTGCGCGCGGCTGCACGAGCGGCACGGCACGACCTTGCGCTGCCACGCCGCCGTCGACGGGCTCGACACGCGCGCGGACGGAGCCGGACGCCGGGTGACCGGCGTCCGGCTCGCCTCCGGCGGGACCCTCCCGGCCGACGTCGTCGTCACCGGGATCGGCATGGTGCCCGCCACGGAGTGGCTTTCCGGCTCCGGCCTCGCGGCCGCCGGCGGCGTGCCCACCTCCGCCGGGCTGGTCACCGAGCTGCCGAACGTGGTCGCGGTCGGCGACGTCGCCGCCTGCGCCTCGGCCGAGACCGGGCGCCCGCAACGGCACGAACACTGGACCAACGCCAGTGAGCAGGCCCCGGTGGCGGTGGCGAACCTGCTGGCCGGACACCTCGTGCGCGAGTACCGGCCGAGCGGTTACGTATGGTCCGACCAGTACTCGGGCACCCTCCAGCTGGCCGGTCACCCCGAGCCGGGCGACGAGCTGGTGGTCACCGAGGGCACCGCGAGCGACGAAGCCTTCGCCGCGACCTTCCGGCGCGACGGCCGCACCACCGCGGTGTTCGCGCTGAACCTGCCCCGCGCCTTCACCCGGTTGCGGCGCCAGGCCTTCCGCCGCCCGGCGCCGGTCGCCTGATCCGCCCTGATAGTCCGATATGGACGGTCAGCGCACGACCTCCACGACGTCGCTCGGGCGCAGGTAGTCGAAGAAGGCCACCGCGTCCTCGTGCGAGAGGTGCACGCAGCCGTGCGACTGGACGTTCAGGCTGCCCTCGTGGAACGCGACACCGGTGGTGGTGAAGAACACCGAGTACGGCATCGGCGCGTTGTACTCCTTGCTGTGGTGGTGAAGATCCTTCCACTGCACGGTGAAGGACCCTTCCGGGGTCAGGTGCCCCGGCCGCCCGACGGTCACCGGGACCGCGCCGCGGACCACCTTCCCGCCCTTCATCAGCCACGCCTTGTTCGCCGACAGCTTCACGCACGCCTTGGCCCGCGCGCTGCACGGCGCACCGGCCGCCTCGGCCGTGCCCGCGAACCCGATCGTCGCGGCCGCGGCCACCGTCGCGACCGCCGCCGCCAGTACCGCGGTGATCTTCCGGTCTCTCACCCTGTCTCCATCCCGCCCGGACGGCCGTCCCCGGCCGCCGTGATCATGATCTGCCCCGTACGGCCCGCCGCCACACCGGCGCGATCCACTGCCCGGTGCCGTCCGGTCCACTGTGGAGACACGTACCGCACCGCCGTGGCGACGCACCGTAGGGAAGTCGGTAGCCTAGCGTGGTGGCAGACCTCCTCCCCCGTGACCCCGAGCCCGCCGGAATCGGACCGGGACCGCACGAGCGGCCCGATCCCGGCGGCGCGAACGCACCCGGCGAAAGCGGCGGGGACGGCCGGAACCGGAAGCGGGCCAAGCGGAAACGCCCGTTCTGGCAGGAGCTGCTCATCCTGGTCGGCGCGGCGCTCGTGCTCACCGTCCTGGTCCAGCAGTTCGTGGCGAAGGTGTTCCTGATCCCGTCCTCCTCGATGGAGGCGACCCTGCACGGGTGCAACGGCTGTTTCGGGGACCGGGTCCTGGTCGACCGGATCACCTACGACTTCACCGATCCCGAGCCGGGCGACGTGGTGGTGTTCCGCGGGCCGCGGTCGTGGACCTCGGCCGAGTCCGCCCCGCGGCCCTCGCCCGGGTTCCTCGCCGGGCTCGGGCAGGGGCTCGGTTCGCTGATCGGCTTCGCCTCCCCGGACGAACGCGACTTCGTCAAGCGGGTGATCGCGGTCGGCGGGCAGACCGTGCAGTGCTGCGACGCGCGGGGCCGGGTGCTGGTCGACGGGAAGCCGCTCGACGAGCCCTATCTGCACTGGATCGACCCGGCGCATCCGGTGCAGAGGCCGTTCGCGCCGGTCACCGTGCCGCACGGGAGCCTGTGGGTGATGGGCGACAATCGCAACAACTCGTGCGATTCGCGCTGCCAGGGCGGCGGGGGCACCAACGGCACGGTCCCGGTCGACGAGGTGATCGGCAAGGCCCGGCTGATCGTGCTGCCGCCTTCGCGCTGGGGTGTGGTCAGCGCGCGGGATCCGCAGCAGGCCATGGCGCTCGGCGCGCCCGGATGGCAGCAGGGGCTTCCGCTCGCCGCCGGTACCGCGCTCGCCTTTCCGGCGGTCGCGGTGAGCCGCCGGATCGGGCGGCGGCGCTGAGCGGGGTGCCCGGTCCTGCCCCAGGGTGTCGGCAAAGTCGGTGTGGAGGGCCCTGCGTAGGTGCGGAGGGCTGTGAAGGGCCCCTTCACAGACCCGGGACAGGTCCGGCGCACAGCGCGAGGTGGTCGCGCGTCTCGAACACCTCAGCTTCGCCTGCTGCCGGGCGCAATCGACGACGATGGCAGGTGCCGTCGATGATGACGCGGCAGCCACGGCTCACTCTGCTGATCACGGGGCCTCGACCGACTTTGCCGGGACCCTGGGTCCTGCCCCGCCGTGAGCGGGCGTATCCACGGTGGCATGATGCCCGCACGGTTCCCGGTCATCCGGGCCGCGGGCCGACGAGGAAGGGTGACGCTTGAGCACGCGCACGACCCAGGTGGACGACCTCCGGCTGGTGGCGCAGCCGAGCGCGGTCTCCTGCACCGAACTGTTCGTCCGGCTGCTCCTCACGGACTGGTCCCTGCAGTCCGTGCTCGACGAGGCCGCCGCGACCGCGGCGCATCTCGTCGGCGAGGTGGTCGACCAGAGCCATCCGGCCAGGCCCGCGTTCCTCACCGTGCGGCTGCAGCTGCGGGGCGATGTGCTGCTGGTCGAGGTCGAGGACGATCTGCTCGCGCCGCGAGCGCCGCGCGACGAGCGGATCGGGGTCCGGCCCGGTCCCGGCGGCGGCCGGGTGAGCTGGTGCGAGGTGTCGCTGCCGGGTGGGCTGACCGCGGGCGAAGTACGGCTGCCGCACCGCCGCGACCGGCGCACGCTGGTGGACGAGCCGGTCTCCGGTGACCCGGTGGGCGCCGATCCGGAGGTCCTCGAACGGCTGCTCAACCGGCTCAACGGCTGGTCCGGCTGAAACGAGTGTCGGGTACGCCGGGTGACCACACCGCGAGGAATGGATGTCCGTGAAGGGCCCCTTGACGGACCCTGCGGCCAGGGTTCCGGCAAAGGTGGTCGAGGACCCGTGATCAGCAGAGTGAGCTGGGGCTGCCGCGTCATCATCGACGGTGCCTGCCATCGTCGTCGATTTCGCCCGGCAGCGGGCGAAGCGGAGGTGTTCGAGATGCGCGACCACCTCGTGGTGTGTGCCGGACCTGTCCCGGGTCTGTGAAGGGACCCTTCACAGACTCAGAGTCCGTGAAGGGCCCCTTCACAGACCTTCACAGACTTCCGCGGTCTGCGCAGGGCACCTCACACCGACTTTGCCGACACCCTGGTCCCTGCGGCTGTGAAGGGGCCCTTCACAGCCTTGGATTTGAGCGTGAGTGGGTCCCTGACCAGTGATCGCGTCGGGTGACCTTTCGATGAAGCCGGTCGGCAACCTGAACGACATCGCCTGCTCGCGCATGCCGGAACCGTTCGACGCCGCAGATTTCCGGGTGCCCGGGCGTTTCCGCGCCACGGGAACGGTTCGGTCGGCGTAGCGAAGCCCTGTGCGTGATCGCGGAACGGTTTCCTCGCCCGGACTCGACGACCCACGGTGAGGGCGAAGATCGTGGCCGGCCAAGATCGCCGGAGCAGCCGCTACCCCACCGGCGCCGGTTCCCGTGCGCCGCTGCGCTGCGCGCCGATGCCCGCGATGACGACGAGCGCGATCCCCGCCACCGCGGGAAGCCCCGGCAGCTGGTGCAGCACCAGCGCCCCGATCACCAGCGCGATCGCGGGTTCGAGGCTCATCAGGGTGCCGAACGCCGAGGCGGTCAGGCGGCGCAGCGCCAGCATCTCCAGGCTGAACGGCACCACCGGCACCAGCACGGCCAGGCCCAGCCCGGCCAGCACCAGCGGCCAGCTCAGCTGCCCGAGCACGGCCGGGCCTTCGACCACGGTGGCGGCCAGCGCGGCCACCGGCATGGACACCGCGAGGCCGCGGATCCCGGACACCTCGTCGCCGACGCGCTGGGTCAGCAGGATGTAGCAGCCCCAGCACACCGCCGAGGCCAGCGCGCAGCCGACGCCGATCAGGTCGGCCCCGCCGTGCCACGGTTCGGTCAGCAGTACCACGCCTGCCGCGGCCAGCACCGGCCACAGCCGGGTGCCCCGGCCGCGGACGATCGCCACGGTGAGCGGGCCGAGGAACTCCAGCGCGCTCGCGGTGCCGAGCGGGATGCGCGCCGCGGCGACCATGAACAGGATCGTCATGCCCGCGGTCACCCCGCCGAGCAGGACCGACGCGAGCAGCACCGGACGCCGGAACGAGGACGGCCGCGGGCGCAGAAGCACCAGCAACAGCACGCCCGCCCAGGCCAGCCTGAGCCACGCGACCCCCGCCGGGCCGACCGCGTGCGCCAGATCCACCGAGACCGCGAGCCCGAGCTGGACCGACAGCATGGAACCGATCGCGAGCGCCATCCCGGCGCGGGGCGAGGACGGGAAGGAGAAAGTCACCGGGCAAGGAAAACCCACCGGACCGTTCGCGTCCACCTGCCGATTGTGGACGTAACGTCCGGGATTCCTGGACAATGTCCCGGGTGGACACGCGCAGGCTGCAGTTTCTCGTCGAACTCTCCCGGCTCGGCTCGATGCGGGCGGTCGCCGATGTGCTCGGCACCACCACCTCCACCGTCTCGCAGCAGATCGCCGCGCTGGCCGCGGAAACCGGCGCGACGCTGCTCGAACCGGACGGCCGGCGGGTCCGGCTCACCCCGGCCGGGCGGCGGCTGGCCGAACACGCCGTCACGATCCTCGCCGCGGTCGAGGCGGCGCGGGTGGATCTGGACCCGGACGCCGAACCCGCCGGCGTGGTCCGGGTCGCCGGGTTCGGCCAGGCGATCCGCCGTTCGCTGCTCCCGGTCGCGGCCCAGCTGGCCCGGCAGCACCCCGCAGTGCAGCTGGTGGTCAGCGAACAGGAACCCGGCGAGGCCCTCACCAAACTGCTCGCCGACGACGTCGACCTCGCGCTGACCTACGACTACGACCTCGCCCCTGTCAGTACCGACCCGGCTGTCGCATCCGAACCGCTGTGGACGACGTTGTGGGGCCTCGGCGTCCGCGCAGACGACGTACGCCGTGTACGCGGTACGGGGACGCTGTCGGTGCTCCGCGCGTTCAAGAAGCACGACTGGATCGGCAATTCCCGCAACAGCGCGGACGAAGACGTTGTACGCACACTCGCATCGATGGCCGGCTTCGCACCCCGTTTCACCCACAGCGCCGACAGCCTCGATCTCGTCGAAGACCTCATCGCCGCCGACGGTGGGGTCGGTCTGCTGCCGCTCGACCGCCCCACGCGGCCGGACGTCACGGTGCTTCCGCTGCCCGATCCAGAGGTCCGACTGCGTGCGTACACCTGCACTCGCCGTGGCCGCGACGCCTGGCCGCCGCTCGCCCTCGTCCTGGATCTGCTGCGGCGGGGCCAGCCCGTTTCACCGGGGCCGTGAAGGGACCCTTCACAGCCGCTAAGTCCGTGAAGGGTCCCTTCACAGCCCTCCCGGCTGGCTCGGACCGCAGCCTTGAGGCGGACCGGAGGTTCCCGCCCGCCGGACGCACTGGCCGAACAAAGACCGGCCACCTATCACGCGGGCGCGTAACCCCGGTTTCCCTTGCCGGTCAACCGGTTCCGGCGACGACGGTCACCACGTGGGACGCCCGCTCACGCAGTGGGACGGGGTTCAGCCGCCCGGCCCGAGCGGGTGAGCTGGGTCCGTTCCGCACCATCCGCGCCGTTGGAGGAAAGCCGTGTCCCGCCCCGCCAGATCCGCCCCGCCCCGGCTCGTCCGCGCGATCCCCGCGTTCGTCCTCCCGCTCGCGCTCGCCGCCTGCGGGGTCGCCGACGGCTCCGGGCCGCAGGATTCCGGCCCGCCCCGCCCGGGCGGCACGCTCCGCCTCGGCCTCTCCTCCGCGCCGGACTGCATCGACCCCCAGCAGGCGGCCACGAACGCCGCCCTCAACGTCGGGCGCCAGGTGGTGGACTCGCTCACCGACCAGGACCCGAAGACCGGCGCGATCGTGCCGTGGCTCGCCGACCACTGGACCGTCGGCGGCGAATCCACCAGCTTCACCTTCCACCTGCGTGGCGGCGCGACGTTCTCCGACGGCACTCCGGTGGACGCCGCCGCGGTCAAGACCAGCTTCGACGGGATCGTGGCCCTCGGCGCCAAGTCCCTGCTCGGGAACAGCTACCTGGCCGGCTACCGCGCCGCGACCGTGGTCGACCCGGCCACGGTGCGGATCGACTTCGGCGCGCCGAACGCGCAATTCCTGCAGGCCAGCTCCACGATGTCGCTCGGCGTGCTGGCGCCGTCGGCCTACCGGCGCACCGCCGAGCAGCGCTGCCAGGGCGACGGGCTGATCGGCTCCGGTCCGTTCGTGGTCACCGGGTTCCGGCCGAACCAGGACATCGCGCTGAGCAAGCGCACCGGCTACGGCTGGGGCTCTCCGCTGTGGCGGCACCAGGGCGCGGCCTACCTCGACCGCATCGACTACCGGGTGGTCCCGGAACCGGGCGTCCGCACCGGCAGTCTCGCCTCCGGGCAGCTCGACGCGATCACCGACGTGCAGCCGGTGGACGAAGCGCAGTTCACCGGCAACGGGTTCAGCGAACCCGTCCGGCCCAATCCCGGCGTCGTGTTCAACCTGCACGCCAACGTGACCCGCGGGGTGCTGGCCGACGTCAAGGTCCGGCAGGCGGTGTCGAAGGGCATCAACCGGCCCGAGGTGACCAGCACCGTACTGTCGGCCAATTACAAGCCCGCCACGAGCATTCTCGGCTCCACCACGCCGTTCTACACGGATCTGTCGAAAGCCCTCGCCTACGATCCCGCCGCGGCCGGCGCGCTGCTGGAGTCGGACGGCTGGGTGCCGGGGCCGGACGGGATCCGTGTGAAGAACGGGCAGCGGCTCACCGCTTCGGTGGTGTTCTCCGCGGTGTTCAACCAGAACCAGAGCGTGCTCGAACTCGTCCAGCAGCAGCTCCGCAAGATCGGTTTCGATCTGCGGATCGAGCTGCACACCAATACGGAGACGAGCAGAATCCAGCAGAGCGGTGACTACGACTTCCTCTGGTACAACGTGACCCGCGCCGATCCCGACATCCTGCGCCAGCAGTTCTCCGTCAAGGGCGGCAATCGCAGCCGGCTGCCCGCGGACAACCCGCTCGAACCCTCGCTGGCCGAACAATCGGCCACTGTGGACACTGCGCGACGTAAACCGGCCGCCGAGCAAGCACAGCGGACCATTGTGGAACAGGCGTACGCGATCCCCGTCTTCGAGCTGACCCAGGTGCTCGCCGTCGGCCCGAAGGCGCACGACGTCGGGTTCGAGGCCTCGTCGCGGCTGCAGCTGTTCGACGCGTGGGTGTCCGGTTCATGAACCTGATACGGCGGCTCTTGCAGGCAGTGGTCGTGCTCTGGGCCGCCTTCACGCTGTCGTTCTTGATCCTCTACCTGCTACCCGGCGACGCGGTGCTCACGAAACTCGGCTCCGCCGAGGGTGGCCCCAGCGCGTCCCCGGAACAGGTCGCCCAGCTGCGTGCACAGTTCGGACTCGACCAGCCGATCCTCGTGCAGTACGGAAAACACCTGCTCGCCGCGCTGCACGGCGACTTCGGTGTCTCGGTGACAACCGGCGACGGCGCCACACACATGGTGCTCACCGCACTGCCGCCCACGCTGGCCGTGACCGGGCTCGCGTTGCTGCTCGCCGTCGTCTTCGGCGGGGCGGTCGCGGTGCTCGGCACCTACACGCGCGCCCGGTGGCTGAGCCATGCCCTGCTGTCCCTGCCGCCACTGGGCACATCGCTGCCGCCGTTCTGGGTGGGACTGCTGCTGATCCAGCTGTTCTCGTTCCGCCTCCGGCTGGTCCCCGCGCTCGGTTCCGCCGGGTTCGCCTCGCTCATCCTGCCCGCGATCACGCTGGCGCTGCCGACCGGCGCGATCATCGCGCAGGTGCTGGCGAAGAGCCTGCGCACCCAGCTCGCCGAGCCGTATGTGGAGATCGTGCGGGCCAAGGGCGCCGGCCGCGGCCGGGTCCACTTCGGACACGCGCTGCGCAACGCCGGGCTGCCCGCGCTGACCTTGGCCGGCGTGGTCGCCGGGAACCTGCTGGCCGGTTCGGTGGTCACCGAGACCGTGTTCTCCCGCGACGGGCTCGGCCGGATCACCGCGTCCGCGGTCACCGCGCAGGACGTGCCGGTGGTACAGGCGGTGATCGTGCTGGCCGCGTTCTTCTTCGTCGTGCTGAACCTGCTCGTCGATCTGGTCTACCCGCTGCTCGATCCGCGGGTGCGGAAGGAGGTGACCATCGATGGCTGAGGCCGTGCTGCCCCGGCGGTCCCGATTCGTGCTCCACCAGCCGGGGCTCGTGCTTTCCGTGCTGCTGCTGGCATTGGTGCTCGTCGCCGCCTTCGCGCCGGGCTTGCTGACCAGCCAGGATCCGATCGCCGGGGTTCCCGCGGAACGGCTGCAAGGACCGTCGTCCGCGCATCTGTTCGGCACCGACGAGACCGGCCGCGACGTGTTCTCCCGCGTGGTGCACGGCGCCGGGCTTTCACTGCGGGCGACCGTGCTGGCCGTGGTCGTGGCGTTCCTGGCGGGCTCGGCGCTCGGCCTGGTCGCCGGGTTCCGCGGCGGCTGGCTCGATTCCCTCGTGATGCGGGTGGTCGACGTCCTGCAGGCCGTGCCCGCGATCCTGCTGTCCCTGGCGCTGGTCACCGCGCTCGGTTTCGGCACCACGAACGTCGCGATCGCGGTCGGCGTCGCCAACCTCGCCGCGTTCGCCCGGCTGATGCGGGCCGAGGTCTTGCGGGTGCGTTCGGGCGTCTTCGTCGAAGCCGCCCGTGCCTCCGGGGTCCGCTGGGCGGAAGTGCTGACCCGGCACGTGCTGCCGAACGCGCTGGGGCCGGTGCTGGTGCTGGCCACGGTCACGGTCGGCACCGCGGTGCTGGAGGTGTCAGCGCTCAGCTTCCTCGGCTTCGGGGCGAGCCCGCCGACGCCGGAATGGGGCGCGCTGGTCGCGGGCGGCCGCACCTTCCTCGCCACCGCCTGGTGGATGACCACGTTCCCGGGACTCGCCGTGGCCGCCGTCGTGCTCGCCGCGAACCGCCTGTCCCGGGCCTTCGACGGAGAACGGAGCGCGCCGCGATGAGCCTGCTGGAAATCCACGACCTGACCGTCTCCTACCACACCCCCTCCGGGGTGGTGCCCGCCGTGCGCGGGGTGACGCTGCAGGTCGAGCCGGGCGAGATCGTCGCCGTGGTCGGCGAATCCGGGTCCGGCAAGAGCACCACCGCGCACGCGGCGATCGGCCTGCTGCCCCGCGGCGGCCGCATCCACGGCGGCCGGATCACCTTCGAGGCAACCGCGCTCACCGGACTGTCCGAAAAGGACTGGCAGCGGGTGCGGGGCACCGGGATCGCGCTGGTACCGCAGGATCCGACGGTCTCGCTCGACCCGGTCCGCCGGGTCGGCGAGCAGGTCGCCGAGGTGCTGCTGATCCATCGCCTGGCCCCCCGCCGCGAGGCGGCGGCCCGCGCCGTCGCCCTGCTGCGCCGCGCCGGCGTGGACCGGCCGGAGCTGCGAGCGAGGCAGTATCCGCATGAACTCTCCGGCGGCCTGCGGCAGCGCGTGCTGATCGCGATCGCGCTGGCCGGCGAGCCGCGGCTGATCATCGCCGACGAGCCGACCAGCGCACTCGACGTGACCGTGCAACGGGAGATCCTCGATCACCTGGCGGCACTGGCTGCCGAGTCGGGCACCGCGATCCTGCTCATCACGCACGATCTCGCCGTCGCCGCAGACCGCGCGGACCGCATCGTGGTGCTGTCCGAGGGCCGGCTCGTCGAAGAGGCGCCCACACCGGAACTCCTCGCCGCCCCGGCCGAGGACTACACCCGGCGCCTGCTCGCCGCCGCGCCGAGCCTGTCGAGCACCACCGCTCGCGCGCCACGTCCGGAGGCCACGGACGTGCTGCTGTCGGCCGATTCTCTGGTGAAGTCCTTTTCCTTGCGCGGACACGGATCCGTCCGCGCGGTCGACGACGTCTCGTTCCAGCTCGGCCGCGGACGCACGCTCGCCCTGGTCGGGGAATCCGGTTCCGGCAAGACCACCACCGCCCGGATCGCAGTCGGTCTCGAAACCCCCAGCTCCGGCACGGTCTTCTTCGACGGCAAGGAGCTCCCCCGCTCCGCCGCCGCACTCCGCCGGTTACGGCGGCGATTCCAGCTGGTCTATCAAAATCCGTACGCCTCGCTGAACCCCCGCTTCTCCATCGCCGAGGTGATCGGCGAGCCGCTACGCGCGTTCGGCGTCGGCAGCAGGGCCGAACGCCAACGCCGGGTCGCTGAACTAGCCGGCCAGGTGGCGCTCCCCTCGGCTCTGCTGGCCCGGCGCCCCGCCGAACTGTCCGGCGGGCAACGCCAGCGCGCCGCCATCGCACGGGCGCTGGCGCTACGGCCGGATCTCGTGGTGCTCGACGAGCCGGTGTCCGCACTCGACGTGTCGGTGCAGGCGCAGATCCTGAAGCTGCTGGTCACGCTGCAGGACGAACTCGGGCTGAGCTACCTGTTCATCACCCACGACCTCGCCGTGGTGCAGGAGATCGCGGATCAGGTCGCGGTGCTGCACCGGGGACGGCTCGTCGAACAGGGACCGGCGGGCGAAGTGCTGCACCGGCCCCGCGAGGAGTACACGCGGACCCTGCTCGCCGCCGTCCCCGGTGCGCGCCGGGTGGACGCCTGAACGCGGTTACCAGCCGACGGCGACCTCCAGCCATTGCGGGTCATTGTGCGAAACGAACGAGGACTGGCCGGCCGCGTCGTCGTACGGGAAGCCGTACGCACGGTTGTCGATGCCGTGGTCGTGCCAGAACTTCGCGTAGTAGTTCGCCGGCGCGGCCTGGTAGAAGTGCGCCGGGTTCTGCTGCTGGCCGACGGGCAGGTCCGCGGTGTGCCGGTTGAGCGCCGCGCACTTGTCCGCGGCCTGTGCCAGCGAGCCGGCGCACGCGGCGATGTTCCCGGTCGTCTCGTTCACGCCGGCCGACCGGGCGTAGTCGGTGAAGTAGTTCTCGTTCTTGCCGCCCGGCTGGAAGTCCGGGCTCTTGCCCGGCGCCAGGATCCGGTCCTGTCCCTGGGCCAGGCCCTTGAACTCGTCCGGCACCTCGCTCTGGAACCGGGCGAAGGTCGCCGCCCGGTCCTGCTGGAAGGTTTCGTAATCGTCGCCGACCTGAGTGTCGAACCCGTCGCGGGAGTGCAGCCGCATCGCGAGCTTCAGGCCGAACGCGTCCACCCTGGTGGTGTTGCCGTTGAACACGTGGTCTCCCACGGTGAACTCGATGAAGTCGGTGTACTTGCCCTCCGGCGAACCGAGGAAGAAGTTCATCCGGCCGGACGAGTTCGCGCCCATGTCCACGGTCGGCTGCTCGGCGATCGAGTGCGTCTGGCCGTTGAAGCTCCAGTACACCTGATCGTCCGGGTACTTGCCGTTGGTGCGGTTGAGCACCTTGACGGTGAGCACGTTCTGCGCGGGCGGGATCGCGCCGGTGTCACCCCAGAACGAATCGGGCGGGGTGCTGCCCGGGGCGGCCGTCGCGGCCGGGGCGGACAGCCCCATCGCGGCGAGCGCGAGCACAACGGCGAACGCGGTCCGGCGGGCGGGGACGGGCATGGTTGCTCCTGACGCGTCGAGCGGACCCACGGGGCTTCCCCGCGGGCGGGCAGGCTCGGCACGAGGGCGGAACGCCACGGCGGGCGCACGACCGGGCCGTCAGAAATATTCTGACCACTCAGGTTCACTGTCAAGTATTGACTTCTGCCGGACGTCCACCTGCTGGGAACCGGAACACCGGCCCTGGCCCGGCTGTTCGTCCGGGCAGCAGCCGCCCGTGAAGGAGGACCAGCCGTGCCGCCGTCCACCCGCCCCCTGCGGAAACTGGGGTTTCTCACCATCGGCCTGTTCGACGGCGACGATCCACGCCCCGGGCACGAATCCACGTTGCGGATCATCGAGCTGGGCGAGCAGCTCGGCTTCGACAGCGCGTGGGTACGGCACCGGCACCTGCAGTACGGCATCTCGTCCCCGGTCGCGGTGCTCGCCGCGGCCACCCAGCGCACCCGCCGGATCGAGCTGGGCACCGCGGTCATCCCGCTGGGCTGGGAGAACCCGCTCCGGCTCGCCGAAGATCTGGCCACTGTGGACATTCTCTCCGGCGGACGGCTCAATCCCGGCGTGAGCGTCGGCCCGCCGATGCACTACGACGCGGTCCGGGAGGCGCTCTATCCGGACACCGGCGACCAGGAGGACTTCAGCTACGGTCGCGTGTCCCGGCTGCTGTCGCTGATCCGCGGCGAACAGGCCTCCGGATTCCGCGGGCAGGAGGGGATCGAGGTGTTCTCCGACCGCGTCCAGCCGCAGTCCCCCGGCCTCGGCCGCCGCCTCTGGTACGGCGGCGGGAGCAGCCGTTCCGCACAATGGGCCGGCGAGCACGGGATGAACTACCTGACCAGCAGCGTCGTCCGGGCCGAGGGAGCCGGGCGGTTCGAGGAGATCCAGCTCTCCCACATCCAGACGTTCCGCGCACACCATCCGGACGGCGAACTCGCCCGCGTGTCCCAAGGCCTCGTCGTGATCCCGACCGACAGCGCCACCCCGGAACAACGCGCCAAGTACCAGGCGTACGCAGCGAAACGGCTGCCGCGCACAACCCAGCCGCAAGGCCCGGCGAAGTTGCTCTTCTCCCCCGATTTCGTGGGCTCCTCGGCGGAACTCGCCGAGCGGCTCCACGCACACCTCGCCTTCCGCGAGGTCGAGGAGGTCGCCTTCGCGCTCCCGTTCACGTTCGACCACGAGGACTACGTACAGATCCTCACCGACCTCGCGACCCGGCTCGGCCCGCGGCTGGGCTGGAAACCGGCGGCCTGAACGTCACCGGCGATGCCCCCGCCGCCAGACCGCGCGGGTGTTCAGCATGGCGGAGAGCTGCGTCGTCGGATCCCCGTCCACGAGCAGCAGATCCGCCACGGCACCCGGCTCGATCCGGCCACGATCGGAGAGACCGAACCGATCCGCGGTCCGCCGCGTCGCCGCGTTCAGCGCCTCCACCGGACTGAACCCGCCGGCTTCCAGCAGGCGAAGCTCGTCGTGCAGGCTGGCGCCGTGAGCGAGCCCCAGCCCGCCGAGGTGGGAGGCGTCGGTCCCGGCCAGGATCTCGACGCCGGCTTCGCGCAGCCGCGCGACCGAGCGCAGAGCGACCGACAGGTCCGCACCCCAGCCGAACTCCTGACTCAGGTTGTCCCGCACCGCCTCGTCCAGCCGCGAGGCCACCCGCCGATCGGCCGCCAGCCGCGGACCGGAACCGTCGGCGGCAGCGGAAGCCGTGACCGCGAGCGTACTGATCACGAACATGTCCTGCGCGCGCATCCTGGTCAGCAGGTCGTCGTCGATCACCTCGTCGTAGAGCAGGTGCGTGACCCCGTCCGCGCCCACGTCGACCGCCAGCCTGGTGGCCTCCGCGCTGAAGGTGTGCACCAGTGCGAGCATCCCGTGCTCGTGCGCCGCCGCCACCGCTGCGGCCACGACGCCGGGCGGCACCCTGGGCAGCGAAGTACCCATCGCCGCGCCGTCCTCGACCATGATCTTGAGGTAGTCCGCGCCCTCGGCGAGGCGGCCCTCCACGAACGCCGCCGCCTCTTCCGGGACGGCGGCGGTGGGCCAGACCGGATCGCCCATCCCGCGCCGTACCTGGTGCGGATGCCCGTCAGGATGCGCCAGGCCCCACGAGGAAGAGCGAACGTCGGCCAGCCCGAAATCCGTGCGCACCTTCTCCCGGAGCGGGGTCATCACGGCCGGCACCGACATCATGTCCAGCTCGGTCGTCACGCCGAAGTCCAGCGCGGTGCGAAGCCCTTCCTCGTCAGAGTGGGTGTGGGCGTCGATCAGGCCCGGCAACAGGGTCCCGCCCCGGCCGTCGACCTCCGGTAGCCCCGGCGGCACCTCGTGGCCGACCGAGGTGATCGTCCCGTCCGCCACGACGACCACCGAAGCGTCCGCCACCTGCGTCCCGGTGAACACCCGGGTGTTCGTGACCGCGAACCGGCTCACGGCTCCTCCTCACCGCCCGCGGCCCGGCCGCGGACTGTATTGTGCAGTACAGAAACTCGTACGGCAGAATGTATCATCGAGTACAGCGCCGCTGTACCGAGGGGTACAGGAGTCGCCGTGAGCCAGACACCCAGCACCGCGCGGGGCCGCGCGACCCGGCAGCGCATCCTCGACGCGACCGCGGAGCTGATCCAGCGCCGCGGCGTCGCGGCCGTGACGCTGGACGACGTCGAGCGCGCCGCGGGCGTCGGCCGCAGCCAGCTCTACCACTACTTCGACGACCGGGACGATCTCGTCCGCGCCGTCGTTCATTCCACTGTGGACACGGTGCTGGCCGCACAGGAACCGTTGCTGCAAGGGCTGGACTCACTCGCCGGAATCGACCACTGGTTCGCCGCGATCGTGGCGAATGGGACCCGGCAGGACGCCATCGGCGGCTGCGCGATCGGTTCCTTGGCCGCCCAGCTCGGCGGCCGCGACGAGCTGACCCGGCAGGCGTTCGTGGACGCCTTCGCCCGCTGGGAGGCCCCGCTCATCGCCGGGCTGCGGCAGATGCAGGAGTCCGGCGAGCTGCGCGCGGACAGCGACGTCACGGAGCTGGCCGATCTCACCATGGCCGCCATCCAGGGCGGCCTGCTGCTGGCCCAGGTCCGCCGCAAGCCGGACCAGCTGCGCTTGGCGCTGCGCGGCGCGCGGGCCGCCCTCGAGAACGAACTCGTCCGCCGGGCGTAAGCCGGTTACCTGCCGTTCCCCGGCTCCAGTGCCGCGGCCAGTGTCCGCAGACACAGCGCGTGCAGCTCGTCCCGGCCGATCCGCCGGTGCAGCAACCATTCCACGCTGCTCACCCGCACGAACGAAAGCCAGGCCAGCAACGCCACTCCCACGGCTTCCCGGCGGGACTCGGGGATTTCGAGCGCGTCCAGCAGCCTGCTCCGCAGCGTCGCCAGCTCGTCGGTGATGATGCTCTGGATCATCGGATCCCCGGCCAAATCCCGGTTCGCCGCCAGCACCGTCGTCGCGTTCGCCTCGAAGTAGTCGAAATGCGCGTCCAGCCCCGCGGCGACCCAGTCGCCCACCGCGCCGGGCGAACCGGCCCCGGTCGCCGCGACCAGCTCGTCCGCGGCCCGCCGGTAGACCGCCGCGAACAGGTCCCGCTTGCTCGGGAAGTACCGGTACACCAGCGCGCGGGACACCCCGGCGGCCGCGCCGACCTCGTCCATCCGCACCTCGTGGTACGGCCGCTCGGCGAACAGCCGGGCGCCGATCCCGATCAGCTGCGCCCGCCGCGCGCCGGGGTCCAGGCG